>JAIYCD010000271.1 GCA_027488195.1 Acetobacteraceae bacterium | reverse complement strand
TGGCCTCGGCCTCGGCCGCCTCGGCGGGGCCGTTTTCAAAGCTGGCGGCGGGCGGATGGGCGCGCCAATGGGGCGGCTTGAGGCGGGCCACGCGCCCGCCCTCCTGATCCACCAGGATGGGCGCCTCGGCCCCCAGCGCCTCGCGGATTTCGGCGGTCAAGGCGCGCAGCTGCGCGGGGTCGGCCACATTGCGGGCGAAGAGGATGGCGCCGAGCGGGCGGTGGCGGCGCAGCAGCGTCGCCTCCTCCGCCGTCAGGCGAAGGCCGGCGACGCCGATGATGGCGGGCTTCACCTCAGCCCCCCACCGGGATGCAGGGGACTTCCCGCGCGCGGAGCGTGTCGCAGAAGGCCCGGGCGGCGGCGGCATCGGCGAAACCGGCCGTGCGCAGGCGCCACAGCGTGGGCTGCCCCTCGCGCTCCAGCTGGGTGATGACCGGCTGGCGGCCCGCCAGTTCCGGCACGCGGCGTTGCAGGCGCTGCCAATCGGCGCGGGCACCCTCCTCGCTGCGGGTGGCGGCGAATTGGACCATGAAGCGGCCACCGGCGGCGGGCGCGGGCCGGGCCGCCTGCTGCGCCGGAGGCGGCGGGGCCGCGGTGGGCCGGGCCGGCGGTGCGGCGGCCACCGGGGCCGGGGCCGCAGGTGCTGGCGCCGGTTGCGGCTGGGTTTGCGCGCGCAGCGCCTCGGGTCGCGGCGTTTCCGGCGGCGGGCCGAGTCGGGCTTCGGTCGGCCGATCCTGCCGGCTGCCGCTGCGCTCGAAGATCAATTCCTGCTGGTTCGGCACCACCGCGCCGCCGGGCGAATCGGGCCGGACCTTGAAGGGCCGCCCATCCGTCTCGATCAGGGGCACGCCGCGCGGCCCCATCATGGACATCCCCCAGATGATGGCCCCAGCCAGCGCGACGGAACCCGCCAGGCCAATGCCGATCATCCAGAATTTCGGCGGGATCCCCCATCCCGACGACTCCCTCTCCGGCGGGCGGACCCGCCAGGAGGGCTGCATCACATCGCTCATCTCATCTCCTCGACCGGCGTGACCCCCATCACGCGCAATCCGGACCTGACAACCGCCGCTGTCGCGGCCACCAAGGCGAGTCGGGCCTGCGTCGCCGCCGGCTGATCCGCCTGGATGAAGCGCAAGGTCGTGTCATCCTTGCCCTTGTTCCAGAGTAGATGAAAATCGCTCGCCAAGTCATTCAAAAAGAACGCCACGCGATGCGGCTCGCGCGCGGCCGCCGCGGCATCCACCACGCGCGGCCAGGCGGCCAGCCGCCGGATCAGCCCGAGCTCGGCCGGATCGGTCAGGCTGTCGAGCGGTGCCGCCGCCAGATCGGCCACCGAGGGGTCGCCCGCGCCGCGCAGCACCGAGCGGCAGCGCGCATGGGCGTACTGCACATAAAACACGGGATTATCACGCGATTGCTGGACGACCAGGTCCAGGTCGAACTCCATCTGCGCGTCCGACTTGCGGGTCAGCATGGTGAAGCGCACCGCATCGCGGCCCACCTCGTCGATCAGGTCGCGCAGGGTGATGTAGCTGCCCGCGCGCTTGGACATGCGGACTGGCTGGCCGTCCTTCACCACATGCACGATCTGCGTCAGCACGACATCGAGGCTCACGCGCTTGCCGCTCAGCGCCGCCACCGCCGCCTGCATGCGCTTCACATAGCCGCCATGATCCGCGCCCCAGACATGCACCAGCGCATCGAAGCCGCGCTCGATCTTGTGCAGGTGGTTCGCGATGTCATTGGCGAAATAGGTGCCCGTGCCGTCCGACTTGCGCAGCGGGCGGTCCGTGTCGTCGCCGAACTGCTCGGAGCGGAACAGCGTCTGTTCGCGCTCCTCCCAATCCTCGGGCGGCTTGCCCTTGGGCGGCGGCAACGTGCCCTGGTAGATCAGGCCCTGGCTGTCCAGCAGCGCCTCGGCCTTCTCCAGCAGCCCGTCCTGGACGAGTTCGGCCTCGCTGATGAAGATGTCGTGCTGCACGCCGAGGGCTGCCAGATCATCGCGGATTTCGGCCATCATGGCGGTGACGGTGAAGCGGCGCACCAGGGCCAGCTTCTCCGCGTCGGGCGGGATGAGCGCCGCGCCATGCTCGGCCGCCAGGGCCTGGCCCACGGGGATCAGATATTCGCCGCCATATTGCAGCGTGGTGGCATAGGCGGCCTCGACCGCCGCCTTGCGCGCTTCAGGCGCGGCCCCTTCGGCCCAGAGCCCACGCGCCGCCACCGGCAGCGCCTCCAGGTAGCGCCAATAGGCCGCCCAGGCCAAAGCCTGCACCTGGGCACCCGCATCATTGATGTAGTATTCGCGCGTCACCTGATGCCCGGCCTTGGCGAGCAGCGCGGCCAGCGCATCGCCCACCACCGCACCCCGGCAATGGCCCACATGCATCGGCCCGGTCGGATTGGCCGAGACATATTCGACGTTCACGGTGCCCGGCTTCGCCGCCCCCTGCCCGAATTCCTCGCCCTCGCCCAGGATGACGGGCAATTGGCCTCGCAGGTAATCCTCGCGCAGCCGCAGGTTCACGAAGCCGGGGCCAGCCGGGGCCGCCTCCTCCACCTCGGGCAGTTCGCGCAGCGCCGCCGCGAGATCGGCCGCCAGCTTGGGCGGCGCCAGCTTGGCGAGCTTGCCCACCACCAGGGCGGCGTTGGTCGCCATGTCGCCATGGCTCGCCTCGCGGGGCGGCTCCATGGTGACGCGGGCGAAGGCCTCCGCCGGCAATTCGGGGAGAAGGGCGCTGAGGGCCGTGATCGTACGGTCCCGCAGATGGGCGAAAATGTCGTGGCTCATGATGCCCGCTTGTGCGGCCACGCCACCGTTTCGCGCAAGTGGCCCGGCCGCGGGATCACCGACCCGCTGGCTTGGAGGGATGGGCCCACCACGCCGCGGCATATCGCGCCAACGCGGCGCCCCAGCCCGGCTCGATCGCGGCGCGCGGCGGGCCGCTTTCGGGCGGGCTCGCCGCCAGCACCGGGACGGGCTGGGCCTGCGCGGTGGCGATCAAGCCCTCGGCTTCGCGCCAGAACCGCTCCGCCTGCCCCTCCGGGCAGCCGGCCTCCTGCCAGAGCTGGTAGGCGAGGCGTTCCTTCCGCTCGCGTATCGGGCTGTCATCATGCATGGTCAAAACGGGTCCGATCCTGGCCTGCGCGGGGCAATCCCGTGCCGGCACGGCCTTAGCACGCCGCCACGCATCGCGGCGAAACCGGTCCCCCCAGGCTCAGCCGCCCAGGCTCAGCCCCCCAGGCTCAACCCCTTGGGCTCAGCCGCCCGGGCAGATGCCGCGCAGCCGGGCCATGCCGGCTCCGGCCTCCGCCACCATCCGGCGCACAACCTCGCCGGCGGGCGGGATGTCCTCGATCAGGCCGGCGCATTGCCCGGCCCAGGCGAAGCCCTCCTCCATGCGGCCTTCATCGGTGGCGATGGCGTTCACCGTGCCCGCGATCATCGGGACCAGTTCCTCGGCCGTGGCGCCCGCTTCCTCGCGTGCCAGCAGGTTCCGCGCATAGGCGCTGACCAGCGCCCGCCCTGGCTGGCCCAGGCTGCGCTTGATGATCATGGTGCCCGAGGGCTCGGCGGCGAGGATGGCCTGCTTGTAGTTGGCATGCGCCTGAGCCTCCTGGGTCGCGACGAAGCGCGTCCCCATCTCGACGCCCTCGGCGCCGAGTGAGAGGGCGGCCAGCAGCCCTTGCCCGTTGGCGATGCCGCCCGAGGCGAGGACGGGGATGGAGACGGCGCGCACCACGCGCGGCACCATGATGAAGGTGGTCTCGTCCGAGCGGCCGAGGTGGCCGCCGCCCTCATAGCCCACCGTCGCCACCATGTCGGCGCCCGCGGCCTCGGCCTTTTTCGCGAGTTCCGGCCCGGCGATGAGCACGAGCGTCTTCGCGGCACCATTGATGCGCTTGATCCAGGGGGCCGGGTTGCCGGCGGTGAGCGCGATGACCGGCACCCGCTCCTCCAGCGCCAGCTCCAGCATGGCGGTGATGTCCATGCGGCCCAGCGGGAAGTTCACGCCGAAGGGCTTGCTGGTGAGCGCCCGGCAACGACGGATTTCCTCCCGCAGCGCATCGGCGCCGGCATTGCGCGAAAGATCGAGCCCCGAGGTCGCGATCTGGCCGAGGCCGCCCGCCTCGGAAA
Organism: Acetobacteraceae bacterium; assembly: GCA_027488195.1. Taxonomy (GTDB): domain Bacteria; phylum Pseudomonadota; class Alphaproteobacteria; order Acetobacterales; family Acetobacteraceae; genus Roseococcus. The sequence continues at coordinate 13,943 of JAIYCD010000271.1, read as the reverse complement.
CGGCCGCGCAAAGCTCCGCCTTGGCCACGCGCGCGAGGCCGCCCTGCACGATCGGATAGGCGATGCCGAGCATCTCGGTGACGCGGGTCTTCATTCGGCGGTGGCTCCCGAAAGGCGGACGGCTTCCGCCCATTTGGTGATTTCGGATTGCAGGAAGCCAGGAAAGCGATCGGGGCCGATGCCGCCGGGCTCGATCCCCATGCCGCGCAGCCGCGCCGCCTGCGTCTGCGTCGCTGTGAGCACGATCTGCGCCACGCGCTCGACCAACGGCATGGGCGTGCCGGCGGGCGCCATCAGCGCCTGCCAGGCGACGGCCTCGAAGCCCGGCCAGGTTTCGGCCACGGTCGGCACGTCCGGCCAGTCGGGCAGACGCTGGGCGGTGGACATGGCGAGCGCGCGGATGCCGCCCGCGCGGATCTGCCCGGCGCTGGGGGGCAGGTTCTCGAAGGTCGCCTGGATGCGGCCCGAGAGCAGTTCCGTGATGGCCGGCGCCGAGCCGCGGAAGGGCACATGCACCGCCTGGAAGCCGCCCTGGTGCCGCACCAGCTCCATGGCCAGGTGTGGCAGCGTGCCGATGCCGGCACTGCCATAGGTGATGCCCTGCGGCTGCGCCCGCGCCCAGGCGATGAATTCCGGAAAGCTGCGCGCCGGCACGGCCGGGTTCACCGCCAGCACATTGGGCACGAGGCCAATGACGCAGACCGGCACGAAATCCCGCACCACATCGAAGGGCAGGCGGCGGTAGAGCGTGACATTGGCGGCATGAGCGGCGGCGATGGTGAGCCAGGTGCTGCCGTCATTGGGCGCACGCGCCACGAATTCCGCGCCGAGATTGCCGCCCGCGCCCGGCCGGTTTTCGACCACGACATTCACGCCCATCGCCTCGGTGATGGCCTGGGCCGAGAAGCGCGAGAGCGTGTCCGAGGCGCCGCCCGGGGCGTAAGGGCTGATGATGCGCATCTGTGTGGGCTGGGCATGCGCCAGGGCTGGCAAGGCCAGCCCCGCGAAAAGCGCGCGGCGCTTCATGCCTTCGCTCCTTTGATCATGTCCTTCGCGATCAGCATGCGCTGCACATCCGAAGCGCCCTCGAAGATGCGAAAGAGCCGCACGTCGCGGTAGAATTGCTCGACCACGCTGCCGCGCATCCACCCGGCGCCGCCATGGATCTGCACGGCGTGGTCGGCCACGCGGCCCACCATCTCGCTGGCGAAAAGCTTGCAGCAGGCGATGTCCGCGATGATCGGGCCTTGTGCCTCGCCCGCCGCGTCGAAGGCGCGGGCGGTCTCCAGGATCATGCTGCGCGCCGCCTGCGTCTCGGCCCGCATGTCGGCGAGCTTCGCCTGCACCAGTTGGAATTCCGCGAGCGGCTGGCCGAACTGCCGGCGGTTCATCGCATGGAACAGCGCCTCCTCGATCAGGCGCTGCGCCTGGCCCACGCAGGTGACGGCCACATGCAACCGCGCATGATTGATGCCGCGCATGGCGGTCTTGAAGCCGCCCCCCTCGCGCCCGCCGATCAGATTTTCCGCGGGCACGCGGGCATCGTCGAAGAACACCTCGCTCGTGGCGCTGCCATCCTGGCCCATCTTGCGATCGGCCGGGCCGCAGCTGACGCCCTTCGTGCCGATGGGGACGATGAAGGCCGAGATGCCCCCGGCATCGCGCGTGCCGGCCTCGGTGCGGGCCATGACGATCAGCACCTGCGCCTGGCGCGCATTGGTGATGTAGCGCTTGCTTCCGTTCAGAACGTAGTGGTCGCCGTCGCGCACCGCCATGGTGCGGACACCGCCCGCATCGCTGCCCGCCTCGGGCTCGGTCAGGCAGAAGGCGGCGGTGACCTCGCCGCTCGCCATGCGCGGCAGCCATTCGGCCCGCTGTGCATCCGTGCCGTTGTAGAGGATGGGCTGGGAGCCAAGGCCGATGGTGGTGGAGAACCGCGCGCGGAACACGCTGCTGGCGCGCGTCACCTCGAACATCACGCGCACCTGCTGCTCCATGGTGAGGCCGAGGCCGCCCCAGCGCGTGGGAATGGAAATGCCGAAGAGCCCCGCCTGGCGCAGCAGCTCCGTCAGATCCTCGGGCAGGGTCTCCTGGCCTTCGAGGCGCGGCTCGGCCGGGATCAGCTTCTCGCGGACCAATCGGGCGATGCCGTCCAGGTAGGATGCGAATTCGGCGGGCGTGGCGCGATCGGCCACGGGCAGGGCGTCGTTCATGGTTTCCTCCGTTGGCCGCAGCATCCGGCGCGGGCCGGGCGCGAGTCAAACGGGCGCCGCGCGGAAGGTATTCAGCCCGCCCGCAAACCCGGTATGGTGCCCATCGAAGAACCCGAGGAACGCCGCGCTTGGACACGCCGCCCTTTCACCTGCGCCTCCCGGCGAGCCTCGACAGTGTGAGCGAATTGCTCGACGAGCTGGAGGCCTATGCCGAGGCGGCCGATCTCGCCCCCGGGATCGCCGCGCGCCTGGCACTCGTGGCCGAGGAGATCGCGGCCAATGTCGCCATGCATGCGAAGGGCGCGAGCTTCTTCGAACTGCGCGTGACGCCCGGCCCGGCTGCCCTGGTCATCGCGATCGAGGATGACGGCCCGGAATACGACCCGCTCGCCCGCGCGGCGCCCGACACCGCGGCCTCGATCGAGGATCGCGAGATGGGCGGCCTCGGCGTGCACCTGGTGCGCGAATTGACGCGGGATGCGCGCTATGCGCGCGCGGACGGGGTGAACCGACTTTCCTGCGCGCTGCCGCTCGGCGGCTGAGCCACCCCCCGCTTTCGATACGGGCGGTTTGTGGGCTAGCGTCAGGCCATGATGCCGCAGGACCCTGCGGCTTGATCCCAGGGAGATTGCGCGGATGGACATCACCGAAACCCAGGAAGGCGCCAAGGCCGTGGCCATCCTCGATGGCCGGCTCGACACCGCGACCGCGGCGCTGACCGAGACACGCCTGCTTGGCATGCTTGAGAAGGGCAGCGTGATCGCCGACCTCTCCGAGGTGCGCTACGTGTCCTCGGCCGGGCTGCGCGTGCTGCTGAAGGCGGCCAAGCAGGCCAAGGCGACCGGGGCGAGCTTCGCGGTGGTGGGCCTGCAGGCCCCCGTGCGCGAGGTGTTCGAGATCAGCGGCTTCGACAAGATCATCCCCGCCTTCGCCACCCGCGCCGAGGCTGCCCAAGCTTGAGCATGGCGCCCTGAGCATGGCGCGCGGCAGCGCCGCCGAATCCGGGATTGACCGCGAAGACGCCGTGCTGGCGGCGCTCGCGGATCTGGCGGGGCTCGCCCCCTCCCCCGTGCTGGCCGCGCGTCTGAGGCGCGCCGCCCCGCTCGTCGCGGCCTGCGACGCGCGGGCCGCACATCACGACGAGCCCGCCTGGGCCGCCCTTCTGGACGCGGTGACGGTGCAGGAGACACGCCTCTACCGCCACCCGCCCCAGGCCGACCTGGTGGGCAACCTGCTGCCTGCCACGCTGGGCCGCGCCCGCGCCGAAGGGCGCCCCTTGCGGATGCTCTCGGCCGGTTGCGCCACGGGCGAGGAAGCCTTCACCCTCGCTGCGCAGGGCATGCAGGCCATGGCGGAAGCGCCCGGCGCGGGGCTGGACATCCTCGGCCTCGACCTGTGCCGCCCGGCCCTGCGAAGCGCCGCAGCCGGCGTCATCTCGCCTGGCCTGGGCGACCCTCTGGGGCTCGTCCCCGCGGCGCTGCGCCCGTGGCTCGAAGGGCCGGACGGCACGCCACGGCTGCATCCGGCGCTCCGCCGCAGCCTCGATTTCCGCCGCGCCAACCTGCTGCACGGCTTCGGTGAGGCTGCTGGCTTCGACGTCATCTTCTGCCGCAACGTGCTGATCTACCTGACAGATGCGGCACGCGCCCAGGTCACGGCAGCGCTGGCGGCGGCCTTGCGCCCGGGCGGCATCCTGGCCCTCGGCCCGACCGACCGGGCACCCGCCGGCCTCACCGCGCAGGGCGATTCCGTCTGGATCAAGCCGCCATGACCAGGCACCCCCTGCCCGGCGGCGGCTGGTTCACCGTGGAGGAGGGCGAGGCCCGGCGTGACGACGCGCCGCCACGCCCCGCCACCCCCACCGCGCCACGCCTGGCCGCCGCCGCGCCCATGCCGCCCCAGCGCCGGGCGATGGGCCTGGCCGCGCTGCATCTCTCGCTGGGGGGCATCGCACTCGCCATTCCCTCGGCGCTGGCCGAGCACATCATCCCCATGCCCGCCCTTCGCCCCTTGCCCGGCGCGGCCCCCGGCGTTGCCGGCCTCGCTCTCTCGGACGGAGCGCCCGTGCTGGTCCTTCAGACCGGCTTCGTCGCGGGCCAACCCGCAGCGGAAGGCGAGGCGCCAGAATTGCTGCTGGTGCTGCGCGAGGGCGGCCGCCGCTTCGGCCTGCCCGCCAGCCGAATCGAGGCCGGGCCCGCCATCGCGGCCACGCGCGCCTTCCAGGCCTGGCTCGCCTCGCCCGAGGCTGCGGCCGCATTGGCCTCCGCACCGCCCGCCCTGGAGGGGGAGGCCGCGCAGCCGATCCCGCAGCGCCGCCTCGTCATGTTCCACGCGGCGGGCATGGAGCTGGCGCTGCCGGCCGAATCCGTGGTCGCCGTGCTGCCGGCGACGCAGCCCCTGCCCACGCCACGGCAGGGCCTGGCTGGCCTCGCCTCGCATCGCGGCGCGGTGCTGCCGGTGCTGGATGGTGGCCTGGTGCTGGGCGGCCGCGCAGCGCTGGCACATGGACCGGCCCCGCTCATCCGCCTCGCCCTCTGGCCCGAGGTGCTCGTCGCGGTGGAGCAGATCGGCGGCGTGCGCGCCCTGCCGGCCGCCGACCTGACACCCCTCGCCCAACGCGACGGGATGGTCGCCGCCTTCGCGCTGCTCGGCGGCGCGCCCATGCCCGTCCTCGCGCCGCACCGGTTCGGCGCGCTGTGAGCATTCCGGTCCTCATCGTGGACGACAGCGCCTTCATGCGAATGGCGCTCCGCCGTATCATCGAGGCCGATGGCGACCTGCGCGTGGTGGCCGAAGCCGCGGATGGCGAGGCCGCGATCGCCGCCGTACGGAAGCACCAACCCGCCGTGGTGGCGATGGATGTGGAGATGCCGGTGCTGGGCGGCATCGAGGCGACGCGGCGCATCATGGCGCTGCCCGACCCGCCCGCGATCATCATGGTGAGCCAGCACACGCAGGATGACAGCCCGGCCGCGCTCGCCGCGCTGGCCGCGGGTGCCGCCGACTACATCAGCAAGGAGGCGGGGCTGGGCGGGCTCGACCTCGGCCATCTCGACCAGGCGCTGCGCGGGCGCCTGAGGCATTGGGCGGGGCAGCAGCGCCGGGCGGAGCCCCGCGCGGCGCCGGGCTGCGCCGCCGCCATCGCCCCCCTGATCCCACCGCCGCTCATCCTCATTGCCGCCTCCACCGGCGGGCCGGATGCGCTGGCGGCCCTGCTGGCGGCAAGCGGCCCGCTGCCCGTGCCGGTGCTGATCGCGCAGCACATGCCCAATGGGCTCGCACCCGAACTGGCGACGCTGCTCACACGCCGTGCTGGCTGGCCAGTCGTTGTCGCCACCAACGGCCAGGCCGTCGCGCCGGGCGTGGCCACGCTGTTACCGACCGATGGGGTGCTTTGGCGCATGGGCGACGGCCTCGCGCTGCGCCTCGCTCCCACGGGCGCGCCCGTGCATCCCTCGGCCGACCTGCTGTTCCGCTCGGCCGCGCTGCTGGGCCTGCCCGCGCTCGGCGTGGTGCTGACCGGCATGGGCCAGGACGGCGCGGCGGGCGCCGCAGCCCTCACCGAGGAGGGTGGGCGCATCCTGGTGCAGAGCAGCGAAACATCGGTTGTCGCCGGCATGCCCGAGGCCGCAAGCTCCCGTGTGGGCGGGGCGGAGGCGCTCTCGCCCGAGGCCCTGGGGCACAGGCTGCGCGGGATCTGGAGGGCGTGATGGACGAGGAGTTGCTGGCCGCCTTCCGCGAGGAATTCGCGCCGCTCTGCGCGGCCCTGGCGGATGCGGCGGACCTGCCCGCCGCGCAGCGCATCCTCGCGCAGATGCAGGCCATGGCGGATGGCATGGAGATCGCCCCGCTCCAGGCCCGGCTGCGCGCCCTGTCCGAGATGGAAGCACTGGCCGAGGTGGAAGCACTGGCCGAGCTGCACGCCGCCGCCCCCGCGCTCGCCGCCTTCGGCGAGGACGAGCCGGAAGCCGAAGCGCCACCCACGGTGCGCGGCCCCATCCGCACCCTCATCGTGGATGACAGCGCCATGATGCGCCGCCTGCTGCGCGGCATCCTGGCGGGCGATCCCCGTTTCACCGTGGTGGGCGAGGCGGGGGACGGCGCCGCGGGCCTCCAGGCCCAGGCCGAGTTGCAGCCCGAACTCACGCTGCTCGACCTCGAGATGCCCGTGCTGGATGGGTTGGGCTTCCTCGCGGAATGGTCACTCACCGGGCATGGGGAGGTGGTCGTCGTCTCCTCCGCCGCGCATCCGGGCAGCCCGGCCGCGATGGAGGTGCTGCGGCGCGGCGCCTGGGCGGCCGTCGCCAAGCCTTCCGGCGCGCTCTCGCCCGATCTCGCCGAGCGCAGCGGGGCGGAGATCCTGGCGACGCTGCGCGAAGCGGCGGGGCTCGAGGCCTGAGCAATGGAAGCGGACGATCCCCTCTGGCAGGAATTCGCAGCCGAGACGGCGGAGCACCTGGATTCGCTGGAAAGCGGCCTCGCGGGTGACGCTTCAGGGGGCGGCTCCGTGGATGTGCTGTTCCGCGCCATGCACAGCCTGAAGGGCATGTCCTCGGCCATCGGCGCGCACGGCATCGGCACGCTGGCGCACAAGGCGGAGGATGTGCTGGGCCTCGCGCGCGCGGGGCGGCTGGCCCTGGGCCCGCCGGTGCGCGCGGCACTGCTGGCGGCGGTGGATGCCCTGCGCGGCCAGCGCCTCGCTTTGCTGGAGCGCCGCCAGGACCAGGCGCCGCCCGCCGAATTGCTGGCCCGGCTGGGCGCGCTGGCCGAGGGCCGGCCCGAACCGGCCGCCGCCGCAAGCACCGCCGCTGCCGTGGGCGAGGACCCGTTGCGGGTCACCCTTGCCTCCCGCCTCGCCGGGGAATTGCCACGTCTGCAGGCCGAGCCGCAACGCGCCACCCGCCTCGCCACCCTGGCGCGCGAGGGGCAGATGCCGCGTCTCGCCGCCCTTCTGGAGGCGGTGCCCAGCGCTGCGGACAGGCTGGCCGCGCTGGGCCGGCTGCGCCGCGCGCTGATCCTGCTCCAGGCGGGCGAGGCTGTGCCGCGCGTCGAGGGCGACCTGCGCGCCCAGGCGGAAGCGACGCGCCTGGCCCTGGCCGGCCCGCGCCTGGCCTTGGCCCGCGCGGCCCAACGCCTGGCCGCCGCCGCCGATGCGCTGGGCGACGAACAGGCCGAGCATCTCGCCCGGCAGATCCAGGATCTGGCCGCCCGGCCAGGGCAGGAGCCCGCGCAGCGCCTGGAGGAATCCCGCGCCGCCTTTGCCACCTTGCTTTCCGCGCCCAGCCTCACGCCCCTGGCCGAGACGCTGCGCCCCGCGCCATCGCCGCTCACTCCCAGCCTCGCCGCCGCCCTGCCGCCCTCGGCCCATGCCCGTGCCGCCGCCGCCATGGCCGCCGGCCGCCGCATCTGGCGCCTGCGCCTCGGGCCGCTGCCGACTGCCGAGGCCATCGCCGAGCCCTTTCTCTCCCGCGTGGGCGAGGTGCTGGGCAGTTCCGGCCCGCCCGAGGCGCTGGACATCTTCCTCGCCAGCGACCTGCCCCCTGGCGAGCTCGCGGCCCTCCGCGCCGAGGCCGACCCGGATGGCGGCGCGCTCACCGACCTCGCCGCCGCCGATGCGCCGCCCCCCGCCCCCACCATGCGCGTCCGGCAGGATCGGATTGACGCGGTGATCGCCCTTGAGGCGGAACTGCGCGCCGCCGCGCTTTCGCTGGGCGAGGCGATCGCCGCACCGCAGGCGCGCGCCGCCTTCGAGGAATTGGCCGCCATCCAGGCCGCCCTGCCGCCTGCCACCGCCGGCCGCCTCGCTGGCGCGCTGGAACGGCTCCGCGCGGCCACGGGTGCTGCCGAGCGCGCCCAGGGCCGGCTTTCCATCGCGCTCGGCCAACTGGACGAGGCGGTGCTGGAACTGCGCGTCACACCCTTCGCCACACTCGCCATGCGCCTGCCCCGCGTGCTGCGCGCAACGGCCGAGGCGCAGAACAAGCAGGTCGCGCTCGAAGTGGTGGGCGAGGAGGTGCAGATGGATCGCTCCCTCTCCGACCTGCTGGCCGACCCGCTGCTGCATCTGGTCCGCAACGCCGTGGACCACGGCATCGAGACGGCGGAGGAGCGCCTGGCACTCGGCAAGCCCGCGACCGCGCGCCTGCTTCTGGTGGCCGAGCGCCTGCCCGGCCGCCTCGTGCTCAGCTTCTCAGACGATGGCCGCGGCATTGACGAGGCGGCCGTGCTGTCGCGTGCGTTGGCCCGCGGGCTGATCACGCCCGAGGCGGCGTCACGCCTCGGCCAGGAGGAGATCCACGCGCTGCTCTTCCTGCCCGGCTTTTCCACGCGCGAGGCGATCAGCGAGACCTCGGGGCGCGGCGTCGGCCTTGACGTGGTGCAGGATGCGGCGCGGCGGGCGGGCGGCGCGGTGCGCGTCGAAAGCCGCCAGGGCCAGGGGACGCGCTTCGTGCTCGACCTGCCGCTGACGGCGGCCATGCAGCCGGTGCTGCTCGTGGAGGCAGGCGGCCAGCCCTATGCCCTGCCGGCCGGCCGCGTGGAATCCGTGGTCCGGCCCGAGCAGGTGGCACCCGGCCAGGCCATCACCACGCTGGAGGCGGTGCTGCATCTGCCGCCCGCCGAGAGCAGCGCCATCGTGCTGGTGCGACGCCCCGTCGGGCCGCTGGCGCTTGCCGTGGAGCGCGTGGGGCGCCGCACCGACCTGCTGCTGAAGCCGCTTCACCCGGCGCTGGCCGGGACACCCGGCGTGGGCGGCGTCGGCGTGCTCGGCAATGGCGAGCCCGTCTTGCTGCTGGAACCCGACAGCCTGGAGGCCTCGCTGGCGTCTCAGCCGGCGTAGCGCACCGCCAGCACCGTCACGTCATCGGCCGGCGGCGCGTCGCGCACGAAGCCGGCCACCTCCCGCAGCAGGGCAGCGATCGCCATGGCCGGGTCGGCCTCCCGGCCCAGCGCCGCCAGCATACGCTCCTTGCCGAAGAGCGCCTTCTCCGGATCATGCGCCTCGGTCACGCCGTCGCTCAGCAGCAGCATCCCCTCGCCGGGGGCGAGGGTGAAGGGCGCACTGGCATAGGGGAGGTCTTCCATGATGCCGAGCGGCGGCTGGATCTTGAAGCCGTCCATCACCGTGACGCCGCTTGTCGAAAGCCGCAGCGCGGGCTCATGACCCGCGACGCAGATCCGCCCCTCGCCCGTCTCGGCATCGAGGATGGCCAGCGCCGCCGTCACGAAGGTCATCTCCGGATTGTTCGCGGCAAGATCGCCATTGGCGAGCACCATGAGGTCCGCCGGGTCCGGCACTTCGCCGCGGGTGGCCGCCATCTGCACGCCGGCGCGGATCAGCCCCATGCTCCGCGCCATGGTCAGGCCGGCCGAGGCGCCCTTGCCCGCCACATCTGCGACCACGAACATCAGGTGCCGCGCGCCGATCCATTGCATGTCGTACAGGTCGCCGCCCACCTCGCGCGCCGGCTCCATATGGGCCGCGACCGTGATGCGCCCGCGCGAGAGCGCCGCGAAGTCGCCGGGGACGAGCGAGAGCTGCGCGCGCCGCGCGCTTTCCAGCTCGGCCTCCAGCGCGTGCAGCCGCTCGGCCGCCAGATCCCGCAGGCGCTTCTTCTCCAGCACGGCCTGCAGGCGCGCGCGCAGCAGCGGCGGGTCGAAGGATTTGGGGAGATAGTCCTCGGCGCCCAGTTCGATGCAACGGATCACGCCGGACATCTCGGTCTGCGCGGAAATCACGATGACCGGCGGCGGGTTGCTCTGCGTGTGCAGCCGCTCGAGCACGCCGATGCCGTCCAGCTCGGGCATTTCGAGATCGAGCAGGACCACGTCGAAGGGCTGCGCCGCGATGGCCGCCAGGGCCTCCACGCCATTGGTCGCCATGGCCGGCTCGGGATAGCCGAGCTCGGCGAGGCGGCGCTTGAGTAGCAGTCGGTTGAAGCTGCTGTCGTCCACAACAAGGATCGCGGCACTCATTCCGCGCGCACCGCCATGCTTTCCACCGCACGCCGGGATTCCGCCGCGAGGCGCGAGAGATCGATCATGGTGACGGTGATTTCCTCCGCGGCCGTCGCGTTGGACTGGCCGATGCGGGTGAGGGTCGCGACCCGCTCATCGAGCGAGGCGACCGTGGTCTGCTGTTCCTCCATCGCGACGGCGATCGCCGCGGCGAGGCGGGCACTCTCGCCCGTCAATTGCTCGAAACCGTCCATCGCGGCCCCCACCGCGGCGGCGGTGCCCGCCCCCTCGCGCGTGCGCCGTCCGGCGGCGAGCACGACATCGGCGATCTCCTGCGCCAGCGCCTCGGTGTTGGCGGCGAGCGCCCGCACCTCCTCCGCCACGACGGCGAGGCCGCGGCCATGCTCGCCCGCGCGCGCCGCCTCGATCGCCGCGTTGATGGCGAGGATGTTGGTCTGGGTCGCGATCTTCGCGATGGTGCCGGCGATGCGGGTCACACGCTCGGTGTCATCGCCCACGGCATCCACCGTCTCGATCAGCAGGCGCACCTTCTCCAGGCTCTCGCCCAGCAGGCTTTGCGCGCGGGCCGCCGTGTCGCGCGCCTGCTGCGTGCTGCGGCCGACATCGGCTACGGCATCGGCCGTGTGGGAGAGCGCGTCCGAGACCTCACGCAGTTCGGCGAGCTGCGTCATCGCCCCCTCGCTCACCTGGCCGATCGCCTGGCTCGCCTGGTTGGTGACGACGGCGGTGCGGCGCGCGCCCTCGAGCGCCTGTTCCATGAGGCGGTTGGAGTTGGCGAGGTTGGTCTTGAACACCTCCACCGCGCGGGCCATCTCGCCAACCTGGTCGGAGCGGCCCGCGCCCGGGATCTCCACCTCGGCATCGCCGCGCGCGAGATGCTGCATCGAGACTGCGAGGCGCGAGAGCGGGCGTGCGGTCAGCAGCACCAGCACGAACCAGACGAAGCAGAGGCCCAGCATGCCGATGCCGGCCGCGATATAGGTGGAGCGCCGCGCCTCCTCCTGCAGGGCATGGGCGCGGGCGAGGTTGGCATCCGCATCCGCCTTGGTGATGGCCCGCGCCCGGCTGGCCAGGTTGTTGAAGGCCACCACCATGTCCAGCCACTCCTCCTGGAGCGGCGCATACTGGTCCCGCGCGCGGCGGGCGAAGGCGTCGCGCACGCGCTCGCCGAGATCGGGCAGGCGGGCGGCCATGTCATGTGCCGCGGCGCGGACCACGCTGTCCACCCGCTCGCCCACGAGGCCGTAGAGCAGGTTGAAGCTTTCGGTGATGCCAGCGGCGTTGCGGACCATGCGCGGCGCGGTGACGGTGGGCGGCAGCACGCCCGCCAGCACGGCCGCGAAGGCCTGGGCGAAATCAGCCACATCGTTCGAGAAATCGTCCACCGCCTCGATCGCGGCACGGTCGCGCACGCCCATCTGCTCGATGATGGCGCCCTGGCGCGTCAGCATGATGAGCGAGTTGACGGCGAGAAAGGCGAGCACCGAGAACATCAGCAACAGGATCAGCGCGGCGCGCGTGCCGATGCGGCCGATCAGCCGGACGCGGCCCTGCGGCGGCGGCGCCTGGGGCTCGCTCGCGGATTGGTTCATGCCGGGGGCCTGGGTGTCGGGAGCCATCGGGGATTAGGATAAGCCCATTCCCGGCGCCTCGGCCACCTCTCGATCAGGACTCTCCGCATGACCTGCCGCATTCTCGTCGTGAACAGCAACACCACGGACTCGGTGACGGCCCGCATCGCCCGCGCGGCTGAGGCCGCCGCACCCGCAGGTTGCAGCGTGGAGGCGGTCAGCGCGCCCTTCGGCTTGCCGCTCATCGTCACCCGCGCCGACTGGTCGGTGGCGGGGCCGGCCACGGTCGCGGCGCTCGCCGCACGACGGGGCGAATTCGACGCCGCCGTGGTCGCCTGCTTCGGCGATCCGGGCGTGGATGCGGCGCGGGAATTGTTCGACGTGCCGGTGGTGGGCATCAGCGAGGCCGCCTTCCACGCCGCCTGCATGCTCGGCCGGCGCTTCGGCGTTGTCAGCTTCACGGCGGCGCTGAAGCCCATGTTCGTGGATTGCCTGGAGCATGCGGGCCTGGCCAATCGCTGCGCCGGCTTCCGCATGGGCCCGGCCTTCGCGGGCGACCCCGGCCGGGTGGCGGAGGAGCGGCGGGACATGATCCTGGAACTCTGCCGCACCAGCATCGAGCAGGACGGCGCGGAGGTGGTGATCCTGGCGGGCGGGCCACTCGCGGGCCTGGCACCGGCGCTGGCCGCCGATGTGCCGGCGCCGCTGGTGGATGGCACGGTGGCGGGCGTGCGGATGGCGGCCGCGCTGGCCGGCCTCGCGCCCATGCGGCGCGCCCATCGCACGCGCGGGCTGACCGGCTATGAGCCCGGGCTGACACAGCTCTACGCCGAGGGGTCGCGCTGATGCCGCGCCTGCTCCGCCTGCAACCCCTCACCGCCGAAGCCTTCCGCCCCTTCGGCGACGTGATGGACCCGCCCGCGCTGGGCGCCCGCCCGGCATTGGGCGAGACGCTGGTGGCGCGCGACGGCGCAACGCAGCCGGGCCTCGCCTTCAACCATGCCGAGCCCGTGGCGCTGCCGCTGCTGGCGACACAGATGGAGCGGCACAACCGCTCCAGCCAATGCTTCGTGCCGATGGATGTGGCGCGCTGGGTGGTGATGGTCGCACCTGACCGTGACGGTGCGCCAGACATGGCGGGGCTGATCGGCTTCCTCGCACGTGGCGACCAGGCGGTGAACTACCACCTGGGCAGCTGGCACCACCCGCTGCGCGTGCTGGACCGGCCCGGCCGCTTCGCCATCCTGATGTGGAGCACGGGCGAGAAGGCGCGGGACGAGGAATGGGCGACGCTGCCCGAGCCGGTGCTGCTGACCGAGTAGCGCGCGAGAGCACACACTGGGAATCATCCGGCCGCAACGCGGCCGGCGCCGCCCAACCGGACGCCTGGTTCAGCGCAACATTGGCGCGGCGAAGCCAAGCGGCCGGAGGCCGCGCCCGGCGTTTGAGGGCGGGTATCAAGCTGGCGGTTCAGCCCCCACCTGCTCCACGATTCGCCGGTAATGCTGCGGCCGCCGATGCTGGGCGAAGTTGAACATCTTCTCCTTGCCCTGCAGACAGTCATCGAGGTCCGCCTCGGCCAGGATCACCTCATCCTCCAGCGTCTTCGCCTGCGCCACGACGATGCCGTTCGGGCTCACGATGCAGGAGCCGCCGATCAGACCCGAGCCATCCTCGTTGCCCGCCTTGGCGACGCTGACGGCCCAGGTCGCGTTCATGTAGGCGTTGGACTGCACGGCCATGGTGGAATGGTAGGTGCGCAGTTCAGCACTCTCCCCTTCCCCGCCATTGGGGTCATAGGCGGCCGAATTATAGCCCATCACCATCAGCTCCACGCCCTGCAAGCCGTAGCAGCGCCAACCCTCGGGCCAGCGCCGGTCATTGCAGATCAGCATGCCCATGATGGCGCGGTGCCATTCCGTCGGGCCGCGAAAGGCCGGGAAGCCCAGATCGCCATATTCGAAATAGCGCTTCTCCAGCTGCTGGAAGCGCGCGCCCGGGCGGGGCTCGACCGAGCCGGGCAGATGCACCTTGCGATACTTGCCGAGGATCGCGCCATCCGGCCCCACCATGATGGCGGAGTTGAAGCGCTGGCCCTCCGGCGTCAGCTCCGCATAGCCCAGGTGGAAGCACACCCGCAGCTCCCGCGCGCGATCAAACAGGCGCTGGCAATTCGGGTTGG
>JAIYCD010000103.1 GCA_027488195.1 Acetobacteraceae bacterium | reverse complement strand
CGGGCGGCAGCACCGACGTGCTGGCGCGCCTCATCCAGCCGGTGCTCGAGCGCCAGCTAGGTGTCAGCCTCGTCATCGAGAATCGCGGCGGCGCGAATGGCGCGATCGGCATGGCGGCCGGCGCCCAGGCGGCGCCCGATGGCAACACCTTCATCCTCGATGCCGGCGGCGCCGCCACCAACCCGCATCTCATGCGCGGCCTCGGCTTCGACTATGTCACCGCCTTCACCCCCGTCACGCAGATGACCGTGCTGCCCGCGATCCTCGTGGTCCGCACCGAGGCGCCCATCGCCGATTTCCCGGCCTTCCTCGCGCATATGCGCCGCAACCCGGGGCGCGAGAGCTTCGGCTCCTCAGGTGTGGGCACCGGCTCGCACCTGGCCGGCGCGCTCTTGATGCGGCGCGCGGGGCTTGATGGCCAGCACATTCCCTTCCGCGGCGGGGCCGAGCAGATCACGGCACTCCGGCGCGGCGACACGCTCTTCACCTTCTCCACCATCCCATTGATCGCACCGCTGATCCGCGATGGCGCGCTGCGCCCGCTGGCCGCCTCCACGCCCGCCCGCGCCAGCGCCTACCCCGCTGTGCCGACCGTCGCCGAGAGCGGCTTTCCGGGCTTCGGCGTCTTCGACTTCCACGCCATCTACGCCCCTGCCGGCACGCCCGCCGAGGCTGTGGCCCGCGTGGCGGAGGCCGCGCGCCTCGCCATGTCGGACGCCGATCTGCGGCCGCGCTTCGACCTGCTGGGGCTGGAGCCCAATGCCCATGGCCCCACCGCCATGGCGCGCTTTCTCACCGAGCAGCGTGACCGCATGGGCGCGCTGATCCGCGAGGAGGGCATCCGGATCGAGTGACATGGCGGCGCGGTGGCAAGCGCGGGCGCTTTCCGCTAGCCCGCTGGCATGATCCCGCGCCGCGCCCTGGTTGCCCTGCCGCTCGCCACGCCCGCTCTGGCGGAGGCGCGGCCGATCCGCTTGGTCATCGCCTTCCCGCCCGGCGGCAGCACGGACATGCTGGGCCGCCTGATCGCGCCGCGCATGGCCGAGATCCTGGGCACCGGAGTGACGCCCGAGAATCGCAGCGGCGCCTCGGGCGCGGTGGGTGCCGGCGTGGTGGCGCAAGCGTCACCGGATGGCGGCACGCTGCTGCTGGATTCCGGCGGCCAGGCGGTGAATCCGCACCTCATGCGCGGCCTGGGCTTCGACTACGCGACGGCCTTCGCCCCTGTCACGCTGCTCGCCACCCTGCCGCTGGTGCTGGTGGTCCGCGCCGATCTGGGCATCATCACCCTGCCGGCCCTGCTGGCCCGGCTGCGCGCCGAGGGCCGCCCGGCCGCCTATGGCAGTGTGGGCATCGGCGCACGCACGCATCTGGCCATGGCCGCCCTACTGCGCCGCGCGGGCCTGCCGGGCGAGCACATCCCCTATCGCGGCGGTGCGGACCAGATGGCCGGGCTGCTGCGCGGCGATGTGGCGATGGGCTTCACCTCGGTGGCACTCGCCGCCCCGCTGCTGCGCGAGGGGCGGCTGGTGGCGTTGGGCTATTCCCTGCCCGGCCGCGAACCCAGCATCGCCGGGCAAGGCTTCGAGGGCTTCGCCATCGGCGACTGGCTGGCGCTGCTGGCCCCCGCAGCGACGCCGCCCGCCATCATCGCGCGCCTCGCCGCCGCCGCCGCCGATGCGGTGAACCAGCCGGGGCTGCGCCCACGCCTCGCCGACCTTGGACTCGAGCCCGCGGCCGAGGGGCCAGAGGCGCTGGCCCGCTTCCTCACGGCTGAGCGTGCCGCCATGGGCGCCCTGATCGCGGCCGAGGGGATTCGGCTCGACGGATAGCGCGGCGCGCGGCATTTAGGGGGGATGAACCGCCGCACCCTTCTCGCCCTCCCCCTCGCCGCCCCTGCCCTGGCGCAGGCGCAATCCTGGACGCCCACGCGCCCGGTCCGCATCGTGGCCGGCTGGCCCGCCGGCGGCTCGGCCGATGCCTCGCTGCGCCTGGTGGCGCCACACATGCAGACGGTGCTCGGCCAGAATGTGGTGATCGAGAATCGCGGCGGCGCCTCGGGCTCCATCGGCGCGGGCGTGGTCGCGCAGGCGGCGCCGGATGGGCTGACCCTGCTGTTCGACGCGGCGGGCCAGGTGAGCAACCCGCTACTGATGCGCGGCCTCTCCTTCGACTACCTGACCGCCTTCGCCCCCGTCTGCCTCTTCGCGCTGCTGCCCAATGTGCTGTGCGTGCGGGCCGAGACGCCGGTGCGGACGGTGCCCGAGCTGGTCGCCTATCTCCGCGCCAATCCGGGCCAGCCCTATGCCAGCACCGGCATCGGCCTCGCCTCGCATCTGGCGGCCGTGATGTTCACCCAGCGCGAGCGGCTGGAGGTGACCCACGTGCCCTACCGCGCGAGCCAGCAATCCATCCCCGGCCTGCTGGCGGGCGAGACGGTCTTCACCTTCAACACCACGCCCCTGGTCGTGCCGCTGATCCGCGACAACCGGCTGCGCGCGCTGGCCGTGGCCACGCCGCGCCGCATCCCCACCCTGCCCGATACGCCCACCATGCTGGAGCTGGGCTATGAGGGCTTTTCGCTGAATGAGTGGATCGCGCTCTTCGCGCCCACGGGCACGCCCACCGCCGCCATCGCCCGCCACGCCGAAGCCGCGCAGCAGGGCCTCGCGGACCCCGTGGTGCGCGAACGCCATGCCAATCTGGGGATGGACATCCAGGCCCTGGGCCCGGCGGATTTCGCCGCGTTCCTGACGGATCAGCGCGCCCGCATCGGCGCCCTGATCCGCGACAACAACATCCGCCTCGAGAGCTGAGGCGGGTTCCGAGGGGCAAGCCCCTCGGCGGGGTGCAGGGGCAGCGCCCCTGCCTTCCTTACCCCGGCGCGCCCCGCGGCGGCGCCAGGCGCAGCGGCACGAAGCGCTGCCCCTGTTGCTGGCTCTCGATCAGGAAGAGCGCCGTGGCGCGGCCCTGCCGGCGCAGCCGCTCGATCCTTTCCTGCAATTCCTGCGGCGTCGTCACCCGCTCCTGCTGGACTTCCAGGATCAGGTCGCCCGCGCGGATCTCCCGCTCGGCGCCTGGCGTGTTGGGCAGGACTTCCGTCACCACCACGCCGCGCGCCTCGGGCCGCAGGCGGAAGCGCTCGCGCAGCTCGGCGGTCAGGGCCGTCACGCGCAGGCCAAGGCCTGAGAGCTCGATCGGGCGATCCGGGCGGGGCGTCTGGGTCGGCGCGGTCGAGGCCGGCGTGGTTTCCGTCGGCAATTCCCCGAGCGTCACCGTCACCGTCTCCTCGCGGCCATCGCGCCAGACGACGACCGGCACCTGCGCGCCGACGGCCGTCTCGGCCACGATGCGCGGCAGGGTGCGCATCTCGCGCACGTCCTGGTTGTTGAAGCGCAGCACCACATCGCCATTGCGGATGCCGGCGGCGGCGGCGGGCGCGCCTTCCTGTGCGCGGGCGATCAGCGCGCCACGGGCGCCGCCGCGCAGGCCCAGGCTCTCCGCGATCTCATCCGTGACCTGCTGGATGTTCACGCCGAGCCAACCGCGCCGCACCCGGCCGCCATCGGCCAGTTGGCGGGCCACGCCGCGCGCCAGATTGGACGGGATGGAGAAGCCGATGCCAATGGAGCCGCCGGTCGGCGAGTAGATGGCGGTGTTGATGCCCACCACCTCGCCCCTCATGTTGAACAGCGGGCCGCCGGAATTGCCGCGGTTGATGGCGGCATCCGTCTGGATGAAATCGTCGAAGGGCCCCTGGCGGATGTCACGCCCGCGCGCCGAGACGATGCCGGCCGTCACGGTGCCACCGAGGCCGAAGGGGTTGCCGATGGCCACCACCCAGTCGCCCACCAGCGCCGTGTCGGAATCGCCCCAGGGGACGAAGGGCAGCGGCGCCGTGTGGTTCACCCGCAGCACAGCGAGATCGGTGCGCGGATCGGTGCCGAGCAGCGTCGCGCGCAACGAGGTATTGTCCTGCAGGATGACGTTGATCTCGTCCGCGCCGTCGATCACGTGGTTGTTGGTGATGACGATGCCCGAGGCATCCACGATGAAGCCCGAGCCCAGCGACTGCGCGCGGCGCGGCGCCGGCCGGTTGGGCTGGTTCGGCTGCGGCTGCGGCTGCGGTTGCGCCTCGCCCTGCGGGCCGGGCGGGCGATTGCGGTTGAAGAAGTCGCGGAAGAACTCCTCAAAGGGCGAACCAGGTGGCGCCTGCGGCGTCTCGGGCGCATCGGGCCGGCCCGGGCGAGGTGCCACATTCTGCGAGGTCGAGATGTTCACCACCGCCGGGAGCAGGTTGCGCACCAGCGGCGCGAAGCTCTCGGGCGCCACGAAGGGGGTGGGCGATGGTGCCGGCTGCTGCGCCATCGCGGGGAGGGCCAAGGGGGGCATGGCCAAGGCCAGGAAAAGGGCGGTCGCGACAAGCCGCATCGGGCAAGCACCTCTGCAAAGAGAATAGGCTGGGGCGGCGCAAACCACCCCAGCCCGTGACATGGAGGCTAAGGCCCGCCTGTCCAGCGCGCCAGCCCCATAGCGTATCAGCGCGGCGCGCCGGTCCGCGTCGGGATGTCCCGGAAATAGCGGAAGAAGTCGCTCTCGGGCGTCAGCACCATGCGGGATTCGCCGGTCGAGAAAACCTCTCGGTAGGCCTGCATGGTGCGCCAGAACTGGAAGAACTCCGGGTCGCGCTGGAAGGCCTCCGCGAAGACGCGGATCGCCTCCTGCTCGCCGGTGCCGCGCAGGATGGCGGCATCGGCTTCGGCCGAGGCCAGCAGCACGGTGCGGTCACGCTCTGCCTGGGCGCGGATGCGGGCCGCCACCTCGGCACCCTCGGCGCGCGCCTCGCGGGCCACGCGCTCACGCTCGGACTGCATGCGCGAGAGAATGGCCTGCGTGTTCTCATCCGGCAGGTCGGCGCGGCGGATGCGGACATCCGTCACCTCGATGCCGAAGCGGCGCGCCTCGTCATTCACCTGGCGGCGGATCTCACCCATGATCCGGCCACGATCGGCGCTGAGCACCGCGAGCAACGTCTCGCCCGCCAGCACGCGGCGCAGCGAGGAGGTGACGATGGAGTTCAGCCGGCCGCGAATGCCGGCCTCGGTGGCACCGACCGTCTGGAAGAAGAGCAGCGGGTCGGTGATGGAATAGCGGGTGAAGCTGTCCACGATCAGGCGGCGCTGGTCGCCCAGGATGACCTCCTCGCCCGGCGCCTCGAAGTCGAGCAGGCGGCGGTCGAAGACGATCACGGTCTGGATGAAGGGCAGCTTCATGTTCAGGCCGGGCTTCTGGATCACACGGATCGGCTGGCCGAACTGCGTGATGAGCACCTGCTGCGTCTGCTGCACGGTGAAGAAGCTGGAGGCCGCGACGAAGAGAAGTGCGACGGCAACGCCGGCGGCAATGGCGAGCTTGTTCATCGGCCCGTCCCTCCACGCTGCTGCTGGATCATCGGCGCGACCGCCGCCGGCGGCACGGCCGGGCGCGGCGCCGGCTGGGAAGCGGGCGCATTGCTCCGCTGCTCGCCCAGCGGCAGGAAGGGCACGAGGCCCTGGAGGCGATCATCCACCAGGATCATGCCATTGCGCTTGAAGATTTCTTCCATGGTTTCCAGATACATGCGGCGCACCGTCACATCCTGCGCCGTGTTGTAGGCGCCAAGCACGGCGTTGAACCGGCCGGCCTCGCCTCGAGCGCGGGCGATCTGGCTGTCGCGGAAGCCCTGGGCCTCCTGAACCATACGCTCGGCCTCGCCGCGGGCGCGGGGGATGATGTCGTTGCGGAAGCTTTCCGCTTCGTTACGGACGCGCTCACGGTCGGCATTGGCGCGCTGCACGTCGCGGAAGCTCTCCACCACGGCCGCCGGCGGATCGGACTTCTGCATCTGCACCTGGGTGATTTCGATGCCCGCGCGATACTGGTCCATGATGGCCTGGGTTCCGCGGCGCACATCCTGCTCGATCTGCGCGCGCGCTTCGGTGAGGGCCGGCTGGATCGGCGTCTTGCCGATCACTTCGCGCATCACGGATTCGGCGGCGGATTTCACCGTCTCCTCCGGGTTGCGGGTGTTGAAGAGAAACTCCGCCGCGTCACGGATGCGCCAGAAGACGGCGAAGTCGATGTCGATGATGTTCTCATCGCCGGTCAGCATCAACGATTCGGCCAGCACGTCCCGCGCCGAAACCACGCGGCCGCCAGGGGCGGTGTCGGGCGCGCCGCGGAAGCCGATATCCACGCGGTTGATGCGCGTGACGCGCGGCGTGGTCACCGTCTCGACCGGCCAGGGGATGCGATAGTTCAGGCCCGGCGGGGCGGTTCGATCAAAGGCACCGAAGCGCATGACCACACCCAATTCGTCCGGCTGGACCCGGTAGAAGCCCGAGGCGCCCCAGATGCCCGCAAGCACGAGCGCCGCGAGGCCGATCGCCTTGCCACCGCCGGCGCCACCGCGCGGCAGAAGGCGCCGCACCGTATTCTGGGCGTTGCGGATCATCTCCTCGATATCCGGTCCCTGGCCGCGGTTGCCGCCACCGGGAGGACCCGAAGGCGGGCCGCCCCAGGGTCCGCCGCCATTTCCCCCACCACCGGGAGGACGCGGATTGCCCCAGGGGCTCGGTCCACCATTGTTCCAAGACATCTCTACCGGACACTCCGCTTTGGCCGCCGGGCATACCCCCGGACGGTCATTCCTGAATTCTCTTCCATATATAGGGTTCTGCGTCCCACCGGGAGGGGTGCGCAGTTGCTTCTCCATGTGCATATGTGCCGCCCTGCCGGTCAAGGAAAGGTCAGAATCATGTCGGACGCGCTCATCGGGGCCATCAAGGCCGCTCTCTCCCGCGTGGCGGATCCGGCGACGGGCGTGGATGTGATGAGCTCCGGCATGATCGAGGGCATCTCGGCCCGCGATGGGATGGTGCAGTTCACCCTCTCCGTCCCGCGCGAGCGGGCGCGCGGCATGGAGCCGGTGCGCGCCGCCTGCGAGAAGGCGGCGGCCAGCGTGCCGGGCGTGATTTCGGCGACGGTCGTGCTGACCGCGCATCGCGAGGCGCCCGAAGCGCCCGGTGCCCGCTCCGCCCGCCCTGCCCCGGGCCCGACGCCGCCCGGCCAGGGCCAGATGCTGCTGCCCGGCGTGAAGCGCATCATCGCCGTTGCCTCGGGCAAGGGCGGCGTCGGCAAGTCCACCACCTCGGTGAATCTGGCCGTGGCACTCGCCGCCCAGGGGCTGCGCGTGGGGCTGCTGGACGCCGACATCTACGGCCCTTCCTTGCCGCAGATGCTGGGCACGCAGGAGAAGCCGCGCGCCGTCGGCCAGCGCATCATCCCCCTGCAGCGCTGGGGGCTGAAGGCCATGTCCATCGGCTTCCTGGTCGAGCAGGAGACGGCGATGGTCTGGCGCGGCCCCATGGTGATGGGTGCGCTCGAGCAGATGATGGGCCAGGTCGAGTGGGGCGAGCTCGACGTCATGCTGGTGGACATGCCGCCGGGCACGGGCGATGCGCAGCTCACCATGTCCCAGCGGGTTCCGCTGGCGGGGGCGGTCATCGTCTCGACGCCGCAGGATGTGGCGCTGATCGATGCGCGGCGCGGCATCAAGATGTTCGAGAAGGTGAACGTCCCCGTCATCGGGCTTATCGAGAACATGTCCTATTTCTGCTGCCCCGAATGCGGCCATCGCACCGAAATCTTCGGCCATGGCGGCGCGCGGGTGGAAGCCGAGCGCCTGGGCGCCGAATTCCTCGGCGAATTGCCGCTCAAGCTCATGATCCGCGAGATGGCGGATGCCGGCACACCCATCGTGCTGGCCGCCCCTGACACGCATGAGGCCGCGACCTATCGCCGCATCGCCGCTCGCATCTGGGAGAAGGTGGAGCAGCCCGCCGCCACCGGCCCGCGCATCGTCATGGAATGAGTGCGGCGCTGACGCGGCTGCGGCGCATCTGCCTGGCCCTGCCGGAAGCGGAGGAGCGCGAGACCTGGGACACCCCCACCTTCCGCGTGCGGGAAAAAATCTTCTGCATGGCGCTGACGGCGCCGCTCGCCATCTGGGTGAAGGCGCCGCGCGGCAGCCAGGAATTGCTGATCGAGGCCGCGCCGGAGCGCTTCTTCCGGCCGCCCTATCTCGGCCACAAGGGCTGGGTGGGCGTGCACCTCACCGACAAGCCCGACTGGGCCGAGGTGGAGGAACTGGTGCGGCGGAGCTACAGCCTGATCGCGCCGCGGCGCCTGCTGGCTTAATCCAGGCCCATCAGCGCGTTGATCGCCTCGCTATCCGGCATGGAGGGCGCGGCTCCCGCCTGCGTGCAGGCCAGCGCTCCCGCCGCATTGGCGCGCCGCACCGCGAGTTCCATCGGCATGCCGAGGTCGAGGGCGGCGGCCAGCACGCCGCACCAGGCGTCCCCCGCCCCCGTGCTGTCCACGACCCGAACCGTGAAGGCCGGCACCTGGACCAGCCCCGCCGCCGTCGCGACCGTGGCCCCCCGCGCGCCCTCCGTCACCGCGACGCCGATGCCCAGCACCTCGCGCAGCGCCGCCGCATCGCCCACGCGCCCCAGCTGCTGGCCGAGCCAGGCGGCCTCGCTCTCATTCAGGATCAGCAGGTCCACGCCGCCGAGTGCCACGCGATCCATCGCCGCGGCGGGCGCGAGGTTCAGCAGCACCCGCGCGCCGCCTGCCCGCCCGCGCGCGATGAGGCGCGCATTCTCGGCCGGCGGCACCTCCATCTGCATGAGGATCGTGGCGCCGTCCCGGATCTCAGGCACCTGCGCCGCCCGCGCGGCCATGTTGGCGGCGGGCGAGACGGCGATCTGGTTCTGCCCCGCCTCATCCACACAGACGCAGGCGAGGCCGCTCGGCCCTTCCACCTCGCGCAGGGCCGCGACATTCACGCCGGCCGCGACCAGGGCGGCGCGCAGCATGGCGCCATTCGCATCCTGGCCGATGCAGCCCACGAAGCGCGCATCGGCGCCGTCCCGCGCTGCGGCGATCGCCTGGTTCAGCCCCTTGCCGCCGGCCAGCGGCGCGCCGGCGGCACCCAGCACCGTCTCGCCCGCGCGCGGCAGATGCGCCACGCGGAAGATCAGGTCGGCGATAGCGGAGCCGAAGATCGTGACGGTCATGGCCGGAGCAGCCGCTCGCGCATCGCGCGGTCGTAGAGGGCCAGGATCATCGGCGCGAAGGGCGGGCCGAGGTCGATGGCCGGCTGCATCCGCACCAGGCTGCGCGCGCGGGTCAGCCCGACCTCGGCCCAGGCCGGCGCGCCGCATTCCACCTGCTGGGCGAAGCCCTGGAGCCGGTCGCAACCCATGGCGAAGCGCGCCTCGGGCGTTTCCTGCGCCTCGAATTCCCGCCAGAGCGCGTGCAACCGGGCGCCCAGGTCTTCCGGCAGGTTGCCGAAGATGCGCTGGGCCGCTGCTTCCTCGCGCGCGGCCTGGGTCAGCAGCCCCGCCTCGTCGAAGGCGAAGGTGTCGCCGGCTTCGATCTCGATCACGTCATGGATCGCGATCATCGCCAGCACGCGCGCCATGTCGGGCCGCGGCTCCACTTCCTCGGCCAGCAGGACGGCGATGAGTGCCACATGCCAGGCGTGCTCGCCGGCATTCTCGCGCCGCTCGTCCGTGCGGGAGGCGCGGAGCACATGCTTGAGCCGGTCGGCCAGCGCGATGAAGTCGAGAAGCGCCTGCCCCCTCTCAGGCGCATGGCCGCCCGCCTGATTCAGACCTCCGCGCAAAGCCGCGCTTCGGTCATCAGGCGGCACGCCCAAGGACCTCCATGAGTTCGCGCCATTCGCGCTTGGACAGGCCGCTCGTCTCCTGCGTCACCGCCTCGCCGCCCAGCATGCGCCGGACGATGCCGAGCATCTGGGAGGACATCATGACCGCACCCATGCGGTAATCCGCGAAGGCCTCGTAGCTCAGCGGCACCCAGGCCTTCACCGTCTCCAGCATCGCCTCGGCATAGACGCGGATCTCGTATTGCGCATGGGAATCGGCGCGCAGGCTGAGGAAATGCAGGAGATTGTGGAGGTCGGTCTTCCAGTACCACTGCGTGTAGGTGTTCAGCGTGAGGTTCATCCGCGCCAATTCGCGCGCGAGGCCGGAGCGCCCCTCATCCAGCGCCTGGCCCGCATCATCCTCGTTCAGCATCCAGGCGTAGTGGTCGTAGTTGCGCGTCGCGTCGTCGCGCAGCAGGCGCAGTACTTCCGCCGCCTCCTCGCCTTCCAGCACGTCGCCACGACCCTGGCGGTTGCTGCTGGACTGGGCGGCGAGCTGCGCGGGCTCGGGGATGTAGAATTCGCGGTCCATCACGGAATAGCGCGCGGAATACTCGTTCACATTGGCCGTGCGGTGCCGGATCCATTGCCGCGCCACGAAGATCGGCAGCTTCACATGGTACTTGATCTCGCACATCTCGAAGGGCGTGCTGTGCCGGTGCCGCATGAGGTAGCGGATCAGGCCGCGATCCTCATTGGCAGCCTTGGTGCCGCGCCCGTAGGAGACGCGGGCCGACTGCACCACCGCGCCGTCATCGCCCATATAATCCACCACGCGGACGAAGCCGTGATCGAGCACAGGCATCACCTGGTAGAGCATGGCCTCGAGGGCGGGCACGGTCGCGCGACGCGTTTCCGCCCGCGCTTCCCGCGCCTGTTCCAGTTCTGCCCGCTGGGCGTCCGTCAATGCCATCTGCGCAACCCTCTGATGGGATGCGTGTAGCGCAGGGCCATGCCGTGGGAAACGGGCAAGGCCGTACTGGTTTTCTGAGCCGTCATCGCCTATATCGGGTGGGTCAGAGGCGGCTTGCCGCCCCGACTATGGCGATAAACACAGCGTGGCATAAACGTTACGGACCCGGGGGCAGTGCCCGGCGTCTCCACCACTCCAACCTTCCTTGTCAGGAAGCGTGGCATGGGGACGAAACAGGCTCGACGTGCGTGGTAAAGACGCTGCTTTTGCCCGG
>JAIYCD010000342.1 GCA_027488195.1 Acetobacteraceae bacterium | reverse complement strand
GTGAAGGTCGCCAATGGCTTCGGCCTTGCCAACACCGCCCTGCCCTCGACCGATTTCGAGCCGGAATACATCACGGTCGTCGGCAACAAGGCGTATGTGACCCTTCAGGAAGCCAACGCGATCGCCGTCTTCAACCTGGCGCCGGGGTCCGAGGGCTGGACGGCGGTGCTGCCGCTCGGCCTGTCCAATCACAGCCTGGCCGGCAACGGCATCGATACCTCGGACCGCGATGGCGGCTACCTGCCGCGCAACGTGCCGGTCTTCGGCATGTACCAGCCCGACGCCATCGCGAGCTTCGTGAAGGATGGCATCACCTATCTGGTGACGGCCAATGAGGGCGACGCCCGCGAATATGGCGGCACGAACAATGTCTATAACGAGGCGGTCCGCGTCTCCGCCCTGGTGCCGGCCACGGGCAGCACGCCGCCCGCCGGGATGCCGGCGCTGGACGCCTCGCTGCTGTCGCAGATCCAGTCGCGCCGGGGCGATGCCGATCTTGGCCGGCTGAATGTCAGCCGCTGGGCCGGCGATACGGATGGCGACGGCGATCTGGACCGCCTGCAGGCCTTCGGCGCCCGCAGCTTCTCCATCTGGCAGGTGGGCGGCACGGACAGCGCGCCGACCATCACGCAGGTCTATGACAGCGGCTCGCTGATCGACACCATCATCGCGAGCCAGGCGCCCTCGCTCTATGACGACAATCGCGGCGACGACAAGGGCTCGGAGCCGGAGCAGATCACGCTGGGCACCGTGGATGGCCAGCTCTATGCCTTTGTCGGGCTGGAGCGCAGCAACAGCACGCTCGCCTTCCGCATCGATGGCCCGACCGATGTGAAATTCTCCGGCCTGCTGCGGCAGCCGGGCGACCTGGCGCCGGAGGGTTCGGCCTTCATCCCGGCCGCGGGTGGCGCCCCGGCGCGCCTGGCCGTCGCCAATGAGGTCAGCACCACCACCACGGTCTTCAACATCTCGGCCGCGCCCAAGCCCAACTACACGCTGCAGATCCTGCATGGCTCCGACTTCGAGGCCGGGCTGCTCGCCACCCAGCGCGCCGACCGCTTCGCCGCCATCGTGGACAAGCTGGAAGATGCGGTTCCGAACAGCATCACGCTTTCGGGCGGCGACAACTTCATCCCCGGCCCCTTCGGCGCGGCCGGCACGGATGCGACCATGGTGCCGGTGCTGCGCGCCTATTGGGAGCAGGCGCTGGGCCTGACCCCGGGTTCGCTGAGCAACCTCTCGGGCAGCAGCTCGGCCTTCTTCGCGACGGACATCGCGATCCTGAACGCCATCGGCATCCAGGCCTCGGTGCTCGGCAATCATGATTTCGACCTCGGCACCAACGCCCTGGCCGCGGCGATTGACTTCACCTCCAACACGACCGGCACCGGGGCCCAGCGCGTCACCAATATCGGCGCGCAATTCCCGTATCTTTCGGCCAACCTGGGCTTCTCGGGCGATGCCGCGCTGCGCGGGCTCTACACCACGGCGCTGCGCGAGGCCTCGACCTACGCGACCCGCGCCTCCGACCTGACGGACAACACCACCGTGGCGGCCGAGGCGGCGGACGCGCAGATCGCGCCCTGGACCACCATCGTGGAGGGCGGCGAGACCATCGGCATCCTGGGCCTGACCACGCAGGTCCTGGCGTCCATCTCCACGGTGAACGGCGTGACGGTGCTGGACCCGAATGGCGATGGCGGCCGGGACAACATGGCGGAGCTCGCCGCCATCCTGCAGCCCTATCTGGACCAGATGGCGGCGCAGGGGATCAACAAGATCATCCTGCTCTCGCATCTCCAGCAATTCAGCAATGAGCTGGCGCTGGCGCCGCTGCTGCGCGGCGTGGATGTGATCATCTCCGCCGGCAGCCACGCCATCTTCGCCGATGGCACGGATGCGCTGCGCCCGGGTGACACCGCCTCGGCCGGGTATCCGGTCTATCGCACGGGGGCCGATGGCAAGCCGGTCGCCATCGTCAGCACCTCGGGCGAATACTCCTATGTCGGCCGGCTGGTCGTCACCTTCGACGGTGATGGCGTGCTGATCGCCGATCCCGATGGCGCTGGCGCGCTGGGCGTGGGTGGCGTGGATCCGGTGGTCTCCGGCGCCTATGTGACCACGGACGCCACCGTCACCTCGCTCTGGGGCACGGACAACGCCTATGCCGATGGCACGCGCGGCGGCGAGGTGCGGCAGATCACCAACCAGGTGCAGACGGTGATCGCCGCCAAGGACGGCAACGTCTTCGGCCGCACCGAGGTCTTCCTCGATGGCCGCCGCAGCGAGGTCCGCACGGAGGAGACCAATCTCGGCAATCTCTCGGCCGATGCGAATCTCTACGTCGCGAAGCAGGTCGATGCGGGCGTGATGGTCAGCCTGAAGAATGGTGGCGGCATCCGCGCCGAGATCGGCGCCGTGCTGGGCCAGCCGGTGCCGAGCGAATTGCCGCCCTTGGCCAACCCTTCGGCCGGCAAGCCCGAGGGTGGCATCAGCCAGCTCGATATCGAGAACTCGCTCCGCTTCAACAATTCGCTGAGCATCGTCACGGTCACGGCGCAGAACCTGGAGCGCCTCTTCGAGCATGCGGTGGCGGCCACCGCGCCGGGTGCCACGCCCGGCCAGTTCGCGCAGATCGGCGGCGTCTCCTTCTCCTATGACCTGACGAAGACGGCGCAGGTGGTGAATACCACCAGCGGCGCGGTGACGACCGTGGGCGAGCGGGTGCGCAACCTCGTCATCCTGAACGAGGATGGCAGCATCGCCGACACCATCGTGATCAACGGCGTGCTGCAGGGCGATCCGAGCCGCCTGATCAAGGTGGTGACACTGAGCTTCCTGGCCGATGGCGGCGATGGCTATCCCTTCCTCCCCTATACGGTGCCCGGCAGCCGCGTGGACCTGCTGAACAACGCGGCGCTCAGCGCCGGGGTCGCCACCTTCGCCGCCAAGGGCAGCGAGCAGGATGCCCTGGCCGAATTCCTCGCGGCGGAGCACGGCACGGCCGCCACGGCCTTCGACAATGCCGACACGACCAAGGCGCAGGACCTGCGCATCCAGGACGTGGCGGCCCGCACCGACACGGTGCTGACCCCCTATGCCCAGGTGACGGTGGGCGAGCGCGTGGACCTGGTGCAGATGACGGCGGGCAGCGGGTCTTATGACTTCCGCTTCAACGGCACCGCCGCCAACGAGACCATCCTGGCGCATGATGCCGATGAGTGGATCGATGGCGGTCGCGGCAATGACTCGATCATCGGCCGCGGCGGCGATGACCGCCTGGAGGGCGGCGAGGGCAATGACACGCTGGAAGGCGGCGAGGGCAATGACCGTCTGAATGGCGGCCTGGGCGCGGACAGCATGGTGGGTGGCATGGGTGATGACACCTACTTCGTGGACGCGGTGGGCGACATGGTGGTGGAGCTGGCGGCCCAGGGCTATGACCGCGTGGTCTCCTCGATCAGCTATACGCTGGGTGCCAATCTGGAATGGCTCGAACTGTCCGGCACGGCCAATCTGAACGGGACCGGCAATTCCGGCGCCGACCGGATCGACGGCAATGCGGGCGCCAACCTCCTGGCGGGCGGCATGGGCAACGACACGCTGAACGGTGGCGCGGGCAACGACACGCTGGAAGGCGGCGAGGGCGATGACCGTCTGAATGGCGGCCTGGGCGCGGACAGCATGGTGGGTGGCATGGGTGACGACACCTACTTCGTGGACGCGGTGGGCGACATGGTGGTGGAGCTGGCGGCCCAGGGCTATGACCGCGTGGTCTCCTCGATCAGCTACACGCTGGGCGCCAATCTGGAATGGCTCGAACTGTCCGGCACGGCCAACCTGAACGGGACCGGCAATTCCGGCGCCAACCGGATCGACGGCAATGCGGGCGCCAACCTCCTGGCGGGCGGCATGGGCAACGACAAGATCAGCGGTGGTGCGGGCAACGACACGCTGGAAGGCGGCGAGGGCATTGACGTGCTGCGTGGCGGCCTGGGCGCGGACAGCCTGACGGGCGGCACCGGCTTCGACAGCTTCCACTTCGCGCGCGGCGAGGCCAATGGCGATGTGATCACCGACTTCGCCGGCAATGGCAATGGCGCGGGGGACAGCCTGGTCTTCTTCGGCTATGGCACGGCAGCGGCGGGCGCGAGCTTCACCAATATGGGGGGCAATGCGTGGCGGATCACCTCGGCCGATGGCGCCACCACGGAGATGATCACCATCATTGGCAGCGTGGTGGCGCAGGATTGGGTCTTCTCCTGATCCTGGCCTCCGGGCAGGCACTGGGCGGGGCGCGCTGCGAGGGCAGCGCGCCCCGTTCCTCGTTCCGGCCAGATTGACCTCCTCGCCCCGACGGGCAAGACTTGTCCGGACAAGGAGAACGCATGAGCCAGAAGAAAGGGCCGCTCGCCGGCCTGCGCGTGATCGACGCCTCGAATTTCCTGGCCGCGCCCACCGTCTCGATGCACCTGGCCGATATGGGCGCCGAGGTGATCAAGCTGGAGCGGCCGAATGGCGGGGATGAGTTCCGCAACTGGGGCCGGCGGCGGGACGATATCGCGCTCTATTACAAGGTGGTGAACCGCAACAAGCTTTCCATCACCGCGGATTTCCGCACGCCGATGGGCGTCGAGACGGTGAAGCGCCTGGTACGCGACGCGGACCTGATCGTCGAAAATTACCGCCCCGGCACCATGGAGAAATGGGGCCTCGGCTATGACGTGCTCTCCGCCATCAACCCGCGCCTCGTGATGCTGCGCGTCACGGGCTACGGGCAGGAGGGGCCAAATTCGGGAAAACCCGGCTTCGGCACCGCGCTCGAGGGCTATGGCGGCTTCGTCTACATCAATGGCGAGCCGGGGCGGCCGCCCTTGCTGCCGCCCTTTGGGCTTTCGGATGCGAGTTCCGGCCTCTGCGGCGCCTTCCTGGCCCTGGCCGCCCTGCGCGAGCGCGATGCCTCGGGGAAGGGGCAGGTGGTGGATCTGGCGCTGTATGAGGCGATGTTCGCCATGCTCGGCCCCTTCGTGGTGGAGCATGACCAGTTGGGCGTGGTGCAGGAGCGCATGGGCTCGCGCCTGCCCTGGGTCTCGCCGC
The DNA here is from genome assembly GCA_027488195.1 of Acetobacteraceae bacterium. GTDB lineage: Bacteria > Pseudomonadota > Alphaproteobacteria > Acetobacterales > Acetobacteraceae > Roseococcus. The sequence goes on along the minus strand of JAIYCD010000342.1, from coordinate 3,654 downwards.
GCAACACCTATCAATGCAAGGACGGCGCCTGGGTGAGCCTGAGCGCCTCCTCCAACGGCACCTTCGTGCGGCTTTGCACGGCGCTGGGGGAACCTGGCCTCGCCACCGATCCGCGCTTCGCGGAAAATGTGGGCCGTGTGGCGAATGTGGTGGCGCTGGATGCCGAATTGTCGCGCCTGATCGGGGGTTTCGACCGCGCCGACCTGATCGCGCTGCTGGAGGCGGCGGATGCCGTGGTGGCGCCGGTGAACAGCGTGGCGGATATCATGGCCGACCCGCATATCGCGGCGCGCGGCTCCATCATTTCCGTGGAGGATGCGGAGTTGGGCGGCACGATGCGCATGCAGGCGCCCTCCGGCCGCTTCTCCCGCACGCCGCCAGAAATCCAGCATGCCGGGCCGCCGGCCGGCGCGCATAACCGGGAGATCCTGATGGGACGCCTGGGCTTCACCGAGGAAGAACTGCGGGCGGCGGCGATCGCGCCATGATCCACCTCCCCGCCCGCGCCATCGTCACCGAGGTCGGCCCCCGCGATGGCTTGCAGTCGCTGGGCCGCTGGGTGCCGACCGAGGAAAAGCTCTGGCTGATCCAGCGGCTCGCCGCCGCCGGGATCACCGAGATCGAGGCCGTCTCCTTCGCCCATCCGCGCTTCATCCCCGAGCTGCGGGACGCGGAGGAGGTGCTGGAGCGGCTGCCGCCCATGCCCGGCGTGAACCTGCGCGGCCTCGTTCCCAATGCGCGCGGGGCGGAGCGCGCGGCGAGCACGCGCGTGGATGAGATGGTGGGGCTGATCACCGCCTCCGTCGCCTATTCGGCGCTGAACCAGAACACCACGATCGAGGGCGCGCTGGAGCAGGCGATCCAGGCGCTGCGCGTGGCCGAGCGCGCAGGCAAGCGCTTCTCGCTCGGCCTCGGCATGGCCTTCTGGTGCCCGCTGGACGGGCTGATCCCGGAAGAGCGGGTGATGGCCATCGTGGCGCGGCTTTACGAGGCCGGGCTGCGGGAATTGATGCTGGCCGGCAGCCTCGGCTTCGAGGACCCGCCCACGGTGCGCGCCCGTTTCGCCCGCATCCTGGACCGGCATAAGGGCATGACGCTCTGCTATCATGTGCATGACCAGGCGGGGATCGCGTCCGCCAATGTGCTGGCAGCGCTGGATGCGGGTGTGACCCGCTTCGAGGTCTCGATCTGCGGCCTGGGCGGCGGGGTCGCGACGCCCGAGGCCATCGGCAACATGCCGACCGAGGATCTGACCCAGATGCTGGAACTTTGCGGTATCGAGAGCGGATTGGAATCGGGTGCGGTGATCGCGGCCGCACGGGACATCGCGGCCCGGCTGGCGCTGCCGCTGACCAGCCGCGCGGGCTTGCATGGCAACCGCGACGAAGCCCTGGCCCATGGCCAGGCCAAGATCGCGGCGAAGAAACAGGGGAACGCCGCATGAGAACCGCCATCCGCAACCGGCTGCGCGTCGCCGCCGCGATGCTCGCCCTGCCGGCGCTCGCCCGCGCCCAGGATTTCCCGCGCCAGCAGATCCGCCTGATCCTGCCCTTCGCGCCCGGCACGGGCAGCGACGCCATCGCCCGCATCGTGGCGCATGAAACGCGCAACCGGTTGCCGCACCCTATCGTGGTCGAGAACCGGCCAGGCGGCGGTGGCATCACCGGGACCGAGCAGGGCGCCCGTGCCGCGCCGGACGGCTATACGCTCACACTCGGCACCACCAGCACCTTCCTGGTGAACCCCGCGCTGAACCCCCGCGCCGGCTACACCTTCGAGCGCGACTTCGCCCCCGTGGTGGGCATCGGCCGCAGCTTCTACGTGGTGGTGACCGCGAATACGGCGGCCGCGCCGAAGACGCTGGGCGAATTGATCGAGCGGATGCGGGCCCCGGGCGCGCATGGCACCTTCGCGTCCTCAGGCGCGGGCACCATCACGCATCTCGCCTCCGAGATCGTGCTGCACAAGGCGCGCGTCACCGGCACCCATGTGCCCTATCGCGGCAGCGGGGCGGCGATGGCGGATATCATCGGCGGCCAGGTGTTGTTCGGATCGGACTCGCTGGCGGCCACGCTGCCCTTGATCCGGGGCGGGCAGTTGCGCGCGCTGGCCATGACCTCGCCCACGCGTTTCGCGGGCCTGCCCGACGTGCCCACCCTGATCGAGAGCGGCATGCCGGGGACGGTGATTGATGCCTGGTTCGGCATCGCGGCACCCGTGGCCACGCCCGCGCCCCTCGTCGCGCAGCTCAGCGAGGTGATCCTGGCCGCCATCACCAGCGCCGACGCCAGGCCTCGCTTCGAGGCGCTGGGGGTGGATCTGCTGGCCCTCGGCCCCGCCGGCTTCGCCCAATTCGTGCGGGAGAGCGGCGTGTTCTGGCAGGGCTTCCTGCGGGAGAGCGGCATCCGCATCGAATTTTGAACTCTTGCGCCGGGACCTCTGGCGCGCCATAACAAGGGTCTTCCAAACCAACTTCATCAGAGGTGGGTGGCCTTCCGGGGCCGCCCTCTTGGCATTTCATAGGCCGGCATTTGACCATCGAAAGACCACGCCACGAAGGGCTCGACGCCCGCATCGCCGATCTGGTGGCGCCCACGATCGAGCATATGGGCTATGAACTGGTCCGCGTGCAGATCAGCGGCAAGGAAAAGCCCACCGTGCAGATCATGGCGGACCGCGCCGATGGCGCGGCCTTCACCGTCGAGGATTGCACCGAGATCAGCCACGCCGTCGGCGCCGTGCTGGACGTGGCGGACCCGATCAAGGCCGAGTGGATGCTGGAAGTCTCATCCCCCGGCATCGACCGCCCGCTGACCCGCGCGAAGGACTGGAACCTCTACGCCGGCCATATCGCGCAGGTGGAGATGCTGATCCCCATCGAGGGCCGCAAGCGCTTCCGCGGCATCGTCCTCGGCGCCGATGCGGAAGTGGGGCGGCTGCGCCTGGATGAGGGCCCCGAGATCGCCCTCCCGCGCGACCAGATGCGCCGCGCCAAGCTCGTCCTCACCGATGAACTCATCGCTGCCACGGCAGCGCAGATCAAGGCCGCCTCCGCGGCGCAGACCAATGCCGCGTCTGCGGCGCAGACCAATGCCGCGTCCGCGGCGGAACAAGGGAACTGACCATGGCCATGGATGTTGCGATCCCCCGTCCCGAATTCCTGCAGGTGGCCGAGGCCGTCGCCCGCGAGAAGATGATCGAGAAGGAAGAGGTTCTCGAAGCCATGGAGCTCGCCATGGGCAAGGCGGGCAAGCAGAAATACGGCCTGGAGAAGGACATCCGCGCCACCATCGACCGCAAGAACGGTGAGGTCCGCCTCTCCCGCTGGACCGAGGTGGTGGAGCAGGAGCCGGTCGAGAACGAGGACACGCAGATCCCGCTGCGCATCGCCGTCAAGGTGAAGCCCGGCATCACCGTCGGCGAATTCATCGTGGACCCGCTGCCGCCCATCGATTTCGGCCGCATCGCCGCCCAGACCGCGAAGCAGGTGATCGTGCAGCGCGTGCGCGAGGTCGAGCGCAAGAAGCAGTTCGACGAATACAAGGACCGCGTGGGCGAGATCATCAACGGCACGGTCAAGCGCACCGAATACGGCAACCTCATGGTCGAGCTGGGCAAGGCCGAGGCGCTGCTGCGCCGCGACGAGACCATCCC
>JAIYCD010000154.1 GCA_027488195.1 Acetobacteraceae bacterium | reverse complement strand
TCGGCGAAGGGGTCCAGCGCCAGCTCGTCCAGATAGGCCGCGCGGTCCAGCGTGGCGGCCGAGAAGCCCACCTGCGCGGTGAAGACCACCAGCAAGAAGATATGCGCGACATAAAGCTTGCCGATGCGCCGGATCAGCGCGGCCGCCGCCGGCGCCCAGCCCTGGCGATCGGCCTGGCCGGCATAGGCGAAGGCGCCGGCATAGCCCGCCAGCAGCACGAAGGCCTCCGTCGCGTCGGCGAAGGCGAAGTTCTTCAGCGTGAAGCCGCCCACCCAATTGCCCGGCGTGTGGTTGATCACGATCATCCAGAGCGCCAGGCCACGGCAGATATCGGCACGCGGGTCGCGCCCCGGCCGGGGGAGTGCCGGGGGGGGCGCGGTGGCGGTTTGCGTAGCCATGGGCGTCATCCCGCCCTATATGACGGGAATGCTGCGGCGCGTCCCCCCTTTCCTGCTGCTCGGCCTTCTGTCGCTTCCCGCAAGCGTCATGGCCGCCCCCGGCTGCCCCTCGGTGCGCGAAGCGCTGGCGCCTCTGCTCGGCGTCCAGGCCGAGCTCGATGCCGGCGAGCCGCTCACCATCGTGGCGCTCGGTTCCTCCTCCACCGAGGGGGCCGGGGCCTCCTCGCCCCAGGCGAGCTACCCGAACCGGCTGGAGGCCGTGCTGCGCCGCAAGCTGCCCGGCGTGGAACTGCAGGTCATCAATGCAGGAAAGTCGGGCGAGACCAGCCAGGAGATGCTGGCCCGGATGGAATCCGACGTGATCGCGCATGACCCGGACCTCGTGATCTGGCAGGCCGGCGGCAATGAGGTGCTGCTGGGGCGCGACCCCGCCGCCTTCCTCGACCTGATGCGCCAGGGCCTGCGCCGCCTGCGCCAGGCGGGGGTCGAGGTCGTGCTGATGGACAACCAGCGCTCGCCCCGGATCCTGGACGCCCCCGCCCATGCCCGCTTCGACGCGGCGATGCGGCTTCTCGCGGAGGAGGAGCGCGTGCCGCTCTTCGCCCGCTCCCGCCTCATGCGCGGCTGGCAGGAAGCGGGGCTGCCGCCCGGCGAGGTGCTGGCCCAGGACGGGCTGCACCACAATGACCTTGGATATTCCTGCCTCGCCGAGGCCCTCGCCGCCGCCCTGCTCCGCTCGGCCGGGCAGCGCGAGGCGCAGCTCGCGGCCAATTGATCCCCCGCCCGCCCAGGTGACGGTCACCACCACCGCCCTGCCCTCCGGCGCCTTGCGGCATCAACTCGGCGTTGTCGCCTCCGCCTTGCCGGCCGTTCCGCCTTCGGCGCTGGAATCCGCCTGGGAGGCGGCGCGCGCCTCGGCCGAGGCGGGGCTCTGGGGGCCCGCGCGGCTGATCGCCTTCGAGGATGGGGTGGAAATCGCCCTGACCGACGCAGATGCCGCTTGCTGGGCCGAGGCGATGGCCCGGCGGCAGGGGTTGAATTCACTGAGCGATCTCGCGCTTTGCCTGCGGCTGCTGGCACTGGTCGAGGTGCTGGGCCGGGCCAAATGGCTGCGCGGGCTCTTCACCATCGCGGCCGATGGGGCGGAATTCCACCCGGCCCTGCTGGCCGCCGCCGCCCGGGCGCCCATCGATGCGACGGGGCGTTTCGAAGATGGCCCATTGCGTGCGATGCTGGCCCGGAGCATCTCGCATGCCTCCGCCTGACGCCCCTTCTGAAGGAAGACTCCCCCGCATGTTGCGCGCCGCCTGGCTCCTGCCCGTCCTGCTCCTTGCCGCCTGCGGCGCCCCCAATTCAGGGCTGCCGCGCTTCGACACGCCGAGCCTCTCGCCGCCACGCCCCGGCAATCCCGCCACCAATGCCGCGGTGGCCCAGGCCTGCCGGGAACAAGCCGCGCGCGAATTGCAGCGCCAGGACCGCGGCCAGCTGCTGCGCGAGGATGAAAGCAGCTCCCGCCTCGGCGCGGGCTTCGGCGGCCAGCCCTCGACCAACCAGTCCGATGTGCTGGGCCGCCAGTACCTGTTCGAGCGCCGCATCAACGAATGCATCCGCGCGAACACCCAGAACGACCCCTCGGTGCAGCCGGCCGCGACGCCCGCCCCGCCGCCGCCCGCCCCCACGCCCCCGCGCCGAGGCACCCGGTCGGGCTCCTGATCTGGGGCCTTTCGGCGCGCTCGGCCGCGCCCTCTCCCACCGCGATGCCCGGATCTTCTTCTCCGCCAGCCTGACCGCCTGGACGGGGCTCTGGATGCACCGCATCGCGGTGATGTGGCTGGCCTGGGAGCTGACGCGCTCCGCCTTCTGGGTCGGCATGGTGGCCTTCTGCGACCTGGCACCCGCCGTGGTGTTCAGCCCGATCGCCGGCGCGGTCGCGGACCGCATGAACCGCGTGAAGCTGACCATGATCGCCCAGGGTGTGATCGGCGCGCAGGCGCTGGGCATCGCCATCCTGACCTGGACCGGCGTCATCTCCATCGGCTCGCTGCTCGTGTTCGAGGTGATCGGCGGGATTGCCGCGAGCTTCGCCCAGCCCGCCCGCCAGGCGCTGATGCCGGGCCTGGTGCCCCGTTCGGACCTGCCGGCGGCTGTCGCCTGCAACTCGCTCTGCTTCAACGTGGCGCGCTTCCTCGGACCCGCCATCGCCGGGCCCATGATCGCCATCTGGGGCGTGGTGCCGGCCATCCTCTGCAATGTCGCGGCCTATGTGATCGCGACCGCCAGCCTGCCGATGATGAGGGTGGACCCCGCCCATATCCAGGGCCACGCGCCCGAGGCCTCGCTGCTGGCCGAGACGGTGGAAGGCGTGCGCTATGCCGCCAACCACCCGGGGATCGGCCCCATCCTGCTATTCGCCGGCATCAGCGCCATCCTGCTGCGCGGCGTGCAGGAGGTGCTGCCCCCCTATGTGGAGCGGCTGTTCGGCCAAGGCGCGGCCGGACTGGCCATGCTGACCGCGGCGATCGGCATCGGCGCCCTGGTCGCCGGGCTCTGGGTCGCCTCGCGCGGGCGGCTTGAGGGCACCACGCGCATCGCCGTGCTGGCGACCGGCGCGCAGGCGGTCTGCGTCGTGGCCTTCGTCGCGACCGGCTGGTTCGCCTTCGCGGTGCTCTGTGGCGCGCTCTATGGCGCCTGCGCCTCGATCCACGGGATCTCGGTGCAGACGCTGGCGCAATCGGCCGCGCTGACGAAAATGCGCGGGCGGACCCTGGCGCTCTGGGGGCTCATCACCCGCGCCTGCCCAGCGCTGGGCGCGCTCGTGCTGGGAACGGCGGGCGAGGTGTTCGGCATGCGCCTGCCCACCATCATCGCGGCATGCTGCGCCATGCTGGTGACGGCCTGGGGCGTGACACGGATGCGCCGCTGGGCCAGACATCTTGAGAATCCGACATAGGAAGAATTCGATGCTGAACACCGCGATCATCGGCATGGGCAATTGGGGCCGCACGCTCGTGAACTCCGTGCAGGGCAAGAACGGCGCGGCCATCCGCTTCGTCGCCGGCACCACCGGCACGCTCGACAAGGCGCGCGACTACGCGGCCGAGAAGGGCATCCGCCTGCACGCCACCTATGCCGAAGTGCTGGCCGACCGCGAGGTGCAGGCCGTGGCACTCGCCAGCCCGCACGGCATCCATGCCGAGCAGGTGATCGCGGCCGCCGCCGCAGGCAAGCATGTCTTCGTCGAGAAGCCCTTCACGCTCAGCAAGGCGAGCGCCGAGGCCTCGGTCGCCGCCTGCGCCAAGGCGGGCGTGGTCCTGGCGCTGGGCCATAACCGCCGCTTCCTGCCCGCGGTGGCGGAAATGAAGAAGATCATCGCCGATGGGGGCATCGGCACGCTGCTGCATGTGGAGGGCCAGTTCAGCGGCCCCGGCGCCTTCGCCTATAAGGAGGGCATGTGGCGCGCCGACCGTTCCGAGAGCCCGCTGGGCGGCATGGGCGGCATGGGCATCCACATGGTGGACATGATCATCCACCTGGCCGGGCGCTTCCGGGATGTGCGCGTGCTCAGCCACGCCAAGGTCAGCACAACGATTGACGACACGACGGCGATGCTCGCCACCCTCACCCATGGCGCGACCGTGACCTTCGCCACCCTGGCGCTGGCGCCGCGCTACTGGCGCGTCGCGCTCTTCGGCACGGATGGCCTGCTGGAGCTGCGCGGTCATGAGACGCTGTTCTTCCGCGGCCGCGACGGCAAGGAATGGACGCGCGAATGGCCGGTGACCGACATCGAGCATGCCGAGCTGGAGGCCTTCGCCGCGGCCGTGGCCGGTGGCCCCGCCTATCCGCTGCCGGTGGATGAGGCGATCCATGGCGTTTCGGTCTATGAGACGATGATCGGCGCCGCCGCCTCCGGCAGCGCCTATGCCGTGCCGGCCTGAAGCTGGCGGCGGCAAATCTCTGCCGCTCGACCAGGAATTTTCACGCGGGACGCAACCTGTGCGCCCGCGCGGCATTGGCCCTCGCTGAACTTTGGCCGCGGGACAGCCCCGCGCCACGCAACAGGGGCCGCCACCCGACGAGCCTCCCCCCCCCCCCCTCCACCCCGGCTCTTCTTCCGGGACTTCATGCACCTGGCCATGCCGCATTGGCGCGGCAATTGGCGCCCAGGGCTGATGACCCGCCTGCTTGGGCTGATCATCATCGCGCAGTTGGCGCCCGCCATCCGGCTGAATATCTGGAGCGCCCCCCTCCCCGTGGTCGATTGGCTGCGCGAAGGCTATGGCAAGGAGGGCCCCGCCTGAGTGGGTTCAGCGGCGCCGGGCGGGCGGCGGCTGGGGCGCATCGCAGTCATCGCCGGAAAGCGTGAGAGTGACGGTGCTGGAATGCGGCCCGTCATGCGTCTCGGGCGGGGCCAGGACGAGATGCGCGACCTGGGTGCCCCCCGGCCCGGTCACCGGCACCGTCATGATATGGAACACCGCCTCGGCCCCGCAGGCCTGCAGGCCGCGCTGGCCTTGGCGGGCGGCATGCGCGCGCGCCGCCGCCAGCGCATCCACCGTCTGGATCATGGCGTCGCTGAGGCCGATGGTCGCGGCGGGTGACGGTGGCAGCGGTCCGGGCGGAGTCGCGCATGCCATAAGGCCGGCCGTCCCGGCGGCCAGGAACAGGCCCAACAAGGGTCGCATCGGCAATCCTCCAGTTTGAGGAGGGAGTTTGGGCCGGCCGGACCGTTTTGCAACCGGAATATGGTGGTGCCGCCGCCTTCCGCCCTGCCGCACCCTGCGTTAAGTCTCAACTGCCACACCACCAGCAGGAGCAACGCCCGAGATGAGCAAGATCAACCGCACCGGCAGCAACCAGATTCTGAGCAGCGCCGTCGAGTACCACAATTTCGTCTATCTCGCCGGCATCACCGCCGACGATCTGAGCCAGGATGTCACGGGCCAGACCCGCCAGGTCGTCGCCAAGATCGACGCGCTGCTGGAAGCCAATGGCACCGACACGACGCGCCTCCTGCAGGCGCAGATCTGGCTGAAGGACATCCGTGACCGCGACGCGATGAACAAGGTCTGGGTGGAATGGCTGGGCGATGCCGGCCGCCCGGCCCGCGCCTGCGTGCAGGCGAATATGGCCGATCCGCGCCACCTCGTCGAAATCATGATCACCGCCTGCAAGTAATTCCGGGCGGGGAGCCTTCACTCCCCGTCAATAGTTTGAGAAGCGCGCGGGCCTGGTCAGGCCCGCGCGTTTTTTCATGTCTGGCCCCCTGCAACATGATTGGATGGCGCCCCAGCAATGCTGCGCGACGCCGATCATGACTGGCGCTGCGCCTGTGGCATTTACGTCGCAACACTGTGGCATAATCCACGAGCAGGGGGTTTTGCAGGAAAATCATCCTGATTTCTGCATCAAGATGCGCGCGGCACGGACGAATCACGCAAAGTTACGTCGTATGTCGATTTTCGTGGTTGCCGGACCCGCCCCTGGCCGATACCCCGAAACACAGCGAAACATTCTGTCTGCCCAGGAGGGGTCCTGCATGCGTCTGAAGCTCGTCACCATGACCATGTGCCTGATGCTTGCCGCATCGCCCTTCGTGCCGGAGGCAGCCGCCTCCCGCGGGGATGCACGGTCGGATGTGCGCGCTTCGGCCGCTCAGTCCCGCAGCACCGCGGGCCAGACCAACCGGCAGTCCCGCCCGCGCCAGAGCGCGTCGAGCGGTTTTGGCGGCCTGACCTGCGTGCCCTATGCGCGCTCCGTCACCGGCATGGACATCTCGGGCAATGGCCGCGACTGGTGGCACAATGCTGCCGGCCGGTATGCCCGCGGCCAACGCCCGCAGGTCGGCTCCGTTCTGGCCTGGCCGGGTTCGGGGGGCATGGGCTCCGGCCATGTCGCCGTCGTCTCCCGCGTGCTCAATGCCCGGCTGATCGAGATCGACCATGCCAATTGGGGCGGCCCCGGCATCCGGCGCGGCACCGTCATGCGCAATGTCCAGGTGATGGACGTGTCCGACGACAATTCCTGGACCCGTGTGCGGGTGCAGGTGGGCTGGAGCAATGCGAATTTCGGCCGCGAGTACCCGACCTACGGCTTCATCCACAACCGCCCGGCCAATACCGGCCTCGCTGACGCCTCGGATGACATGATCCGCCCCGTCTCCTACTCACGTCGTTCCGCCGCGCCGCGCAGCCGCGCCACGCAGCAGCGTGTGGCGAGCAACAACCGCCCGGCCAACGTGACGCGCGTGGCCCAGGCCCGCCCGGCGCGCTGACACCCCGGCGCGCCTTGTGCCATGCTGCGGGCCTGATCACTTCGGGGCCCTGCCATGTTCGTCGCCGCCAACCGCTTCCGCGTCATCCCCGAGCATGCCGCCGAGTTCGAGCAGGTCTGGTTGACCCGTGAGAGCCGGCTGCACGAGTTGCCAGGCTTCGTCAGTTTCCAACTTCTGCGCGGGCCGCAGACTGAGGATCACATCCTCTACACCTCCTCCACCCTCTGGGCCTCACGGTCGGCGTTCGAGGCCTGGACGAGGTCCGATCAGTTCCGCCGCGCCCATTCGGGCGCCGGCAGCAGCAGAAACCTGACGCTGGGACCGCCCAGCTTCGAGGGGTTTGATGTGCTGCAACACATTAAGAATGGTGAACAATAGACTGTTTTTGAATGTTTTCTCAGAACCGGAATGAGGCGCTGACCGAGCCATATTGCGCCGCCCCCGGCCGGCCTGAGAACTCCCGGCTGCGGAACACGCAGGTCGCTGAAAGCCGCGCCGCGCCCCACATGACCACCGCACCGAGGCTCGCATCGCCGACACCGGGGATGCGATCCACTCGACGGCTCTCCTGCCAGGTGTTGCCATCGAGGAAAATGTTGCGCGCCACCGCCCGCCCCTCGACACCCGCGAACATATACCAGCCCAGCCCCTCGCCAGGCTCGAAGAAGGCCGAGCCCGAAAGCGCCGGGCGGGTCCGCGGCGGCCCGAAATCCGCATCGAGCCGGGTGCCCAGCCGCAGCAAGAGGCCCGCACTCGCATAGGTCATCACATTGCCCAGGCTCGCCGTCAGCCCCGGCACCAGCCCAGCGCACGATTCACCCTCCATTGCCGCGCGAGGATGAGGTTCACCCCCGGCTCGTCGCGCAGCTGATAGGCCCACCCCTCGGCGAGCGGCAGGCTGCGCAGCCGGTGCACCCCGTTCTGCGCCTGGCGGCCGAGCGCCGAAGGCCCGATCATGCCGACCCGCAATTCCATCGCGCCCAAGGCGGTCGCCGTGCTCGAGACCAGCGAGACGGAGCCGAAGAGCCAGCCGGCATAGGGGCGGTCCAGCGGGTCGGGGTTGCGACGGCGCGTGTCGGCGGGGGTGAAGATGGACTGGCCAAGCGAGAGGCCCCAACGCGGTGCGCCGCCCTTGGGGAAGATCAGCCCCGGCTGCCGGTTCAACCAGGCGAGCCAGTCCAGCTGGATACGACTCGTGTGTAGCGGTCCGTGCCCGCCACGTGGTCGTTGTCATAGGAGAGAGCGAGACTGCCGGCCGGGTCGGCCTTCTGGGCGGTTTGGGCAAATGCGGGTGCGGCGGCAAGCCACAGCAACAATGCGGCGCCAATGGGCCATGGGGGCATGCGGGCGCCTTTCAGAGAGCGCCCGCTCAACGCGCGCCCAGGCCCCGGGTTGCCCGGCCCTGCGTCAGGCCAGCTCGGCCGACCGATCCCAGAGGTTGGGGACCGCGCTGTTCGTATAGCCCGAGACGAAGCGCTTCTTCGCGCTGGTCGCGGCGTCGAAGGTGTGGCGCTCGATCGCGCCAATATTGCCGCCATAGACATGGATGGAGATGGAAGGACGATCGGGGATCGCGTTTTCCACCCAATGCACATCCTCCTCGCCTGAGCCCACACCCACCACCTGGCCGGGCGTCAGGCGATCCACCTGGCCCTCGCGCATCGGCTTCCCGGGCTCGGGGTGCATGGTCACGCTCACTTCCGCGCCGCGCAGCATGCCGACCAGGCCCCAGACCTTGTGGTTGTGGATGGGCGTGCGCTGGCCGATGCCCCAGACGAAGCTGACGACGGAGAACCGCTCCAGCGGGTCGCAATGCAACAGGTATTGCCGATAGGTGGGCCCCGGCTCGGCCAGCGCCTCCGGCAGCCAGTCGTCATGGGCGATGAGCTCGGCCAGCAGGGCCTCGCCCTCGGCGAGCCAGCGCGCCTCGGAAGGGTTCTGGTCGGCGAGGCGGGTCATCGCCTGGATGTAGCGGCGCAGCCTTGAGATATCGGGCATCATTCGCCTCCGAGCGAGCGCTTGGCCACGGCCGCCAGAAAGCCAGAGGCCGCCGGGAGCACGTCATCGTTGAAGTCATAGGCCGGGTGGTGCAATTCGCGCCCGCCATCGGCCGGGCCATTGCCGATCCAGACGAAGGCGCCGGGCACCTCGGCCAGGAACCAGGAGAAGTCCTCGCCCGTCATGGCGGGCGGCAGGTCGCGGCGGGCGGTCGTGACGCTGGCGGCGGCGGCGGCGGCCGTCTCGCGCTCGGCCGGGTGATTGGCGGTGACGGGCACCCCTCGTCGGAAGCCGACCTCGGCGGTGAGGCCATAGGCGGCGGCGATGCCATGGGCGATCTCGCGCATGCGGGCCTCGATCAGGTCGCCCACCGTCTCGTCCAGCCAGCGGGCGGTGCCCGTCAGCTTCGCGCGGTTGGAGATCTGGTTTCCGGCGGTGCCGGCCTCCGCGATGGTGACGCTGACCACGGCCGATTGCAGCGGATCCACGTTGCGCCCCACGATGGATTGCAGCGCGACGATCGCATGGCCGATGCCCAGCATCGGGTCGCGCGTCATGTGCGGCAGGGCGGCGTGGCCCGCATGGCCCTCGAATGTCACGTCGAAGCGGGCCCCGGCGGCCATGACCGCCCTCTCATGGATGGCGATGTGGCCCGCCTCCAGCCCCGGCCAATTGTGCCAGCCGAAGATGCGGTCCATCGGGAAGCGCTGGAACAGCCCGTCCTTGATCATGTGGCGGGCGCCGCCCCCGCCCTCCTCGGCCGGCTGGAAGACGAGGCGCACCGTGCCGGACCAGCTCTGGTCCTCCAGCAGGAGCGCGGCGGCCCCCAGCAGGGCCGTGGTATGGCCGTCATGGCCGCAGGCGTGCATGACGCCGGGCTTGCGGCTGCGATGCGGCAACGTCTCGTCCAGCTCCTGGATGGGGAGTGCGTCCATGTCGGCGCGCAGGCCCACGCTGCGGTTGCCGCCGGTTCCGGCCGCCGCGCGGCGCAGCGTGGCCACCACGCCATGGCCGCCGATTCCCGTCTCGATTTCGGTGACGCCTAGTTCCTTCAGCTTCGCGACCACGAATTGCGCCGTCTCGCCCTCATCCAAGGTCAGGCCCGGATGGGCATGAAGATGGCGGCGCCAGAGGGTGAGCTTCGAGAGGAGATCTGGGTTCATGGCGCAATCTAGCCAGAAAGCGGTGCCGCGCGTAACTCTCGGCTCGTTACGATTTTTGAGGCAATTCTTGGCTGATGATGCTTGATCTCGTTTGCAAAGGTTGTATCTTTAAACCCTTACCACCTTATGGTTGCACCTACGGTTGCAAGCCTCGATGGCTGCAAGCACCGATGGCTGCACGTGATGAGCGACGAGGCATGATTCATGAAATTCGCTGACATCGGTCAACAGCTCCGTGCCTATCGCATGGAATCAGGAATGCGTGCCGAGGAGATCGCCGCACGGCTGGGTGTCTCCCGTGCCGCCCTTTATCGCTATGAGAAGGGCGAGGTGATCAAGCTGGAGACGATCCGGCGCCTTGCGGAATTGCTGAAGGTCTCCCCGCTGTCGTTGCTCGGCATCGGAATAGAGTATTTTGCTCGCCCCCCCGCCTTCCAGGAGCGGTTGCGCGGGCTGGAGGAGCAGGCGGACCAGATCCTGCTCGTCGGCGGCGCCTTCTGCTGGCAGATCACCGGAGAGGCGCTGGAAGGTGCGCTGGCCGAGGCCTGGACCCAGGCCGTGCCCGCCGGGCCGGACCGTAGCGTCGCCATCTCACTGATCGAGCAGGGGCTCGGCGCGCTGACGGCGCGCAAGCGCCTCTATGTCCAGAAGCGGCCGAGCGTGATCGCCGTGCTCAGCGAATCGGCCGTCACCACCTTCCTGCGTGAGGGCGTGGCCGGCGGGCTCGCCATCCCCGATGCGTCGCGCAACCGCGCGCGCGAGGCGGCGGCCCAGGAATGCGAGGCCATGGCCGTCATCATGGAGACGGTGCCGATCGGGCTTCAACTCGGCCTTGCCACAGGCATCCAGCCCTCGGCGCCTTTCATGGTGCTGCGCGGGCGGGACCGGGCGCATGTGGTCACCTCGCCCATCGCGGCCGATGCACCGCCCGGCGCCGCCACCGGCGTCGCCGGTATCACCGCGGCGGAGGAGGCGGTGACCGTCCACCAGCGCGTCGCAGAGGCCATGTGGCGCGACTGCCGCAAGGGTGCTGAGGCCGCGACCCGGCTGCGGCAATTGGTGCGGGAAGCCCGGGGCTGAATGTCTTGAGCGGGGCGGTTAACGCTGCCTAGGCTTGCGTCCAGGCGCGCGGATGGTCCGCGCGCCGCTCGGACACACCCCCACATGCGCCTCATCCCCCTCGCCATCCTCGCGCCGCTGGCCCTGATCGGCTGCGCGACCGAGTCGCCAGCGCCCACCGCCGCCGCCCCCGCTGCCGTCCAGCCGGTCCAGCCCAACAACCGCATCACCTTCCCGACCGAGGCGCAGATCGCCGCCGGGCAGCCCATCCGCATTCGGCCCGCAGCCAATTTCGGAGAGTATGGCGTGCTTCAGTCGCTGCCGGGCGCGGCCGCCTGCGGCGTGCTCCAGCAGGGCCGCACCTCGCGCACGCTGCCGATCTCCTCGCCCTCTGGCCCGGTCACGCCGGCCTTCAGCATCGGTGGGCGCTGCCCGCGGACCGATGACAATCGCGGGCTGGCCTTCGTGCAGATCAGCCAGGCCTGGAACCTGCCCAACGGGTTCTACCTGCGCGGGCCGACGGACGAATGCTTCCTGCCGCATGTCGGTTCCAACGCGGTCTGCGTGCCGCGCAGCGCCCGGGCTTCGTAACGATCAGAGATCAAAAATGAGGCATTTTCTAGTTTCACTTATCAAACAAGTCATGTCTCGGTAACGAATCTGGGACGACCCTTGGTCACCCGGCCGGAGCGTCAAACGCGCTCAGGCCGGGGGCGCCCGCGCACAGGCACGGGCCCATGACTGCCAAGGAGCGAGCTTGCCCCATGACGTCCCTGCTTTCGCGTGCGCCGGTAACCTGGAAGGCGCTCATCCCCATCTTTTTCCTCGCGCTCATTGCCGCCGGCAGCGCCTACGCCCTGGTCCGGATGGTTCAGGAGTCCGACGACCGATACTCCCAGCTGATCGAGCGCGAGGCCACCGGCGCGATCTATGCGGCGCGGCTCAACCTGCTCACGGTGGATCTGCCGCGCACCGTCTGGCGCGCGACGACATTCGCCGACCCCCAGGACATCTCGACTGCGATCAATGAGATCGACGCGATGGGCGCGACCTTCGCTGAGCGCAAGCCGCAGGTGCTCCGCGCCATCGCCGGCACGCCCCTGGAGGCGGATTTCGCGGTGGTCGAACGGGAGTTCGCGCGGCTGCGCGGCGTCGCGCTGACCGGCATGCGCCTGATGGCCGACGGCAACCGCACCGAGGGGCTCGCGCTGCTGCGGCGCGATTTCTACACCCCGGTCGGTGAACTTCGCACCGTCAGCCGCCGCGTGACAGACGCCATCCAGGCGATCGCCGAGCGGGAGAACAACACGGCCACGGCCGAGCTCCACCAGGCGCTCTCCACCGCGAAGATCGTGATTTCCGTCCTGGTCCTGGCCAGCCTCGGCTTCGCCATCTGGCTGCTTTCCAGCCTTGTCACCCGCCCGCTCGGGCGGCTCGGCCAGGCGATGCATGGGGCCGCTGATGGGGATCTGAAGACGACCGTGCCCGATACCGGACGCGGCGACGAGATCGGCGCCATGGCCCGTGCGCTGGAAGGCTTCATCGCGGGCCTGCGCGAGACCGAGCAGCTCCGCCAGGCCCAGGAGCGCCAGAAGCAGGAGGCCGAAGAGGCCCGCCGCGCCAGCCTCCACCAGCTCGCCGCCAATCTGGAGGCCGAGGTGGGCGGCGTGGTGCGCGGCATCGCCTCCGCCTCCTCAGAGCTGAACGCCTCCGCCACCTCCATGGTCGGCATCGCCGAGCAGACCTCCGAGCGCGCCGGCAGCGTGTCGCGCGCCACGGCCGAGGCCAATGCGAATGTCAGCACCGTGGCCTCAGCCACGGAGGAGCTCAGTGCCTCGGTCGCGGAAATCTCCCGCCAGGTCCAGGAGAGCACCCGCGTGGCTCAGGCCGCCGTCGAGCAGGCGGAGCAGACCAACGCGACCGTCCACAACCTGAATGACGCGGCCATGCGGATCGGCGAGGTGCTCCGCCTGATCGGCGACATCGCGGGCCAGACCAACCTGCTGGCGCTGAACGCCACGATCGAGGCGGCACGCGCGGGCGAGGCCGGCAAGGGCTTCGCCGTGGTGGCGAGCGAGGTGAAGAGCCTGGCCGGCCAAACCACGAGGGCGACCGAGAGCATCGCGGTGCAGATCAAGGCGATGCAGGACGCAACCCGCAGCACCGCCTCGGAGATCGAAGGCATCCGCGCCACTATCGTGAAGATCAGCGAAATCGCCGTCGCGATTTCCGCGGCCGTCGAGGAGCAGGGCGCGGCCACCCGGGAGATCGCCCGCAGCGTGCAGCACGCGGCGGATGGCACCGGGGAAATCGCCGACCAGATCGCGGAGGTGCAGCAGGCCACCACCGACACGGGGGGCGCGGCGAGCCAGGTCAGTGCGACCTCGGCCGAGTTGGCGCAACAGGCGGAAACCCTGCGGCACCAGGTGGGCGAGTTCCTCAACCGGGTACGGGCGGCCTGAGGCGTCAGCCCTGGGCCAGCGGGTGGTGCTCCTCCACCACCGCCCGCAGCCTTTCCTCCAGCACGCGGGTGTAGATCTGCGTGGTCGCGATGTCGGCATGGCCGAGCAGGGTCTGCAACGCGCGCAGGTCGGCCCCGCGCGAAAGAAGATGCGTGGCAAAGCTGTGCCGCAGCACATGCGGGCTGACGCGGGCGGGGTCGAGCCCGCCCGCGAGCGCGGCCTGCTTCAGCAAAAGCCCGACACCCTGGCGCGTCAGGTGGCCATTCGCCCCGCGTGAGGGCAGCAGCCATTTCCGCGCAGATAGCCGCCCCTTGCCGCGCGGCACCAGCCCGGCCTGGGCGGCCGCCGCCGCCTCCCGCGCGCGGCGGGAGATCGGCACCAGGCGCTCTTTCCGGCCCTTGCCCATCACGGTCACCAGCGGTTCCTCGGCGCGCAACATGCCGGCGGGCAGCGTGACCAATTCCGTGACGCGCAGGCCCGAGGCGTAGAGCAGCTCGATCGCGGCGATGGCGATGGGCGCCTGGGCCGCGGGCAGTCGGCCGGCGCCCTCGATCAACTGGCCCACTTCTGCCTCGCTCAAGGCCTTCGGCAAGGAGGCGGGCGCCTTGGGCGCGTCCAGCAATTCGGTCGGGTCATCGGGGCGCAGCCCCTCCCGCGCCAGGAAGCGGTAGAATTGCCGTAGCGAGGAGAGCCGCCGCGCCTGGGTGCGGGCCGAGAACATCGCCTGGGTGGCGAGCCAGCCACGCAGATCCTCGGGCGTGGCCGAGACGGGGTCCTCCCCCAGATGGGCCAGCGCGCTCTCCAGATCGGCGCGGTAGGCTTCCAGCGTGTTGCGGGCGGCTCCGCGCTCGGCCGACATCATTTCCAGAAAGGCTTCGAGGTGCCGGTTCATCGCGGGGCGCGCCCCTCAGCGCACCTGGAAGCGGTCATTGGGCAGGGTGCGCTCCACCGGCGCCGTGGTGACGGCGGGCGGGAAGGCGCCAAGCGCCAGCAGGCCGAGCGCGCCGGCGCAAAGCAGCAACAGGACCAGGGTGAGCACCGGGCGGCGAAACATGACGGCTGTGGCGTCCCCTCGCAGGATTCATCGATTGTGCTAGCCTTGTGCCCAGTGTCACGCAACCTCGCCCAGCCCGATTCCAGCCCCGCCCCGCGCATGCAGAACAGCATCGTGCTGGTCGGCATGCCCGGCGCCGGCAAGTCCTCGGTCGGCCGCCGCCTCGCCGCGCGCCTCGGCCTGCCCTTCCTCGACGCCGATGCCGAGATCGAGCAGGCGGCCGGCATCCCCATTTCGGAGATCTTCGCCCGCTATGGCGAGGCGCATTTCCGCGAGGGCGAGCGGCGCGTGATCTCCCGCCTGCTCAATTCCGGCGAGCCCATCGTGCTGGCGACCGGCGGCGGGGCCTATGTGGACCCGCGCTCCCGCGCCGCGATCCGCGAGGCGGGGGCCACGGCACTCTGGCTGAAATGCCGCCTCTCCACCCTGCTGCGCCGCGTGGCCGGCCGGGACCACCGCCCCATGTTCGTGGGCCAGGACCCGCGTGAGGTCCTGGACCGCCTGATGGCCGCCCGCCACCCCGCCTATGCCGAGGCCGATGTGACCCTGCTCTGCACCGACGAACACCCCGACGTGACGACCCGCCGCGTGGCCGAGGCACTGGCGGCCCATCGCCCGCACGAGCGCCTGCGCGTGGAACTCTCCCGCAACGCCTATGACATCGTGATCGGCGAGGGCGTGCTGAAGCGCGCGGGCGCCGAGATGGCGCAGCGGCTGGAAGGCCGGCGCGTCGTCATCGTCAGCGACCAGTCCGTGGCTCCGCTGCATTTGCCGACGCTGCGCGAATCCTTGGCCGATGTGGGCTTCGCCATCGCCGCCGAGTTTCTCGTTCCCCCCGGCGAGGCCAGCAAATGCTTCGCGCAGTTCGAGCGGCTGGTGGACGGCATCCTCTCGGCCAAGGCGGACCGGCGCCTGGCCGTGGTCGCGCTGGGCGGCGGCGTGGTGGGGGATCTCGCAGGTTTCGCGGCCGCCGCCGTGCTGCGCGGCCTGCCCTTCGTGCAATGCCCGACCACCCTGCTGGCCCAGGTGGACAGCTCGGTCGGCGGCAAGACCGGCATCAATACGAGCCACGGCAAGAATCTGCTGGGCGCCTTCCACCAGCCCAAACTCGTCCTGGCCGATACCGCGACCCTGCGCACCCTGCCCATCCGCGAGTTGCGCGCGGGCTGGGCGGAGGTGGCGAAGCACGGCCTGCTGCAAGGCCCGCTCTGGGAGTGGTGCGAGAGCGAGGGGCCGCGCGCCATGCAGGGCGACGCCGACGCGCTCGCCCATGCCGTGCTGGAGAGCTGCAAGCTGAAATCCGCCGTGGTCGTGGATGACGAGTTCGAAATGAAGCCGGAGGGCGGGCGCGCTTTGCTCAATCTCGGCCACACCTTCGGCCATGCGCTGGAGGCCGAGTGCGGCTATGGCGGCGAGCTGCTGCATGCCGAGCCGGTGGCCATCGGCCTCGGCCTCGCCACCGCGCTCTCCGCGCGGCTCGGCCTCTGCTCGCAGGAATTGCCCGGCCGCGTGCGCGAGCATCTGCGCGAGGTGGGGCTGCCCAACCGCATCGCTTCCCTGCCCCGCCGCTTCAGCGTGGAGCGGCTGATCGCCCGGATGCGGGCCGACAAGAAGGCGCGCGACGGTGCCATGCGCTTCGTGCTGCTGCGCGCCCCGGGCGATGTGTTCACCGAGAGCGGCGTGACCGAGGCGATGGTCCGCGCGCTCCTCACCGAGGAAGGCTGCGAACCATGAGCGAGAAGAACCTGCAGGTCCTGCTGAAGCGCCGCCCGGTCGGCGAACCGGTGGAGGCCGATTTCGAGATCGTCGAGGGGCCGGCGCCGCTGCCTGGCCATGGCCAGGTGCTGGTCCGCAACCGCTTCCTCAGCCTCGACCCCTATATGCGCGGCCGGATGAGTGACGCGAAGAGCTACGCGAAGCCGGTCGAACTCGGCGCCGTCATGGAAGGTGCGACGGTGGGTGAGGTCGTCGCTTCCAATGATCCGAGCTTCGCACCCGGCGATGCGGTGATGGGCGGCCAGGGCTGGCAGCGATTCTGCGCCATGGATGGGGCCAAGCTGCGGAAGGTGGACGTGAACGAGGTGCCGCTTTCGGCCAATCTGGGCGTGCTCGGCATGCCCGGGCTGACCGCCTGGGTGGGGCTCGAGGATATCGGCGAACCAAAGCCCGGCGAGACCGTGGTGATCAGCGCGGCCTCGGGCGCGGTGGGCCAGGTGGCGGGGCAGATCGCGAAGGCACGGGGGGCGCGCGTCATCGGCATCGCGGGCGGTGCCGCCAAATGCGCCTTCGTGAGGGACGAGCTCGGCTTCGACGCCTGCCTCGACCATCGCGGCGACCTCGATGCGCAGCTGGACGCCGCCTGCCCCGAGGGCATCGACGTCTATTGGGAGAATGTCGGCGGCCATGTGCAGGCGGCGGTGTTTCCGCGCCTGCGCGATTTCGGCCGGATGGTGATGTGCGGGATGATCGCGCAATACAACATCGCCCCCGGCGCAGATGCGGCCGGCGCGCCGGCCGGCCCCAATCTCGGCCCCGTGGTCCGCAAGCGGCTGCGCATCCAGGGCTTCATCGTCAGCGACCATGGCTGGCAGCGCTACCCGCAATTCCGCGCGGTGATGCTGGGCCTGATCCGCGGCGGCCAGCTGACCTGGCGCGAGGATGTGGTGAAGGGGCTGGAGGCCGCGCCGCGCGCCTTCATCGGCCTGCTCAAGGGCGAGAATTTCGGCAAACTCGTCATCCAGGTGGAATGAGCGCGCGGCTCCTTGCAATGCAGCCATGCATGCCGCACACAGGCCCCACCACTCGCTCCGACGGAGAGACCACATGACGCGTTCCATCACCCGCCGCGCCGGCCTCACGGGCCTCGCCGCGGGTGCCGCCACCCTGGCACTCCCCGCCAACCACGCCCGCGCCCAGGCGCCACGCGAATTCCGCCTGGGCCTGATCACGCCGCCCGCGCATACCTGGAACCAGCAGCTCACGGCCTGGGGCACGCGGCTGCGCGACGCCTCGGGCGGGCGCTTCACCGTCACGCTCTTTCCCTCGGGCCAGCTGGGCAATGAGGCGGCGATGCTGCAGCAGTTGCAGACCGGCGCACTTGATTTGAGCCTGCTCACGGTCTCCGAAATCAGCAACCGCGTGGATGCCTTCGGCGCGCTGCTCGCCCCCTTCATCGCGAAGGATATCGAGGAGGCGGTGCGCCTGCTGCGTCACCCGATCGCGCTCGGCCTGCTGAACGGCCTGCCCCAGGCCACGGGCTGCGTCGGCTTCCGCTACGGCATGGTGGGCATGCGCCAGCTCAGCACGCGCGAGACGACGAGCACGCTGGCCGACCTGCGTGGCAAGAAGATCCGCATCACGCCCGCAGCCCCCACGCGCGACTTCTTCACGCTCATCGGCATGGCGCCCACGCCGCTGCCGCTGCCGCAGATCTTCGAGGCGCTCTCCAACGGCCAGATCGACGGCGTGGACCTCGATTTCGAGAGCATCATCAACAACCGGTTCCAGGACCTCTGCCGGACGATGCTGCTGACCAACCACTTCATCTTCCCCGCCGTCGGCCTCATGTCCGCGCGCGTCTTCGGCACGCTGGCGCCGCCCGACCGCGAGCTGATCCGCGGCACCATGACCGAGGCGCTGGACGCGCTCTGCGACAGCATGCCCGAGCGCGAGGCACGCCAGGGCGCACAGCTGCGCGCGAGCAACATGCAGATCCGGCCGACCGGCCCCGAATTCTTCGGGGATGCGGTGGCGCAGTTCGACCGGAGCTGGGGGCCGCGCGCGCCGGCACTGGCGCAGCTGCGCGCGGCCTTTCCGCGCGGCTGAGGTGCGGGCAGCGTCCCGCGAGGGGGCTTTGCCCCCTCGTACTCCCCCGGCAAGAACCTCAGGTTCTTGCATCTCCGGACTGACATGATGCGGCGCATCAGCCTCGCCGTGGCCGCGCTCGAACGCGGCGCGCTGGTCATCTGCATGGCCCTGGTGCTGGCACTCGTGCTGCTCAACGTCGTCACCCGCAGCCTCGACTACTCTCTCTTCTGGGTGGATGAGGCGGCGGTCTTCGCCATGGTCTGGGGCTGCTTCATCGGCGCCTCGCTGCTGGTGCACCAGCGCATGGACTTCGCCGTCACCCTGCTGACCGACCCCCTGCACGACCGCCTGCGCCACGCCGCGCGGGTCCTGGTGGACCTGCTGGTGCTGGGTTTCGGCGTGCTGATGGTGGTGCTGTGCTGGTGGTGGTTCGACCTGCCCACACTCATCGCCCAGGGCTGGAACCTGCAGGCATTCTTCGAGGTCAACTACAACGGCATCTACATGGACCGTCCGACCACGGTGAACCTGCCCAAATGGCTCTTCTTCCTGGTCATGCCCTGGTTCGCGCTGACCACCACCATCCATGCGCTGGCCAACCTCACGCAGGATCTTGCGGCCATGCGCTCGGGCGAGGCCTTCGCCGAGCGGCAGGAGGCGGAGGTTTGATCACCGGCCTCGCCTTCGCATTCCTGCTCTTCGTGGGCGCGCCCATCGGCATCGTGCTGGGGCTCTCGGCCGCCGCCTACATCTTCGCCAGCAACAACCAGGTGCTGCTGGGCTCCTACCCGATCCAGATGTTCGGGGGCGTGGAGAATTACGGCCTGCTGGCCATCCCGCTCTTCCTGATCCTGGGCGAGATCATGAACGGGGCGGGCATCACCACGCGCCTGATCGGCCTCGCCCGCGCCTTTGTCGGCACGGTGCGCGGCGGCCTCGCCTATATCAACGTGCTGGCGAATGCGCTGATGGCGAGCATCCTCGGCTCGGCCGCGGCCCAGATCGCCATCATGAGCCGCGTCATCGTCCCCGAGATGGACCGCGAGGGGTATGACCGGCGCTTCTCGGTCGCCACCACCGCCTCCGCCGGGTTGCTGGCGCCGATCATCCCGCCCTCGATGATGTTCGTGGTCTATGCGGTGCTGGCGCGCGTCGCGACGGGCGACATGTTCCTGGCCGGCATCATCCCGGGGCTCATGATGACGGCGGGCTTCTTCCTCGTGATCTTCGTGGTGGGCCTGCTGCGCCCCTTCCCCACGCCGCAGCCGCTGGGCTGGGCGGATCGCTTCAAGCTGATCCGCGATGGGGTCATGACGCTGCTGATCCCGCTCGTCATCATCGGCAGCATCACGACGGGCATCGCGACCGCCACCGAGAGTGCGGCCGTCGCCTGCGTCGCCGCCTATCTCATCGGCCGCTTCGTGACGCGCCAGTTCCATGACCGCGACCTGCCGGGCATGCTGCTGGCCGCCGGGCGCAACGCGGCCGTGGTGCTCTTCATGGTGGCGACGGCCGCGGTCTTCGGCTGGGTGCTGACCTTCGGCAAGGTGCCGCAGGACATCGCGGCCTGGATGCAGACCATCGCGACCGGCCCTGTCTCCTTCATGCTGCTGGTCAACGTCATCCTGCTGGTGATCGGGACCGTGATCGACGGCATTCCCGGCCTGATCATGGTGGTGCCGATCCTGCTGCCGATCGCCACCGACATCTACGGGATCGATCCCGTGCATTTCGGCGTGGTGGTGTCGATCAACCTGGTGCTGGGGCTGGTCTCGCCGCCGGTCGGCATCGCGCTCTTCATCGCGGCGGCGGTGACGAAGATGAAGCCGGGCCAGATCTTCCTCTGGACCATCCCCTATTGCCTGACGACGGCGGTGGTGCTGGTCCTGCTCAGCGTCTTTCCGGTGCTGACGCTGTATCTCGTGCGGTGAGGCCGGGGGCGCGCCCCCGGCCTTCCCCGCCTCACTCGGGCTCGACGCGCGCCAGGCGCAGCAGCGTCTGCGCCTTGTCGAAGTCGCGCGCGATGTAATTATCCAGCGCGGCGCCCGCCTGGAAGAGCGGCACGATGCCGAGGCCCTGAAGGCGGGTGCGGATCGCCTCCTCGCCCATGATCGCCTCCACCTGCGCGTTGATCTGGGCGATGATGCCGTCGGGCATGCGCGGCGGCCCCCAGATGGCCCACCAGGAATGCGCGTCCACGCTGGCGAAACCGGCCTCCGCCGTGGTCGGGATCTCCGGGGCGGCGGGGCTGCGCTGGGCCGCCGTGAGCGCGATGCCGCGAAGGCTGCCAGCGCGCACCGGCGGCAGCATGGCGAGCATGGGGTCGGTGTTGAAGCCGAGGCGCCCGCCCAAAAGATCCACCAGGATGGGCGCTGTGCCGCGATAGGGTGCGAAGGTGATGTCGGCGCCCACCAGGCGCACGAACTCGATGGAGGCGAGGTGCCCGGCCGAACCCAGCGCGGAGACGCCGGCCGACCAGTCGCGCGGATTGGCGCGCATGGCGGCGGCCATCTCGGCCATGGTGGTCTGCGGGCGGGAGGGGTTGATCGCCATGAGGCAAGGCCCCTCGCCCACGCGGGCGATGGGCTTGAGGTCGGTCAGCGGATCATAGCCCGGCGCACGCATCACGAGGCGCGCGATGGTCTGCACCGAGGCCGAGACCAGCAGCGTGTAGCCATCGGGCGCCGACTGGGAGACGCCGATGCCGCCCACCGTGCCATTGGCGCCGGCGCGGTTCTCGACCGTGACCGTCTGGCCGGTGCGCTCGGCCATGCGGGCGGCGACGGCGCGCGCCATGGTGTCCACCGAACCGCCGGGGGCGAAGGGGACGACGATGCGCACCGGGCGGCTCGGCCAGGCGGGCTGCGCCAGCGCAGGAAGGGGAAGGCCGGCCGGCAGCAGGCTGGCGCCGGCCAGCGCGGCGCGGCGGGTGATGCGAGTGGTCACGTGCGGGGAATCTCCTGGCTGGATGATTCCACGATAGAACGGCGCGGCCTGGATGTTTACCCAAAATTCACGCGCAGCCGCGCTCAACCCGCCCGGCGTTGCTCCAAAGTGACGCGCAGCGCGCGCATCTCGCTCTCCAGGGCGGCAAGGCGCTCGCCCACCGGGTCGATCTCCTGCGCGGGCAGGCCGTAGCCCACGGTGACCACCTCGGGGCAATCGGGGCCGGAGCAGCGGGCCGGAATGCCGACAACGGTGGTTCCGTCCGGCACCGAGGCCACGGCGACCGCATTGGCGCCGACGCGCGCGCCGCGCCCGACCGTGATCGGTCCCAGCACCTGCGCGCCCGCACCCAGGATCGCGCCGTCCAGCACGTCCGGATGGCGCTTGCCCGCCTTGAGCGAGAGGCCACCCAGCGTCACGCCGTGATAGATGGTCACGTCATCGCCGATCGTCGCCGTCTCGCCGATCACGACGCCCATGCCGTGGTCGATGAAGAGCCGCCGGCCGATCTTCGCCCCCGGATGGATCTCGATGCCCGTGAGCATCCGCCCCAGATGCGAGGTGAAGCGCCCGAAGCCGCGCAGGCCGAGCGTCCAGAGGCGATGCGCCAGGCGGTGCCAGAGCACGGCGTGCAGTCCAGGATAGGAGAAGATCACCTCGGGCCAGGAGGGCCGCGCGGGATCGCGCTCGCGGATGGAGCGGCCGAGTTCGATGATCTCGAGTGTCATGCAAGCCAGCTTGGCACGGGCAGGCTCTTGGACCGAAGGAATTCCGGGTTGAACAGCTTGGACTGATAGCGCGCCCCGCCATCGCAGAGGATGGTGACGATGCGATGGCCCGGGCCCATCCGGCGCGCCAGCTTCACCGCGGCCGCCACGTTGATCCCCGCGCTGCCGCCAATGCACAGCCCCTCATGCAGCGTGAGGTCGAAGACCTGCTCCAGCGCCTCCTCATCCGTCACCTGCAGCGCGTCATCGATCGGCGCGCCCTCCAGGTTGCCGGGCACGCGGGACTGGCCGATGCCCTCGGTGATGGAGGTGCCCTCGCTCATCTCCGGCATGCCGGTCTTGCGCCAGGCGTAGAGGGCGGAGCCCATGGGATCGGCAAGCACCACCTGCGTGGTGGCGTCATGCGCCTTCAGCGCCAGGGCGATGCCGGCCAGCGTGCCGCCGGTGCCACAGGCGCAGGTGAAGGCATCCACCCGGCCGCCCGCCTGCGCCACGATCTCGGCGCCGGTGGTGCGGCGATGGCCCTCGCGATTGTCGAGATTGTCGAACTGGTTGGCCCAGATGGCGGAACCCGGGTCGGCCGCGTTCAATTCCTCCGCCAGCCGGCGTGAATAATGCACGTAGTTGCCGGGGTCCTTGAAGGGCTTGGCCGGGATGAGGCGAAGGTCGGCGCCGATCATGCGCAGGAAGTCGATCTTCTCCTGGCTTTGGGTCTCCGGCATCACGATGACGCTGCGATAGCCGCGCGCATTGCCCACCAGCGTGAGGCCGATGCCGGTATTGCCCGCCGTGCCCTCCACGATCACGCCGCCCGGGCGGAGTTCGCCCCGCGCCTCGGCCCCCTCGATGATGGCGAGTGCCGCGCGATCCTTCACCGAGCCGCCCGGATTCATGAATTCGGCCTTGCCCAGGATCTCGCAGCCTGTGGCCGCGCTGGCGCGCGCGAGGCGGATGAGCGGCGTGTTTCCGATGGCGCCGAGGAGGCCGCGGACGGGTGCAGGTGCGATGGCGTTCATGGCCGATGCATATCACCCCGAACCCGCCGTGAAACAAGAGTTGCGCGCGGAGCAATGCGTATGGCGCGGGGGAAACATGCGAACAGCCCGACCATTTCACGTTGACGATCGTTCGATGCGAACTTATCTCACTATCTACAATCGTGTTTATTCCACAGCAGCGGCGGGTATTTTCCGCCAGCCCGGAGCAGCTTCGCATGAACCGCCGCCAGATCCTCCTCCTTCCCGCGCTGGCCCTCGCCACCCCGGCCCTCGCACAAAGCGACCGCCCCATTCGCCTCATCGTGCCCGTGGCGCCCGGCGGCAGCCAGGACATCGTGGCGCGCCTGATCGCGCGCCACCTGGGCCCGGCGCTGGGCCAGAACATCGTGGTCGAGAACCATCCCGGGGCCGGCAGCAATATCGGCTATGAGCTGGGTGTGCGCGCGCGGCCCGATGGGCTGACGCTCATCGCGGGCTCGGACAGCCTCTCCATCAATCGCGGCCTGTTCCGCCGCCTCTCCTTCGATCCGGTGGAGGATTTCGCGGCCGTGGCGCAGGTCACCTCCGTGCCGCAGATCCTGGTGGTGCGCGCTGATTTCCCGGCCGCGAACCTCGCGGAATTCGTAGCGCTCAGCCGGCGCGAGCCGCTGGCCGTGGGCACGCCCGGCAATGGCAGCCTCTCCCACCTGCTGGTCGAACTGCTCCAGCAGGCGACCGAGACGCGCTGGACCCATGCGCCCTATCGCGGCGGCGCGCTCGCGGTGAATGACCTGCTGGGCGGCTCGCTCCAGGGTGTCATGATCAATATCGGCGCCGTCACGCAGCATGTGCAGGCCGGCCGCCTGCGCGGCCTTGCCGTCTCGACCGCGGCGCGCACCGCGGCCCTGCCCGATGTGCCGACGCTGGCCGAGGCGGGTGTCTCCCACATCGCCGTCTCCGGCTGGCATGGGCTGGTGGCGCCCCGCGGCACCGAGGCCGCGATCGTCACGCGCATCAACCAGGCCGTGGGCGAGGTCCTGCGCAACCCCGAGGTGCGCGAGCGCCTGGGGGCGCTGGGCATCGAGCCGGTGGATGCGCCGCCCGAGGCGCTGGCCGCCAAGCTGCGGGAGGATGCCGAGCGCTGGGCGCCGCTGATCCGCCGCACCGGCATGCAGCCCGATTGAACATCGCCGCCCCTGGGGCCACATCCCGGGGGTGAATGTCGCGCCGAAGCTCAGCTTCTACCTCTCCCATGTCGGCATCGGCATGGCGCTCTCGGCCGTGCTGATGGCGGCGATCCTCTGGGCCGATCCGCTCGGGCTCGGGGGCCTGCTGCTCCGCGCCGGCGAGCACCCCCTGCCCTTGATGCTGCTGTGGTTCTTCTGCGCGCTGACCTTCGGCTCGGTGCAGTTGGGGGTGGCCATCATGCTGCGGTTCGAGCGATGAGGCGGCGCCTCCTTCCCCTGCTACTGGCGCCTTTGCTCGGGGCGTGCTCCGTCTTCGGCATGCGCGATGGCACCGAGGAACCGCCCTTCACCGTGATCGCCCGGCTGGGTGAGGTGGAGATCCGCCGCTACCCGGCCCGGCTGATTGCCGAGATGGACGTCACGGGCGATGAGCAAAACGCCCGCAGCGCCGCATTCCGGCCGCTCGCCGCGTATATCTTCGGTGAGAACACGGCGAGCGAGCGCATCGGGATGACAGCGCCCGTCGCCCAGGCCGGCGAGCGCATCGGCATGACGGCGCCGGTCGCGCAGACCCGGGAGGGTGCCGTGTGGCGCATCGGCTTCTTCATGCCCGCCCGCTACAGCGAGGCCACCCTGCCCCGCCCGCGCGATCCGCGCATCACCATCCGCACCCTGCCCGAGACGGAGGTGGCCGTACTGCGGTTCAGCGGGTTGCCAAACCCGGACGCGGTCGCATCGGCGGAGGCGCGCCTGGCTGCGGCGCTGGAGGGCAGTGCGTGGCGTGCCACCGGCCCCGGCGGCGCCTGGTTCTATGATCCGCCCTGGACCATCCCGGGGCTGCGGCGGAGCGAGGCTTGGCGGCCAGTCGCAGCGCGATGATCCAGGGCGCGGCGGCTCTAACGCACCCTGTTGCGCCTAGCAGCCGCCGATGGTGATGCCTTCGATGAGCTGCATCGCCATCAGGGTCTGGCTGACGCCGGGCGGCTGGTGGCCAAGGCGGACCGGGAAGGTCTGGCGGCCCGGCGTCACGGGAACCTGGATGCTGCGGTTCTGCGGCCGGTCCAGCAGGCTGCCCCGGTAGGTGAAGACGAGGCTGATGGGGGCCGGCGACGAGTTCCGCAGTTGGACAATGTAGATGACCTGCGTCGCCGTGCGATCCGTGGTGGTGCTTTCCGCCGTGACGCGGCCATTGCAATACCGTGCCATCTGCGCCTGCGCCGTGAACGGGAAGGCGACCACAACGGCGAGGCATAGGGAACGCAGCATGGTCTCACTCCCGAGATCCATGTCTTGTTAACCTTTACGACGGCGTCTTGCCAATCGGCATCTTCAGTCGCCGCGATCGGGCCTGTCAGCCGGTGACCATCGCGATCTTGCCGAAATGGGCGTTGGCCTTCATGTGCGCCAGCGCTTCATGCACTTCATCCAGATGGAACACCCGGTCGAGCGGCAAAGCGAGCTTGCCCGCCTCCAGCGCCGCCCAAAGGTCCTGCCGCATGAGCCGGACGATCTCGCGCACCTCCTCATTGCTGCGGGTGCGGAAGGTGACGCCGATATAGGAGATGCGCCGCGCGGCATGCAGGTCGAAATCGAAATCCGCGACGGCGCCGCCGAGGCGGCCCACATTGATGATCCGCCCCAGGACGCGCGTCGCCGCCAGCGTCTGCGAGACGAGCGGCCCGCTGATCTGGTCCACGACGGAATCCACGCCGCGGCCGTCGGTCGCGTCCAGCACCTGCTTCACCCAGGCGGGGTCGTTCGTGTCCACCGCCAGCGTCGCGCCGAATTCGGCGAGGCGCGCGCGCTTCTCCGGGTTGGTCGAACTGCCGACCACCACGGTGGCGCCCATGAGGCGCGCGATCTGCAAGCCCATCAGGCCCACGCCCGAGGAAGCACCCTGGATCATGATGGCACTGCCCGGCGCGCAAAGCCCCTGCGTGACCACCGCATTGTGCATGGTCTGGAGTGCGACGGGCAGCGTCGCCGCCACCTCCCAGGACATGTTGGCATCGGGCACGAGGTTCACGCGCCCCCAATCGGCCAGGGCGTATTCGGCGTAGCTGGCGCCCATGCCGCCCATCACGCGCATGCCGGGCTTGAGATGCGATGGCACGTCGCTGCCGCATTCCACGACCTCGCCCGCGGCCTCGAGGCCCGGGATGGCGCCGATGCCGCCCACCGCGCCATGCGCATGGCCCGCCGCCACGCCGAGATCCGCGCGGTTCAGGCCGATGGCGCGCAGCCTGACCAGGATCTGCTCCGGCCCCGGCTTGGGCACGGGGACCTCCTGCAACTTCAGGCCTTCTGCGGTGACAACGGCGGCTTTCATGGCGGGCTCCCCTTGGAATCGTGGCGGAGGCTACGCGCAAACGGCGCTGGGAACGAGGGGGCTAGCGCAGCTCGATCGCGTAGCGCAGCGCGCCGGTCTCGATCCAGGAGAGGCGCCGCTCCACCGCGCGGTCCATCACGTCGAAGGCGACCCGCGCGATGTGAAGAATGGGCGCGCCGGGCGCGAGGTCCAGCAGGCCGGCGATGGCGGGTGGTGCCCCGATGGCGGAGAGCTTCTCGGTCACGCGCATCACCGTGATGCCGTGGTGGCGCTGGTAATGGACATAAAGCTCATCGGTCAGTTCCACGCCGATGGGCAGGTTGAAGCCGGGGAAGAGCGCCTCCGGCAGGGCGATTTCCTCGACGATGGCGGCGCGGCCGGCCACGAAGCGCTGGCGGGCCAGGCGATGCACGCGGGCGCGGCGCGGCAGCACAAGGGCCGCCGCTTCCTCGGCCGTGGCGGGTGCGCGCTCCAGACGGTGCAGGCGGCTGGTGGGGCTGATGCGCCCGCCATCCACGGCCTCGGCGCGAAAGAAGTGGAAAAGCGCGCGCTCGCTGGTCGCCTGGGTGACATAGGTGCCGATGCCCTGGCGGCGCTCGATCAGGCGCTGGGCTTCGAGCACGCCCAGCGCGCGCCGCAACGTGCCCTGGCTGATGCCGAGTTGGCCCGAGAGCGCGGCCTCGGTCGGCAGCGCCTCGCCCGGCTTCCACTCGCCGGCCGCGATGCGGGCGCGCAACTCCTGCTCGGCACGCGCATACAGGGGCGCGCGGGCGAGTGCTGTCATGCGCGGCGGAGATTGGGGGCGGGAAGGCCCTCGATCATGACGTTCACGCAGGCGGGCTTGCCGCTGGCGAAGGCGCGCTCCAGGGCCGCGGCCAGGTCCTCGCCGCGCTCGACCAGTTCGCCGTGCCCGCCGAGGCCGCTGACGACGAGGTCATAGCGCGTGCCGGGGGCGAGTTCGCACCCATGGGTGCGGTTCGCGCCATAATCGCGCGCCTGGATCTGGTATTCCGCATTCCATTTCGCGTCGTTGCCGACGACCAGCACGAAGGGCAGGTCGTGCCGAATTGCGGTGTCGAATTCCGCCATATGGAAGCCGAAGGTGCCATCGCCGCAAATGGCGAGGACGCGGCCAGCAGGGCGCGCGGCGCGGGCGGCGAGCGCGAAGGGCAGTGCGGCGCCGATGGCGCCCGCAACACCGTTGATCACGCGCTCGGGCGCTGTGAGGCAGGCCTGCATCCATTGGCCGATCTCACCACCGTCAATCACCAGCACGGCGTCCTCGGCCACATGGGGGCGGAGTGCGGCTCCGAGCGTGGCCGGATGCACCGGGCCGCCCGGCTTGCCGGCGAGTGCTGCCCAGGCCGCCGGGCGATGGGCGATGGCCTCGCGCACGGCCGCGCCCCAGGCGGCGCTGGGATGTGACGTGGCATGCGCGGCGAGCGTGGCCACCGCCTCCAGCGGGGCCGCCATGGCGCCGAGGGCGAGGCGCGCACCCAGGCCCTCCACGGCGCGGGCCATGAGCTTCGCGTCGGGCTCGATCACGATCCAGCGCGCCTTGGCATCTACGAAGGGTGCGCGGCCGAAGCGCAAGGTGAAGTCGAGCGGCTTGCCCAGGAGCACCACGCAATCCGACTGCGCCAGCATCTCGGCGAAGGCACCGAGCGAGGGGTCGCCCAGGCCGCGCGGGCTTTCCATCAGCGCGATCGGCAGGCCGAGCGCGGCTTCCAGCGCGGCCCGCGCGCGCCGGCCATTGGGGGTGTTCAGCGCCGGGCCGGCGGCCAGGAAGGGCCGCTCCGCGCCGGCGATGGCGGCGAGGATCGCGGCGGCGCTCTCGGCTGCGAGCGGCATGGGGGCGGCCAGGTAGGCGCCCTCCTCCGGCAGCTTCGGCGTGGCCTTGGCCTCCACCACATCGGTGGGCAGCGAGACATGCACGGGGCCCGGCCGGCCTGAGCGCGCGATGGAGAAGGCGCGCGCGATGTCGGAAGCGAGACCCGCCGTGCTTTGCGCGAGCCAGGCCGCCTTGCAGAGGGGTGCGGCCATCTCGACCTGCGGCGTCTCCTGGAAAGCGCCGAGGCCCAATTCGTTCAGCGGCGCATGGCCCGAGAGCAGCAGCAACGGCACCTCGCCCGCCAGCGCCGTCGGCAGGCCGGCCACGGCATTGCTGTGCCCCTGCCCGCCGGTGACCAGCGCCACGCCTACCTCGCCCGTCAGCCGCGCCCAGGCATCGGCCATGTGAACGGCCGCGGCCTCGTGGCGGACATGGATGATCTCGATCCCCTGCCCGAAGGCGGCGTCATAGACCGGCATGATGTGGTTGCCCGAGAGGCTGAAGACGCGCGTGACGCCGCCTTTCTTCAGCGCGCCCCAAAGGATGTCGGCGCCGCGGATCTCGTGCTGCATGATGCGTCTCCTGCTCTTTCCGGGAAGCCTGCCCCGGTCTTGTGTCTTATACAAGACAGGGGCAGGATCACCCATCGGGAGGAACAGCGATGGCCGATCTCAAGGTCCGCATCTGGCGCGGCGATGCCGAGGGCGGGGCATTCGCGGAATACGCGGTGCCCGCGCGCGAGAACCAGACCATCCTCGACGTGGTGACGCAGATCCAGCGCGAGCAGCAGCCCGACCTCGCCTATCGCTTCGCCTGCCGTGTGGGCATGTGCGGCTCCTGCGCCATGGAGGTGAATGGCCGGGCGCGCTGGACCTGCCGCACCCATGTGAAGCGGGTCGCGAGCCCCGGCGAGACGCTGGAGATCCGGCCGCTCGCGAACCTTCCCGTCATCCGCGACCTCGCCACCGACATGGCGCCCTTCTTCGACAAATGGGCACGCGCGGGGGGCAAATTCCAGCCCAAGGATGCGCCGGATGGCGCCGTGCCGGAGGAATTCGCCGTCGTCCCGCCCACCTCGAAGAAGCGCCAGGCCGCCGATGCGGGCATCGAATGCATCGGCTGCGGCGTCTGCTACGCCTCCTGCGACATCGTCGCCTGGAACAAGGATTACCTCGGCACCGCCGCGATGAACCGCGCCTGGACGCTGGTGAATGACGTGCGCGATGGCGGCAACAAGGAGCGGCTCGATGCCGTCAGCGGCGATGCCGGCTGCCATTCCTGCCACTCCACCCAATCCTGCACGGAACGCTGCCCGAAGAATCTCGACCCCTCCTCGGCCATTGCCGGGCTGAAGCGGACGATCTTCTGGGACAGCCTCCTGGGGCGGCGCTGATGAAGCTCTGGGCCATCCAGCGCATCACGGCGGCCTTCCTGGGCGTGGCGGTGCTGGTGCATCTGGTGACGATCATGCTGGCGATCCGCGGCGGGCTTTCCGCCGCCGAGATCCTGGCGCGCACGCGCGGCGCCGATCTCTGGTTCGCCTTCTACGTCGTCTTCGCGCTCTGCGCGGGGCTGCACGGCGCGATCGGACTGCGCAACATCGCGGGCGAGTGGCTGGGCCTGCGTGGGCGCGGCGTGGATGCGCTCTGGCTCGGCATCGGGCTGGTCACCGCGGGCTTCGGCATCCGCGCCGCCTGGGGGCTCTACCATGCCTGACCCATCTGCCGACCGATTCACGCCTCCGCGTGAAGCCACGCTGCGGCGATCAGGCGGGGATCGCCGCCACCCGACTTACGTCGCATTCGTGATCCATCGCGTCTCGGGCCTGCTGCTCGCGCTGTTCCTGCCGCTGCATTTCTGGGCGCTGGGCCAGGCCATCTCGGGCGAGGCGGCGCTGGAGGGCTTCCTGCGCTGGACCGATGGCGCGCTGTTCAAATTCGCCGAATGGGGTCTCGTGGTCCTGCTCGCGGTGCATCTGGCCGGCGGGTTGCGCGTGATGGCGCTCGAATTCCTCGGCTGGCGGGCGCGGCAGAAGGACATGGTGGCGGCCTCGGCCGGCATCGCCATCGCCGCCGGCATCCTTTTCCTGCTCAATGTGGGCTGACGCGCTCCTGATCTCGGCGGGCAGCCTGCTGGCCGCCTTCTGCGCGAGCATCGCGGGCTTCGCCTTCGTGCTGGTCGGCGCCGCGATCCTGCTGCAATTCCTGGCGCCCGCGCTGGTGGCGCCCGTGCTGGTGATGGGCAGCCTGATCGTGCAGGGCATCGGCACCTATGCGGTCCGGCATCACATCCCCTGGCCGCGCCTCTGGCTCTATGTCGGCACCGCGACGCTGGGGCTGCCGATGGGCATCGCCATCCTCGCACTCGGGCCGGCGCGGGCGGTGGTGGCGGGCGTCGGCCTGCTGCTGGTGCTCTATGCCGGCTACACCCTGACGCGCATCGCGGTGCTGCGCCTGGCACTGGGCACGGGGGCACCCACCTACCCTGCCCTCGCGCGGCTCGCGCTGCGCTTACGCGCGCCGAGCGCGCGGGCCACGCCGCGCAGTGATGCCACCATCGGCTTCGCCTCGGGCATCCTGGGCGGCATCGGCGGCTATGTGGGCGCGCTGGTCGGCATGTGGGCCGACATGCAGGGCATGCCGCCGCAGGAGACGCGGGCGCTGATGCAGCCCTTCATCGCCATCATGCAGGCGCTGACGATCATCGGCCTCGCCTTCACCGGCTTCTTCACGGGCGAGGCCATGTTTCTGACCGCCACCGCCGTCCCTGCCCTGCTGCTCGGCACCTGGGCCGGCTTACGCGTGGGCAAGCACCTGCCGGCGCAGGGCTTCCGCCTGGTGCTGCTCGGCCTGCTGCTCGTCTCCGGTCTCTCCCTTCTCGTCTGAGGAAACGCCCATGTCCCTCATCCCGCCCCCCGACAAGCTGCGCGTGACCCCCGACGCGATCGAGGAAGCCGCCAAGCTCTTGTACATCAGGGCGCTCAAGATCCTGCCCGACGACATCAAGCAGGGCTTTTTTCGACTTGATGCGAGCGAGACGGACGGCCTCGCGCGCTCGGTCCTCGCCACGATGATCGAGAACATCGCGGTGGCCGAGCGGACGGAAAACCTGCTCTGCCAGGATACCGGCATTCCCATCTTCAACGTGCAGATAGGCCGCGATGTGGAGCTGGATGGCTGGGCGCTGAAGCAGGCCATCGCGCGCGGGACCGAGCGTGCCACGCGCGAGCATCCGCTGCGCAGTTCCGTGGTGCACCCCATCACGCGGGTGAACGCGCATTCCTCCTGCGGGGCGCATGTGCCGGTGATCAACATCGACTTCGTCGAGACGCCGCGCACCCTGCGGCTTGAGATGATCCCGAAGGGCAGCGGCTCGGAGAATGGCTCCTTCCTGCAAATGCTGATCCCGGCCGATGGCCTGGCCGGCGTGAAGCGCTTCGTGGTGGATGCGGCGATCAAGGCGGGCGGCAAGGTCTGCCCGCCGACCATCCTGGGCGTGGGTGTCGGCGGCACGAGTGACCTGTGCATGCATCTCGCCAAGGTGGCGGCGACGCGGCCGCTGGGCTCCGTCTGCGCGGATGCGGAGGGCGCCAAGCTGGAAGTGGAACTCTCCGAGGCGGTGAACAGCCTCGGCATCGGCCCCCAGGGGCTTGGCGGCGACAGCACGGCCTTCGCCGTCCACGTCGAGATTGCGGCGACGCACATCACCATGAACCCCGTGGCGGTGAATGTGCAGTGCCATTCCGCCCGCCGGGCGAGTGCCACATTCACGCCCGAGGGCGTGGTGATCGGATTTTGATGCCATGGCACACCATACCCTCCACATGCCCTGCACCGAGGCCGATATCCGCAAGCTGCGCGCTGGCGACACGGTGACCTTGCAGGACACGCTCTTCGGCATTCGTGACGCGACGCAGATCCACATGTTCGACCGCGGGCGCCGCACCCGCTTCGACCTGAACGGCCACGCGGTGATCCACACCGCGCCGAACGTCCGCAAGGTGGACCCGTCCGGCACGAACCAGGCCGGCTACGAGGCCGTCTGCATCGGCACCACGACCTCCGACCGCATGGAGCGCTTCACCCGCCCACTGATGGAGCGCGAGGGTGTTCGCATCATCATCGGCAAGGGCGGCCTGCGCGAGGATTCGGCCAAGGCCTTCCAGGAACTCGGCGGCTGCTACCTCGCCGTGATCGGCGGTGCCGCGGCACTGGAGACCACCTGGATCGCCGCCATCGAGGATGTGGACATGGATGACTTGAATCCCGAGAGCCTCTGGCGCTTCGCCATCAAGGATTTCGGCCCGCTCATCGTCGGCATGGACAGCCATGGCGGCAGCCTTTACCGCGATGTTCAGGCCAGCGTGGAAGCGAAGCGCGCCGCCGTCCTCGCGAAGATGGGAGTGACGTGATGGACCGCATCACCACCGATATCCTGGTCCTTGGCTCCGGCGGCGCGGGGCTGCTGGCGGCACTCCATGCGAAATCCGCGAACCCGGATCTGCGCGTCACCGTCGCGGTGAAGGGCCTTCTCGGCAAGTCGGGCTGCACGCGCATGGTGCAGGGCGGCTACAACGTGGCCCTTGCCGCGGGTGACTCAGCCGAGCGGCATTTCATGGACACGCTCGATGGCGGGAAATGGCTGAATGACCAGGACCTGGCCTGGACGCTCGTCACCGTCGCCCAGCGCCGCATCCGTGAGCTGGAGAACCGCTGGGGCTGCTTCTTCGACCGCAACGCGGATGGCAGCATCCACCAGAAGGCCTTCGCCGGGCAGACCTTCGACCGCACGGTCCACAAGGGCGACCTGACCGGCATCGAGATCATCAACCGCCTCGCCGAGCAGACCTGGGCGCGCGGGATCGAGCGGCTGGAGGAACATCGCGCGCTGGCCCTCATCCCCTCGCGCGATGGATCGCGCCTCTCGGGCGTCCTGCTGCTCGACATCCGCACGGGCCGCTTCGTCTTCGCGCAGGCCAAGGCCGTGCTGCTGGGCACGGGCGGCGGGCCCACCATGTACAAGTACCACACCCCCTCGGGCGACAAATCCTGCGACGGCATGGCGATGGCGCTGCGGGCGGGCCTCGCGCTGCGCGACATGGAGATGGTGCAGTTCCATCCCACCGGCGTGCTCGCCGGCCCCGGCACGCGCATGACCGGCACCATCATCGAGGAAGGGCTGCGCGGCGCCGGTGGCTACCTGCTGAACGGCGACGGCCAGCGCTTCATGCACAATTACGACCCGAGGGGCGAGCGCGCCACGCGCGACATCGTGTCACGTTCGATGGAGCGTGAGATCCAGGCCGGCCGCGTGAATGCCGAGGGCGGGCTCTGGATCGAGATGGGGCATCTGGGCCCCGCGAACGTCGCCAAGCAGTTCAAGGGCATGGTCGAGCGCTGCGCCGATATGGGCTTCGACCTCGCGGGTGGCCGCGTGCCCGTGGTGCCGACGGCGCATTACATGATGGGCGGCGTGGTCTTCCGCGCGGATGGCAGCACCGAACTGCCCGGCCTCTTCGCCGCCGGCGAGGATACGGGCGGCGTGCATGGCGCGAACCGGCTCGGCGGCAACGGCGTGGCCAATTCCACCGTCTTCGGCGGCATCGCGGGCGATGCCATGGCCGCATGGGTCCCGCGCGAGGGCGCGCTGGAAGCGCCCGATGAATTCGCGCTGCAGCTGGCGCAGGACGCGGCACTCGCCCCCTTCGGGAGGCCCGCGCGCCCCCTCAACCCGCTGCGCGATGCGCTGGCGGACCTCATGTGGGACAAGGCCGGCATCCTGCGCGACGCGAAGGGCCTGGCCGAAGCCGCCTCGGGGCTGGATGCGATCGAGGCGGAGCTGCGCGCCTCCGGCGTGAAGGATGGCGCGCGCGGCTTCAACATGTCCTGGGCGGACTGGCTGAACCTGGAAAGCCTGATCCTGACGAGCCGCGCCATCGTGGCGGCGAGCGAGGCGCGCTGCGAAAGCCGCGGCGCCCATTGGCGCGAGGATTTCCCCCAGACGGACGAGGATACGAAGGGCCTTCGCCACACCGTCGTCACACTCGAGGAAGGGCGGGTGAAGCTCGGCTGGCGCGAGGTACGCTTCACGCGCCTCAAGCCCGGCCAGAGCCTGCTGGCGACCGCGGCGGAGTGAGCGTTAACGAATTCTCAAATCTGAGCGAGGCAGGATCGCTCCATGGATACGCGCCCCCAGCCCCCCTCGCCCGACGCGCTGCTGTTTGACAGCCTCCTGGCCAGCCGGCCCGCGCTGCCCCGCCACGAGGCGAGTGAGCTGGCGGACCTGGTCTTGCGCCTCGCTGGCGCGGTGCGCGAGACGACGGTCGCGCTGCGCGCAGCCTCGGCCTGTCTCGCTGGCCAACAGGATCCGTCCCGACTGCCCGAATTGCTCGAACGCGCCGAGGTGGCCTGCATGCAGCAGGCGGATTGCACCACGGCGCTGATCCAGCAGCTCGCCCCGAAGCTGGCCGCCGCCTGAGGCGTTCAGGCCGTCTCGCGGGCCTTCCCGGGTTTGTGCACCTTCACCGCACTCTGCTCGGCCAGGATCTCGCCGATGCTCTGGCGCAGCAGCCGGATGTCGCGGATGCGGCCGAAGCTCGGGCGATGGAAGAGTGCCACGTCCCGCATGTGCTGCCCGCCCACGATGCGCCGATAGGCCACCAGGTCATCCAGCAGCGCGCCCACCTGGATGGCGAGCTGCGGCATGAAGGAGACGCCGGTGCCGGCCGCGATCATCTGCCGCAGCGTCTCGAGGCTCGCCGCCTGCAACTCCGGCGAGCCCTCGCGAAGGCGCGCGGGGCAGAGCTGGATGGCGTGGTCGCGCAGGCAATGCCCTTCGGCCAGCAGGATCAGTTCGGCCACGGGAATATCCTCAGGCTTCACGGCCTCCACCTGGGCCAGCGGATGGTCACGCGGGACGGCCAGCGCCAGCTCCTCGCGAAAGAGCGGCAGTTCCACCAGCTCGGAATCGCCGATCGGGCTGGTGGCGAGCAGCGCATCCAGCTCTCCCTCCTCCAGCTGGCGCGCCAGGGCGCGGGTATGCCCCTCGGTCAGCAGCAGCTTCAGCTCGGGATAGCGGGCGCGCAGGGGCTTGAGCAGGAAGGGGACGAGATAGGGCCCAAGCGTTGAGATGACACCGAGGCGCAGCGTGCCGGTCAGCGGCTCGGCCCCGATGCGCACGATTTCGAACAGGCGCCGCGCCTCGCTGATGATGCGGCGCGCCTGCGCCACCACATCCTCGCCGCGCCGCGTCACCAGGACGCCGCGCGGGCTGCGCTCGAAGATCTCCACGCCCAGGAATTCCTCGAGCTTGCGCAGCTGTCCCGAGAGGGTGGGCTGGCTCACGCCGCAGGCCTGCGCCGCGCGGCCGAAATGCAGGTGCTCCGCCACCGCAGTGATGTATTCGAGATCGCGCAGGCTCAATCCGGCGAGGTTCATGCGATTCCCCCAGGGGCAGTGCTGGGGCGCCAGCATTCGCCAGCGCGGGCTGGGCGGCAAGGGGCGGCTTGACGCCGGCCGCGCCCTGGAGGACGCCTGGGGTTCCGCCACCCGCCGACAGGACGGCCCATATGAGCGCATTGCCGAGCTTCTCCGAAGCCTTGCGCGTCTGGGCGCGCATCGGCTGCCTCTCCTTCGGAGGGCCGGCGGCCCAGATCGCGATGATGCAGCGCGAGGTGGTGGACCAGCGCCATTGGGTGAGCGACCGCCGTTTCCTGCATGCGCTGAACTTCTGCATGCTGCTGCCGGGGCCCGAGGCCATGCAGCTCGCCACCTATCTCGGCTGGCTGATGCATGGGGTGAAGGGCGGCATCGCCGCCGGCTTGCTGTTCGTGCTGCCGGGTGCCGCGGTGATGCTGGCGCTCTCCTTCGTCTACGCGATCCTGGGGGATGTGCCGCTGATCGCCGGGCTGTTCTTCGGGCTGAAATGCGCGGTGCTGATCCTGGTGGTGGAAGCGCTGATCAAGGTCGCGAAGCGCGCCTTGAAGGGCGCCCTGCCCTGGGCGTTGGCGGTCACGGCCTTCCTGGCACTCTTCATCTTCGCTCTGCCCTTTCCCGTCGTCGTGCTGGCCGCGGCCGCCATGGGCTATGCCCTGCCGCAGGCCTTCGCGGCCGGCGGCCACGGCAAGCCGCGTGAGGGTGCGCCCGCCGCGCTCGATGCGGCGCTGGCGGCCGATCCCGGCCGCATCGCCGCCATGGCGCCGTTGGCGCGCCGGGCGGGGCTGGTGGCCCTCGTGCTCTGGGTCTGGCCCGTGGCTCTTCTCATGCCGATGGGCGGCGTCTTCGCCGATATCGGCTGGTTCTTCTCCAAGATGGCCGTGGTCACCTTCGGCGGCGCCTATGCCGTGCTGGCCTATGTGGCGCAGGAGGCGGTGGAGCATTACCGCTGGCTGTCGGCGCCCGAGATGCTGGCCGGCCTCGGCCTCGCGGAGACGACGCCGGGGCCGCTCATCCTCGTGCTGCAATTCGTAGGCTTCCTGGCGGGCTGGCGGGATTCCGGAGCGCTCGGCGCGGTGGCAGGCGCCGGGCTGACCCTTTGGGTCACCTTCCTCCCCTGCTTTGCCTGGATCTTCCTCGGCGCCCCTTACATCGAGCGGCTGCACGACGTGCCGCGCCTCAAGGGCGCGCTGGCGGCCGTGACCGCCGCGGTGGTCGGCGTGATTGCCAATCTCGCCCTCTGGTTCGCGCTGCGGGTCCTCTTCACGCGGATGGAGGGCATCCTGCCCGACCCATGGAGCCTGCAGCCCGCGGCGCTGTTGCTCTCCGTGCTCGCGGCGGTCTGCCTGTTTCGCCTCAAGCTCGGCGTGGTCACGGTGCTGGGCGTGACGGCGGGGGCCGGGCTGGTGCTGCGGGTTCTCAGCCTCGGCTGAGGCCCAGCGCGAAGACGCGCAGGCGGCTGGCCAAGGGCTGGTCCGCCTCGATCCGCGTTGCATCCTGCTCGGCCACGAGGGCCGCGAGCGTCATGCCGCGCCGGGCGGCCTCCGCCTCCAGCACCGCCCAGAATTCCGGCTCCAGCGCGATGGAGGTGGCGTGGCCGGCGAGGCGCAGGCTGCGTTTGACCAGATGCCCCCGTGTCACGCCTGGGGGCCCAGCATCACCTCGGGCCGCACCCAGACGTCGAAATCCTCCGCGGCGACACCCTGGCGCAACGCGGCCTCGCGCAGCGTGAGGTCCTCGTGCAGCGCGAGCTTCGCGATCGCGACGGCACGGTCATAGCCGAGATGCGGGTTCAGCGCGGTGGCCAGCATCAGCGACTTCGCGAGGTTCTCGGCGATGCGCGGCAGGTTGGGGGCAAGCTTGGCCACCATGTTGCGGGAAAAACTCTCGGACGCATCGGCGAGCAGCAGCGCCGATTGCAGCACGGCCTGGATGATGACGGGCTTGTAGGTGTTCAGCTCCAGATGCCCCTGGCTCGCGCCGATCGTCACCGTCACCTGGTTGCCCATGACCTGCGCGCAGACCATCGCCAAGGCTTCGCTCTGCGTCGGGTTGGTCTTGCCCGGCATGATGCTGCTGGAGAGGCCGTCCTCCGGCAGGATCAGCTCGGCCAGGCCCGCGCGCGGCCCGCTGCCCAGCAGGCGCACGTCATTCGTGATCTTCATGAGGGAGGCGGCAATGGTGTTCATCGCGCCGTGCAGTTCCAGCAGCGCGTCATGCGCCGCCATCCCCTCGGATTTGTCGGGGTTGGGGGTGAAGGGCAGGCCGATGCGCGTGCCCACCACCTCGCAGAACACCGTGTCGAAATCCGGGTGGCGATTGAGGCCGGTGCCAGCCGCGGTGCCGCCCTGGGGCAGTTGCAACAGGCGCGGCATGCAGCCTTCCAGCCGCGCCACGCCGTTCATCACCTGCCGGGCATAGGTGGCGAATTCGCCGCCCAGCGTGACCGGCACCGCATCCATCATGTGCGTGCGGCCGATCTTGATGACGCCGGCCCACTCCTCCGCGCGTGCGTTGAGCGCGCCCGCCAGTGCCTCCAGGGCGGGCCGCAGCCGGAACTGCACCGCCTGCGCTGCGGCCAGGTGCATCACCGTCGGGAAGCTGTCATTCGAGGACTGGCCGCGATTCACATGATCGTTCGGGTGCACCGGCTCCCGCGCGCCGAGCGGCTGGCCGAGCAGCTGGTTGGCCCGGTTCGCGATCACCTCATTCGCGTTCATGTTGGTCTGCGTGCCAGAGCCGGTCTGCCAGATGGTCAGCGGGAAATCCTCGTCCCGGTTGCCCTGGATGATCTCGTTCGCCGCCTGGCGGATCGGGTCGGCCAGGTGCAGGGCCAATTCGCCGAGGCGCGCATTGGCCTCGGCCGCCGCCCATTTCTGCTGGCCCATGGCGCGGATCAACAGCGGCGGGAAACGCTCGGTGCCGATGGCGAAAAGGGCGCGCGCGCGCTCGGTCTGCGGGCCCCAGAGGCGGTCCTCGGGGATCTCGATGGTGCCGAGGCTGTCGGTTTCGGTGCGGGTCATGTGGTCTCCTTGCGGGGCTCTAACTCCCCGCCAGGGAACTCGTTCCCTGGACCCTGACACTAATCGCTGTAGGTGCTGATCTCGATCAGGTTCTGGTCGGGGTCGCGGCAATAGACGGAGTTGATGGGGCCGAGCGCGCCATCCTTCGGCACGGGGCCGGCCTCGACCACCACGCCGCAGCGATGCAGATGCTCCACCACCTGCGGCGCGCTGACGGTCACGATGAAACACAGATCCTGCCCGCCCGGCGCCGTGGCCGGGCCCGACCACCATTCGGCCTGCGTCATCTCGACCGGGCGCAGGTTGATCTTCTGCCCGCCGAAACGCAGCGAGGTGCGGCGATGCGGGCCGAATTCCGCGCGCTCCATCCCCAGCACGCGCTGATACCAGGCGGCGCTGATCTCCACGTCCTTCACCGTGATGACGAGG
Organism: Acetobacteraceae bacterium; assembly: GCA_027488195.1. Classification (GTDB taxonomy): domain Bacteria; phylum Pseudomonadota; class Alphaproteobacteria; order Acetobacterales; family Acetobacteraceae; genus Roseococcus. The sequence goes on along the minus strand of JAIYCD010000154.1, from coordinate 82 downwards.
TGATCCAGGCGGTCCACGGAAAAGCGCATGGTTCAGGCCTTCTTCTGGCGGCGAGCGGTGACTTCGATCTCGATGCGCATCG
>JAIYCD010000303.1 GCA_027488195.1 Acetobacteraceae bacterium | reverse complement strand
CGCGACGGGTGCGTTGGGGCGCTTGGCGTGGTGATAGCGGCCTTCGAGGCGGCCATCGGGCCCGGCGAACATGACTTCAGGCATCGTGTCCTTGTGTCCGTTTCTTCGGTTGGGCGGCGCTGGGGGGGCCGGGGGAGCCCCTTTGCGCAGCCGAATATGCGGCCAATGCCCCGCAACTGACCTGGCCGCTGCCCGTCTGCCTGCCACGCCCCCGATGGGGCGGGGCGGGGCAGACGGGCAGCAGCAGGCCCGCTTGGGCGATCCTGACGCGAAGTCCCTCGGTGGCGTGCACGCTTGACGTGCGCCATCGCTCCCGGCACCCTTTTCGCCGGCCGGTACTGGCCCGGACTGACGAGAAATGCGCGGTCCCGCCCGATTGTATGAATTCGGTCGGAAAAACAATCGCTTCAAGAGCCATCCCGGCTCACTCCGGGACAGCGGGCGCATCATACGCATTCACGGTTGCGTTTCATAATGGATTCACACAGCGAATTGCATGGCTGGGTCCGCATGAACGCATGGCCAGCGGATTCGGATGCGGAATCTTTCCCGCCGGGCGATTTTCTGTTGCAGACTGCGCTCTGGCATCGGGTGACGCCGTGAAAATCGCGACCGCGAAGCGGCGCTCCGTATCAGGCGCCAGCCCGCGGCCCCGGTCGCGGGCTGGCGCCCAATGCGGTTTGAGGAAGGAGAGCAGGCGATGCGCCTGTCAACGCGCGGCCGATACGCCGTGATGGCCATGGTGGAACTGGCGGCGCGACAGGATCGCGCGCCGAAGCCGCCGGCTGCCAAGAACACGCCGCCGGTCAGCCTGGCGGAGATCGCGGCGGCGCAGATGCTCTCCCTCGCCTATCTCGAACAGCTCTTCGGGCCGCTGCGCCGCGCGGGCCTGGTCGCTTCCGCGCGTGGTCCCGGCGGGGGCTACCGCCTGGCCCGCCCGGCCGAGCAGATCTCCATCTCCGCCATCGTGGATGCAGTGGATGAGCCGATCCGCGCGACGCGCTGCGAGGATGGCGCGCCGGGCTGCATCGCCGGGCGGCGCTGCATCACCCATGACCTCTGGGCCGAGCTGGGCGAGCAGATCCGCCTCTTCCTCGATGGCCTGACCCTGCAGGATGTGGTGCAGGGCCAAGTCCTGGGCCGGGCCGTCGCCCCGCAACAGCGGGAATTGACGCGCACCTGATCCGGCGGGAAAGGGCACGGCGATGACCGTGCCCCTCGACCTCGACGCCAATGCCACCGAACCCTTGCGCCCCGCCGCGCGGGCTGCGCTGCTGGCTGCCCTCGAAGGCGGCGGCAATCCCTCCTCCATCCATGGCGGCGGGCGCGCGGCGCGGCGTGTGATCGAGGCCGCGCGCCGGGGCGTGGCCACACGCTTCGGCGTGGCGGCGGGCGAGGTGGTCTTCACCTCGGGCGGGACCGAGGCCAATGCGCTGGCGATCCATGGGTTGGGCGCTGGCCGCCGCATCCTGGCCGGCGCCACCGAGCACCCGGCCGTCCTCGCCGCTGCCCCGGGCGCCGAAATCCTGCCCGTGCTGCCGGATGGCACGCTGGACCTCGCGGCCCTGGCGGCTTCGCTGGCGGCGGCCCTGTCGGCGGGCAGGCCCGCGCTGGTCTGCGTGATGGCGGCGAATAACGAGACGGGCGTGCTGCATCCGCTGGCGGAGATCGGCGCGCTCTGCCGTGCCCATGCCGCGATGCTGCATGTGGACGCGGTCCAGTCGGCCGGGCGGATGGCGCCGGAGCTTGCCGCCTGGGGGGCGGCGAGTGTGGCGCTCTCGGGCCATAAGCTGGGCGGCGCGCCGGGGGCGGGGGCGCTGATCCTGGCGCCCGGGCTGCATTTGCCGGCGCTGATCGCGGGCGGCGGGCAGGAGCGCGGGCGGCGCGGCGGGACCGAGCCGCTGCCGGCCGTCGCGGCGCTCGGCGGCGCGCTGGAGGAAGCCTACGACTCCGCGCGCATCATGGCGCTGCGCGATGCGATCGAGGCGGGGCTGCGCGCGCTCGATCCGCGGATCGTGATCGCCGGCGCCGCGGCACCCCGCCTGCCCAACACCACGCTGGCCGTGCTGCCCGGCGTGCCGGCGGAGACGCAGGTCATCGCGCTCGACCTCGCGGGGGTGCGGGTCTCGGCCGGGGCGGCCTGTTCGTCGGGAAAGGTCGCGGCCTCGCCCGTTCTCCAGGCGATGGGATTCGGGGCGGATTCGGGCAGTGGCATCCGAATCTCGCTGCCCTGGAACGCGCCGGAGGATGCGCCCATGCGCTTCCTCGCGGCCTATGCGGCCATGCTGGGCCGCGTCCGGCGCGCCTAGCGCGTGGGCACCGGCGGGTCCTGGCTGTAATCGTAGAAGCCGCGGCCCGTCTTGCGGCCATACCAGCCGGCCTCGACGTATTTCACCAAGAGCGGGCAGGGGCGGTACTTGCTGTCCGACAGCCCGTCATACAGCACCTGCATGATGGAGAGGCAGGTATCGAGGCCGATGAAATCCGCCAGCTCCAGCGGCCCCATCGGGTGGTTGGCGCCGAGCTTCATGGCGGTGTCGATCGAGCGGATGTCGCCCACGCCCTCATAAAGGGCATAGACCGCCTCATTGATCATCGGCACCAGGATGCGGTTCACGATGAAGGCGGGGAAGTCCTCTGATGTCGCGGTCTGCTTGCCCAGGCGCTTGGCGAGCGCATCCACCGCGCGGAAGGTGGGCTCATCGGTGGCGATGCCGCGGATGATCTCCACCAGCTTCATGATCGGCACCGGATTCATGAAGTGCATGCCGATGAATTTTTCCGGCCGGTCCGTCCCCGCGCCCAGGCGGGTGATCGAGATCGAGCTGGTGTTGGATGCGACCATGGCCGAGGGCTTGAGGTGCGGCACCAGCGCCTTGAAGACGGCGTGCTTCACGGCCTCCTTCTCGGTCGCGGCCTCGATCACGAAATCCGTCGTGCTGAAGCTCGCATAATCGGTGCTGGTGGTGATCAGGCCCATCGCCGCGTCGCGCTGCTCGGCCGTGATGAGCTTGCGGCCGATCTGGCGCTCCATGTTGCGCGCGATGGTGCCGATCGCCTTGTCCAGCGCGGCCGGGCTGATATCCACCATCGCCACGGGAATCCCGGCCAGCGAGCAGACATGGGCGATCCCGTTGCCCATCTGCCCCGCCCCGATGATGCCGACCGAGGCGATCTCGGGGATGTCGAGCAGCGCATCCGGCATGTCGGCGCTGCTGGCGATGCGGACCGACATCAGGCGGGCTTGCCCAGTTCGGCCTCGAGCTCCGGCAGCGCCTTGAACAGGTCACCCACGAAGCCGTAATCGGCCACCTGGAAGATCGGCGCCTCCTCGTCCTTGTTGATGGCGACGATGATCTTGCTGTCCTTCATGCCGGCCAGGTGCTGGATGGCGCCCGAGATGCCGATGGCGATGTAGAGGTCGGGTGCCACGATCTTGCCGGTCTGGCCCACCTGGTGGTCGTTGGGCGCATAGCCCGCATCGACAGCGGCGCGCGAGGCGCCGATGGCGGCCCCCAGCAGATCCGCCACCTTCTCGATGAGGTGGAAATTCTCGGCCGAGCCCATGGCGCGGCCGCCGGAGACGACGACCTTGGCGGCCGTCAGTTCCGGGCGCTCGCTCTTGCTGACCTCGGCGCCGATGAAGCTCGACGTGCCGGGGTTGGCGGCGGCGGCGATGGCTTCCACCGCGGCGCTGCCGCCGGTGGCGGGGACGGGGTCGAAGCTCGCGGCGCGGATGGTCATGACCTTCTTCGCATCGCTGCTCTTCACCGTCGCCAGCGCGTTGCCGGCATAGATGGGGCGCACGAAGGTGTCGGCATCCACCACGCCCGAGACGTCGCTGATCGGCTGCACATCGAGCAGGGCGGCCACGCGCGGCATCACGTTCTTGCCGGCGGCGGAGGCGGGCGCGACCAGGTGGGCATAGGACGGCGCCAGATGCACCAGCAGGGCGGCCAGCGGCTCGGCCAGGCGGTTGGCCAGCGACGCGTCCTCGCAGAGCAGGACCTTGGCGACACCCGGCAGGCTGGCGGCGGCGGGGGCGGCGCCGGCCGCACCTTCGCCCAGCACCAGCACATGGATTTCGCCCAAGGCAGCGCAGGCCGCGACGGCGCTGCGCGTGGGCTGCGAGACGGCGCGGCCGTCATGATCGGCGAGGATAAGGACGGCCATCTCAGATCACCTTCGCTTCGTTGCGGAGCTTCTGCACCAGCTCCTGGATCGAGCCCACCTTGGCGCCGGCCTGGCGCTTGCCCGGCTCCTCCACGCGCAGCACCGTCAGGCGCGGCGTGACATCCACGCCGAGATCGGCGGGCTTCACATTGTCGATGGTCTTCTTGCGCGCCTTCATGATGTTGGGCAGCGACGCATAGCGCGGCTCGTTCAAACGAAGGTCGGCGGTGACGATGGCGGGCAGGGTGATCTTCACCGTCTCCAGCCCGCCATCCACTTCGCGCGTCACGGTGGCGTGGCCGTCCGCGATCTCGACCTTGCTGGCGAAGGTGCCCTGCGGCCAGCCCATCAGCGCCGCCAGCATCTGGCCGGTCGCGTTCATGTCGTCATCAATGGCCTGCTTGCCGAGGATGACGAGATCGGGCGATTCCTTGGCGATGATCGCCTTCAGGATCTTGGCGACGGCGATGGGCTCGAGCGTGCCGTCATGCTCGACCAGGATGCCGCGATCAGCACCCATGGCGAGTGCGGTGCGGATCTGCTCGGCCGCGGCGGCCGGGCCGGCCGAGACCGCGATGATCTCGGTGGCGATGCCCTTTTCCTTGAGGCGAACCGCTTCCTCGACGGCGATCTCGTCGAAGGGGTTCATGGACATCTTCACATTGGCGGTTTCAACGCCGGTGTTGTCCGCCTTGACGCGAACCTTGACGTTGTAATCAACCACCCGCTTGACCGGGACGAGGAGCTTCATGGCCCGTTTCGCCTTCTTCTAGGATTGGCTTTATGCTGCACTGCCGAATGACGCGCGACCCTAGCCAGGGCCGGGGGGCAGGGCAAGGGAGCGACCCCTAATCTGGGTGGCTTTCCAGCAGCGCAAGGAGGGCCGCGACCCGCGCCTCGGGCAGGTCCCGGATGGTGCGGGCCAGGCGATTGGCCAGTTCCGTGGCCTGGGGGGAGAGCCCGGCCGTGTCCACCACCACCCGCGGATGGGAGAGGCGCGCCAGGCGCACCAGTTCCTCCCCGTCATCCCAGATCAGGCCGAAATGCTCGTTCACCTGGTGGATCAGCCCGGCGGAGGGGCGGCCGCGCTTGCCGTGCTCCAGCGCCGAGAGATAGGCGGGGGAGACGTGCAGCGCCGTCGCCAGCTCGGTGAGGGAGATGCCGTGCTGCTCGCGGAGTTCGCGCAGGCGCTGGCCGAAGGGGGTCATGGTCAGCCCTGGATGAGCCCGGCCGGCAGGGGGCCCTTCGCCACGGCCGCCACGGCGTGGTCCAGCTCCGCCAGGCTGGAGGTGCCGATGATGTTCGTCGCGATCTCTCGCGCGCCGATGACGAAGCGCAGCGCCAGTTCGACCAGATCCGCGGCGTGGCCGGCCTCGACCAGCGACAGGAACCGCTGCGCCGCCGCCACATCCGCCGCGTAGCTGGCGCCCGAGGCGATGGGCTCGACTTTCGCGACGCCGAGTGGGCTGCGCGCTTCGGTGCCGCTCAGGGCGCCGCCCGCCAGGATGCGGATGGCCATGACGCCGACATCCTGCGCCGCCGCGTGGCGGATGATGCCGCCGAGGTCCGGCGCATCGGGCCGGCCGGGGGCGATGCCGCTCGGGTTCAGCAAATTATAGGGGATCTGCGCGGTGGCGAAGCCGCCGACATCCAGCACATGCCGCAGCGCTTCGGCATCGCCGAGGCCGGTGATGCCGAAGAAGCGGAATTTTCCCGCATCGCGCGCGCGCTCCAGCGCGGGGACGGCCTCCTCCAGAATCTGCGCAGGCGTGAAGGCGGGCTCCGCGCCGGCCAGGGTGATCGGGTTGTGCAGCTGGAAGATGTCCACGCTCTCCTGGCCCAGGCGGGTCAGGCTCTCCTCCAGCGAGGTGGTGATGCGCCCGGCGATGTCGCCGCGCTGGGCGGCGAAGACCCGCACCTTGGTGCCCACCACGGGCCGGGCCGAGAGCCCGCGCAGCGCGCGGCCGAGATTGCGCTCGGAAGCGCCATCGCCATAGACGGCGGCGGTGTCGAAATAGGTGATGCCGTGATCCAGCGCGCGGCCGATGGCGCGGTCCTGCTCGGCTGCCGTGCCCTTGACCATGAGGCCGCCGATCGCCCCGCACCCATAGCCGAGCACGGAGACGGAAAGCCCCGTCCGGCCCAATCGCCGCTGTTCCATCGCGCATTCCCCTGTGTTGACCCCGATGCTGGGCCAGCTCCGTGCTTGCGGCAAGCTTCGCTGATGCGTCATGCTCCCCCGAAACCGGCCGCAGATGCCGGGTTGGAGGATGATGCCCATGTGGTCACGCCGCCTGCTGCTCGCTGCCGCGCCCAGCCTTGCGATGTCTCGCACGGCCTGGGCCGCCTGGCCCGACCGGCCGATCCGCGTGATCGTGCCCTTCGCGGCCGGCGGCAATACCGACATTCTCGCGCGCATCCTGACAGCCCGCATGGCCGAACGGCTGGGCCAGCCCATGGTGATCGAGAACCGGGCGGGGGCCGGCGGCAGCGTGGGGGCGGAGCTCGTCGCGCGCGCCACGCCCGATGGCCACACGCTGCTGTTCGGCGCGGGCGGGCCGCTGACGGCGAATCCGGTGCTGCAGGCGCGGCTTCCTTACGATGTGGAGCGCGATTTCCGGCCGATCGGCCTGGTCGGCATCCTGCCGATGGTCTGCCAGGTGACGCCGCGACTGCCCGCGCGGAACCTGCCCGACCTGCTGGCGCTGATGCGCGCGCGGCCGGGCGAGGTGACGGTGGCCACGCCGGGCAATGGCAGTGCCGCGCATCTCGCGCTGGAGCTGCTGATGGCCAATGCGGGGGTGCGCGCCTCGCATGTGCCCTATCGCGGCGGCAGCGCGATGATCCCGGACCTGATCAGCGGCGCGGTGCAGGTGGCGATGGTGGAACTGCCTTCCGCCTATCCGCTGCACCGGGACAACCAGGCGCCGATCATCGCCATCGCGACGGAGCAGCGCTCGCCCCTCATGCCGAATGTGGGCACCTTCATCGAGGCGGGGCTGCCGGGCTTCACGGCCGGCAGCTATGGCGGGCTGCTGGCGCCGAGCGCTGCGCCGCCCGAAGTGGTGGCGCGCCTGCACGCGGCGCTGGCGGCGACGCTGGGCGAGGCGGCGGTGCTGTCGCGCATCGCGGAGGTGGGGGCGATTCCGTCCAGCGAGGCGCAGCGCTCGCCGGAGGGTTTCGCGGCCTTCCTGCGGCAGGAGCTGGTCCAGGCACGGCGCGCGGCGGAGCTGGCGGGGCTGCGGCCGGGGTGAGGCGCGGGGCCTCCTTGGCGAAGACGGCCGTGCCCCCCGAGACTCCGGCCGCATGGCGGCCGGCGGCCAAGCGGCCGGAGGCCGCGCCCGGCGCTTGAGGGCGTTTAACGACTCCTCCGAAGGAGGAGATGCACGGCACCCGCATTGGCCTTGTGCGGATGCGCGGCACCCAGGATCAGCGGGCGAAGATGCGGCGCGTTCAGCCAATGCGGCAATTCGCGCTTCAGCACGCCGCCCTCCGTCGTGCTGCCCTTGCCGGTGACGATGCAGACCACGCGCGTGCCATCGGCATGGCACATGCGCAGGAAATTCTCGACGGCCTGGTGGGCGCGCGCCGCCGTCATCCCGTGCAGATCGAGCTTGCGCTCGGGGCGCATGGTGCCGCGCCGCAGGTCACGCCAGCGCTTCGCATCCAGGCCCGAGGGTTGCGCGCCCACGCTGATCTCGGGCGGCGGCAGGCGGGGCTTGGGGACGGGCGGCGGCGCCTCGGCCGCGCGGGGCGGAGGCGTCACGGTGATGGCGGGCGGCGCATCCGGCATCTCGCGCCCGGGCAGGGGGCGTATGGTGCGGGCGACCGCGGCCCAGACCGCCTTGTCCTCGGCCGTGAGGCCGCGCTTGCGCTTCACGCCCCCTTACGTTCCCTGGGCGCCGCGGGGTCGTCATCCACAAGGAGGATGTGCAGGGCGCGCGGGCCATGCGCGCCGAGTTCCAAGGTCTGCTCGATATCGGCGCTGCGCGAGGGGCCGGTGACCCACATGATGTTGCGCGGCATGAAGCCGCCGGTCAGCTTGTCCTTCCGCTCCTCGCGCAGCAGGTCCCAGGCCTCCTCATAGGCGCCGACGACGCGGCTCGCGCGCAGCACCACGATCTCGGTATCGGGCAGCAGGTTCAGCGTGGTGGGGCGGTGCGGGTCGGAGGGGAGCATGAGGGTGCCGGTCTCGGCGACGCCGGCATAGCCGTGCTGCAGGCTGACGAGGTCGCTGGGCTGGCCCTGGCGCGTCTCGATCTCGAGCATCGGGTGCTCGGCCCATTTGATGCGCTTGAGCTCGGGGTGCGGCGCCATGGCGAGGCGCGCGGGCAGGTTCTGCGCGGCGAGATAGGCGGCCACCGCCTGGGGGATGGCGGCGAGGTTCGGCACGCGCGCCACGCTGCCGAACTCCTTCTCGACATTGCGGATGAAGAGGGCGATCTGCTCGGGCCGCGAGACGCGCGAACGCGCGGGGATCAGGTGGCGCGGATGGGTGGCCAGCCGCCCTTCCAGCATGGCGCGCTGGTCGGCCGGCAGGGGGCCGCGGCGCAGGCCGCGCTGGATGGCGCCGAGGATGGCTTCCTTGCTCATTTGCCAGCTCCCGCACGCTGCCGGCGCGCATATTCATCCATGAAGGTGCGGCCCTCGGGCACGGGCAAGTCGCGCCCTTCGGTCCAGCCGCCGGCGAGCGGCAGCGACTTGAAGGCGCCCTTCTTGCGGCCCAGCAGACCCAAGGCGCGGATGCCGAGGCGCGAGGCAAGCCGATACATCCCCGGCCGCTTGGCGAACCAGGCCCAGATCCCGAGGCCGCTGCGAACGCCGCTGGGCTGCAAATGGCGTTCGAACTCGCGCTCGCGCCAGTGGCGCATCAGCTTGGGCAATGGGATCTTCACGGGGCAGACGCTTTCGCAGCGGCCGCAGAAGGTGCTGGCATTGGGCAGGTGGCCCGCCTCCTTCACGCCGATCAGGCTGGGTGTCAGCACAGAGCCCATGGGGCCCGGATAGACCCAGCCATAGGCATGGCCGCCCGTGGTGCCATAGACGGGGCAGTGGTTCATGCAGGCGGCGCAGCGGATGCAGCGCAGCATCTCCTGGAACTCGGTGCCGATCATGTTGGAGCGGCCGCCATCGATCAGGACGACGTGATATTCCTCCGGCCCGTCCAGGTCGCCCTTGCGGCGCACGCCCGTGCTGAAGGTGGTGTAGACCGAGAAATCCTGCCCGGTGGCCGAACGCGCCAGCACACGCAGCAGGCTCGTCGCATCCTCGAGCGTGGGGACCACCTTCTCGATGCTGGCGAGCGCGATATGCACGCGCGGCAGGGTCTGCGTCAGGTCGCCATTGCCTTCGTTCGTGACGATGACGCTGCTGCCGGTCTCGGCGATCAGGAAATTGGCGCCGGTGATGCCGACATCGGCGGCGAGGAATTTCTGGCGCAACCGGGTGCGCGCCTCGGTCAGGATGTCGCGGCGTTCGTGGAAGACGCGGTCCGGGTCGAGGTCGGTGTGGGCGCGGCGGAAATCGGCCTCCCAATCCTCGCGGTTCAAATGGAAGGCGGGCGCGATGATGTGGGACGGGATCTCGCCGCGCAGCTGGATGATGTACTCGCCGAGATCGGTCTCGACCGGCGTGATGCCGTGCGCTTCCAGATGGTGGTTGATGCCCAGTTCCTCGGAGATGATGGATTTCCCCTTGGTCACCGTCTTGGCATTGGCCTTGCGGCAGATCTCCAGCACGGCGGCGCGGGCTTCCTCGGGCGTGCTGCACCAATGCACGGTGCCGCCCGCGCGCTCCACATTCTCGGCGAAGCGTTCGAGGTAGAAGTCGAGGTTCGCCAGCGTGTGGTTCTTGATGTCGCGCGCGATGTCGCGCAGCTGCTCGAATTCCGGCAGGTTGGCGACGGCATTGGCGCGGCGTTGCAGGAAGGCGCCCTTGGCGGTGCCGAGCGCCTTTTGCAGACCCGCATCGGCCATCGCCTTGCGGGCATTTTCCTTGAATTGCGGTGAGGTGCTGTTCATGCGCGCCATCATGCCTGTCGTGGCCCGAGGGGAATGCTTCGGGGCGGGCGCAGCTTAACAGCAACCGCGCCATCGGGGGAGGCTTCCCCCATTCCGCCCGAAGCGCCAAGCTCGGCCCCGAAGCCGGGCCAACCGGCGCCGATCCCGGGAGACGACCATGCAACGCCGCCACCTGCTCACCGCCGCCGCCTTTCTCGCCGCGCCGGGGATCACCCGCGCCCAAGCCGCCTGGCGGCCGGACCGGCCGATCCGGGTCATCGTGCCCTTCGCGCCGGGCGGCACCACCGATGTGGTGGCGCGCATCATCGCCGAGCCGGTGGGGCAGATCCTGGGACAGCCTTTGGTGGTGGAGAACCGGCCAGGCGGCGCCGCCGGCCTGGTGGGGACGGATTTCGTCGCCAAGGCCGCGCCCGATGGCCAGACCATCCTGATCCACAGCAATGGCCACGCCATCGCGCCCGCGCTGGTGGCGCGCATGCCGTTTGACCCCGTGGCCGATTTCGCGGGGCTGAGCATGATCGGCCGGGTGCCGCAGGTGCTGTGCGTGAACCCCCGTTTGCCGGCGCAGAACCTGGCCGAGCTGCTGGCGCTGATCCGCGCCAATCCGGGGCGCTACCACTTCGCCTCGGCCGGCATCGGCACGGCGGTGCATCTGGGGGGCGAGATGTTCCGCGCGGTCAACCAGCTCGACATCGCGCCGGTGCATTACCGGGGCGGCGGGCCGGCCATGCAGGGCGTGATCACGGGCGATGCCATCTTCACGGTGGACCCGATCGCCTCGGCGCTGGGGCATATCCGCGGCGGCAATGTGCGCGCGCTGGTGGTGGCCGGCGCCGAGCGCGCGCCGACGCTGCCGGACGTGCCCTCGGCCAGCGAGCTGGGGATGCCGGAATTCGCCGTGGATGCCTGGATCATCGCCATGGCGCCGTCGCGCACGCCGGCCCCCGTGGTGGCCGCGCTGAACAGCGCCTTCGCCATGGCGCAGCGCCAGGCGGCCAGCCGCATGGCCGAGCAGGCGGTGCTGCCCATGCCGGACCTGAACACGCCAGAGCAGATCATGGGCTTCGTGCGCAGCGACATGGCGCGCTACGCCGCCGTCATGCGGGGTGCGGGCATCCGGCCGGAGTGATTTCCAGCACCAGGGCGCCCTGCTTGCGCCCGGAATCCACCAGCGCATGCGCGGCCACGATATCGCTGAGCGGCATGCGGTGGCCGATCACGGGACGCAGCGCGCCGGCCTCCACCAGCTCGCGCAGCTGGCGCAGATCGGCCTGGCTGCCGCCGGCATAGCCGCAGAGGATTCGCGGGCCGGGGCGCAGATGCGTGGCCAGCATCAGCGCCAATTCGCGCGCGCCGTAATTCATGACGACGTGGCGGCCGCGAAGTGTCAGCACATGGCGGACCTGCCGGAAATCCGTGCCGCCCACCGTATCCAGCACCAGGTTGTAGGGCGTCGCGCTTTCGCGGAAATCCTGCGTGGCGCGGTCCAGCACATGGGCCGCGCCGAGGCTCCGCAGCAGGGGCGCATGTCGCGCGCCGGCGACCGCGGTGACGGTCAGGCCGAAATGCCGGGCCAGCTGCACCACCGCCACGCCGACGGCCCCCGCCGCGCCATGCACCAGGATGCGCTCGCCAGGCGCCACGCGCGCCACGTCGCGCAGGAAGAGCAGCGCGGTCAGGCCGCCAAAGGGCAAAGCGGCGGCCTCGGCATGGCTGAGGCCGCGCGGTTGGGCGGCGACGCAGCCGCGCGCCGGCATCACCAGGTATTCCGCATGCGCGCCGCGCGGGGCCAGGCCGAAGACGCGCTGGCCCAGCGCGAACTTCGCCACGCCCGCGCCCAGCGCCTCCACCTCGCCCGCGAATTCCATGCCGGGCACGGGATGGCGCGGGCGGAACAGGCCGAAGGCGAGGCGGATCGGCAGCCAGAACAGCCCCGCCGCCCGGCAGCCGCGCAGCCGCGCATCACCGGAGGTGACGGTGGTGGCGTGGATGCGGATGCGGATCTCGCCGGGACCGGGCTTGGGCAGGGGGGCCTCGCCCAAAGTGAGGCATTGGGGCGGGCCGTAGCGGCGCCAGAGGACGGCTTGCATCGGAATCTCCTTCGCCAGCCGGTGTATCCATGCGATTTCCCCGGGCATATTGCGCAAATTCGGGCTTGTTCTATGCATTACTGCATGGATTGGGACGCACTCCGCTTCGACTGGAACCACGCCCGCGCCTTCCTCGCGACCGCCGAGGAGGGCTCGCTCTCCGCCGCCGCGCGTGCGCTCGGCATCACCCAGCCCACGCTGGGCCGCCAGGTGGCCGCGCTGGAGCGGGAGATGCGCGTCGTGCTCTTCGAGCGTGTGGGCCGTGGCCTGCGCCTCACCCCGGGCGGCGAGGCGCTGCGCGACCAGCTCCGCGCCATGGCCGAGGCCGCGACGCGCTTCTCCCGCGCCGCCGCCGGCCAGTCGGAGAGCATCGAGGGCCGCATCCGCATCACCACCACGCATGTCTATGCGGCGCATCTGCTGCCGCCCGTCATCCTCAGGCTCCGCGCGCTGCATCCGGGCATCGAGGTGGAGATCGTGGCCGACAATGCGCCGACCGACCTGCTGCGGCGCGAGGCGGATATCGCCATCCGCAACTACGCCTCCACCCAGCCGGAGCTGGTGGTGCGCAAGCTGCGCGACGATGTCGGCAATTTCTACGCGACCCCCGCCTATCTCCGCGCGATCGGCGAGCCCCGCGATGCGGCGGAGATGGCGCGCGGCGAATTCATCGGCTTTCCCACGCGCGAGGCGATGGCGGCGGCGATGCAGGCGCGCGGCTTCGCGCTGACGCCCGCGCATTTCCCCATCATCTCCGAGAACAACCTGGTGCAGTGGGAATTCGTGAAGCAGGGTGCCGGCATCGGCCTGATGACCGAGGCGGTGGGCGATGCGGAGCCGCTCGTGCGCCGCGTGCTGCCGGCGGCGCCCGGCATCCGCTTCCCCGTCTATCTCGCGGCGCATCGGGAGCTGCATGCGAGCCGCCGCATGCGCGTGGTGTTCGACGTCCTGGCCGAAGCGCTCGGCCCCATGGACGCCGCCGGGGCGTGACGCCACACTCGCCCGGCATCCAGGGAGCGCATGCATGGCCCATCTCAACATCGGCAGCCTGATCTTCGACGATCTCGACCAGGTGGACCTCACCGGCCCGCATGAGGTGCTCTCGCGCCTGCCGGATTCGAGCTGGAAGATCTACGCGAAAAGCATGGCGCCCGCGCGCGACATGAAGGGCCTGCGCATCCTGCCCGACGCGCTGCTGGAGGAGGCGCCGCAGCTCGATGTGCTGCATCTGCCGGGCGGCTTCGGCGTGGATGCGGCGATGGCGGACCCCGTCATCCTCGAATGGGTGCGCCGCCAGGCGATGGGGGCTCAGGCGGTCTTCACCGTCTGCACCGGCGCGCTGCTGCTGGGGGCGACCGGCCTCCTGCGCGGCAAGCGCGCGACCACGCATTGGGCGAGCCACCACATGCTGCCGCTCTTCGGCGCGACCGCGGTGAATGAGCGCGTGGTGGAGGATGGCAAGTTCGTCACCGCCGCCGGCGTCACCTCGGGCTTCGATGGCGCGCTGCACCTGGCGGCCAGGCTGCGCGGCGTGGAGGTGGCGCAGGGCATCCAGCTCTACATGCAATACGACCCGCGCCCGCCCTTCGATTCCGGCACGCCCGAGACGGCGCCGGCGGCGCTGGTGGCCTCGACCCGCGCCGCGATGGCGACGGTGCTGGAGCGGCGCGAGAAGGCGGTGCGGGCCATGGCGGCCAGCTTCAGCTAAATCATTCCGGGGGAGGATTGCTAGACGGCAATCTTTCCCCCATGTGAGGCGGCATGATTCGCCGTCTTTCGCTTCTCGCCCTTCTCCTCGCCGGGCTCTGGCCGCAAGCGGCCCTGGCCGAGCCGGGGCTGCTCGCCGCGCTGCGGCAGGGTGGCCTCGTCATCTTCCTGCGCCATGCCGAGACGGGCAGCACCGCGCCGGACCAGGCGAATGCCGTGCTGGGCGATTGCGCCACGCAGCGCAACCTGGACGAGACGGGCCGCGCGCAATCGGTCGCGATCGGCGCCGCCTTCCGTGACCTCGGCATCCCTGTCAGCCGCGTGCTGGCCAGCCCCTTCTGCCGCACGCTGGAGACGGCGGCGCTGGCCTTCGGGGGCGCGGAGCCGGAGATCGGCCTCTCCCTCCCGCGCCATGTGGATGCGGCGGCGCATCGCGCCATGGGGGATTCGCTGCGCGCCCTGCTGCCCGAGCCGGGCTTCGCTGGCAATTGGGTGCTGGTCGGTCATTCCTACCACATGATGGGGGCCGGCGGCCCGGCGCCGCGGCCGCAGGGCGCGGCGGTGGTGCTGCGGCCCGAGGGCGAGGGGCGCTTCACCGTGCTGGCGCAGCTCCCGCCCGATGGCTGGGCGGGTCTCGGACGTCAACGTTTCGCGGGGATGCCCTGATGCCCGCCACCGCCCCTTACGCGGCGCTGCTGCTGCGCGTGACCATGGGCGTGCTCTTCCTGGCGCATGCCTTCGTCTGGAAGGTCTGGACGGCGGGGATGGTGCATGTCGTCCCCTGGTTCGTCAGCCAGGGCTATCCGGCCTGGTTCGCCTGGTTCGTGACGGGGCTGGAGGCGCTGGGCGGCATCCTGCTCATCCTCGGCTGGCAGACGCGCTGGGTGGCGCTGGTGCTGGCGGGCCTGATGGCGGGGATCGTGCGGCAGCAATTCGGCAATGGCTGGATCTACAGCTCGACCCATGGCGGCTGGGAGTATCCGGCCTTCTGGACCATGGCGCTGATTGCGCTCGCGCTGCTCGGGCCGGGGGCGTTTGCGTGGCGCGGGCGCTCGAAGGGCGCCTAACCGAGAGCGAGCGGCAGCAGGCTCAACACCAGCAGCACCGCCATCGCGATGTTGAAGGCGCGCAGCCGCGCCCCCGCGCCCAGCAGGTGCCGCGCCGTGCGTCCCACCCACGCCCAGAAGAGCAGGCAGGGCATCGAGACGAGGGCGAAGACCAGTGCCACCCAGAGCGCCTGCGGCAGGATGGGCTGGCCCGGCACGGTGAAGGCGGGCAGGGCGGCCAGCGCGATCATCCAGGCCTTGGGGTTCACCCATTGGAAGGCGGCGGCGCCGAGAAAGCCGAGTGGCGGCCGGGCCGGAGCCTCCGCTGCATTCACCGGCGCGGTCGCGATCTTCCAGGCGAGCCAGATCAGCCAGGCCGCGCCCAGCGCCTGCATCGCCTGGTGCAGCCCGGGGATCTGCGCGAAGGGCAAGCCGAGCCCGAGGGCGACCGCCACGATCATCGCCGGGAAGCCGAAGGTGATGCCCAGCATGTGCGGCACCACGCGCGCGACGCCGACCTGCGCCGCGCTGGCCGTCACCATCATGGTGTTGGGGCCGGGCGTGGCGGAGGTCGCGAGCGCGAAGCCGATGAGGGCGAGGGCCTGATCCATGGGGGCGAGCCTCGCCGGGCGCAGGCCGATATGTCAAATGCACTGACGTAGTGGCGGCGCGCATGAAAAAGGGGGCCTCGCGGCCCCCTTTCCCGTCTCCACCGGGGTGGAGGAATTACTCGCGCGTGGCGGCACCCAGCTCGGCGACCAGCTCGTCCTCGAGGGTGATCTCCTCCTCGCGGGCGATCTCCTCGCCGCGGGCCTGCTTCTCGGCTTCCTCGGGGCTGCGGGCCACGTTCACGATCACGGGCAGCATCACCTCGGGGTGCAGCTCGACGCGGACGGTGGTGAGGCCGAGCAGCTTGATCGGCGCATCCACCAGCACCTGCGAGCGGTGCACGGTCAGGCCGGCGGCGGTGCAGCCATCGGCGATGTCGCGCGCCGAGACGGAGCCGTAGAGGTTGCCGCTCTCGCCGGCGGAGCGGATCAGGACGACCGAGAGGCCCTCCATGCGCTCGGCCACGCGCTCGGCCTCTTCGCGGCGCTTGAGGTTCTGCGCCTCGAGCTGGGCGCGGTCGGCCTCGAAGCGGGAGAGGTTCGCCTTGGTGGCGCGAACGGCCTTGCCGCCGGGCAGCAGGAAGTTGCGCGCGTAGCCGGGCTTCACCTTCACCAGCTCGCCCATCTGGCCGAGCTTGTCCACACGCTGCATCAGGATGAGTTCAATCATGGCACGCCTCAGATCAGGTTTGGGGCGGCGCCGCGCGCCGCCGAATTTGGTCATAGAGACCCACGCCGACCATCAGCGGGGCCATAATCTGGAGAAACAGGAGCATCAGCATGTAGAAGCCGATGAGAAAGGCGAGGCGGCCGGGACGCCCGCGCAGCAGCCGGTGCACACCGACGACGCCGAGCAGGAAGACCGGCACCAGCAGGATCAGCATGCTGGAAAGCGCGACCGCGCCCCCCACCAGCGCCCAGACGGCCAGCGCCACCAGCGGCAGCGGCAGGTACCAATGGGGCAGGCGCAGCTCCTCCAGCGGGGGCGTGGCATGAAGCGCCAGGCCCTGCCGCGTGACGAGGTTCTGCGCGGCCGCGCCATTGCCCAGCATGAGCAGGGCGATCCAGAAGCCGGCGGCCGCCGCCTTCACCTGCGCGATCTGCGCCACCATGCCATCGGGCATGGACACGCCCATGCGCCGCACGCCCATCTCCACCGCCTCGCGCATCTCGCCCTCCAGGTCGGAGACCGAAACGGCGAGAAGTCCGAGCAGCACCACCGGCCAGAGGCCGAGGATGGCGAGCGGGAGGGAGAGATCCATCCGGCCCGCCTGGACCGAGGTGGCCAGGATCAGCGCGACCGGCACGCCGAAGACGCCCAGGAAGACCGCGAAGCCCAGGAAGCTGCTGCCGAACAGCACGGCGAGCGCCGCGATGCCGATGGCGAGGACCGCCATGCGCGCGCCGAAGGCGAAACCCGCGGCAAAGAGCGGCAAGGGCGCCACCCAGAGCAGCAGGCCGCCCAGCGGCAGGCCGCGCATCGCCCAGAGGGCAAGCACCGCCGCGCACATCCCCGCCGCACCCGCGGCGAGGACGCCGGGCTGGCCAAAGGCCCCGGTTGGAGCCCCCCCGGGAGATGCGCTCTGCGACACCGGCCCCGCCTCTGTGTCAGTCGTTGATCACGTAGGGCAGCAGGGCCAGGAAGCGGGCGCGCTTGATGGCATTGGCCAGTTCGCGCTGCTTCTTGCCGCTGACGGCGGTGATCCGGCTGGGCACGATCTTGCCACGCTCGCTCAGGAAGCGGGACAGGAGGCGCACATCCTTGTGGTCGATCTTCGGCGCCTGCGGCCCCGAGAAGGGGCAGGACTTGCGGCGGCGATAGAAGGGACGGCGCGCGCCGACGGCGGCGCGGCGATTGGCGATGTTGGGTTCGGCGGATTCGCTCATCGGCTCACATCTCGTCGTTCAGGTTGAGGTCCATCTCGTCGCGCGGACGGGCCCGGAATTCCTCACGATCGTCACGGCCACCGGTGGCGCGGCCCGAGCCGAAGCGGCCGGCGGGCTTGGGCCCACGGAAGCCGCGCTCGCGGTCACGGTCATCGGTGCGCTTGGCGAGGATGGCCGACGGCGCCTCGGGGTCGATTTCCTCGACGCGGATCGTCAGCTCGCGCAGCACGTCCTCGTTCAGGCCGAGCTGGCGGACGATTTCCTGCATGGCGGGGGCGGGTGCGTTGATGCCGAGGAGCATGTAGTGCCCCTTGCGGTTCTTCTTCACCTTGTAGGCGAGGCCGCGCAGGCCCCAATATTCGCGCTTGATGACGGCCCCGCTGTGCTCGCCGAGCGTCACGCCGATCTGGTCGGCGATCGCTTCGACCTGCTGCTGAGTCACGTCATTCCGCGCGATGAACACGCATTCGTAGAGTGGCATGATGTCTCCCTATGGCTGCTCAGCCCTGGCGGCCAACGGGGATCGTGGCGCGCAAATGGGCATAGCCGCGGGCGTGCCAACGCCGGCGGCAGGGTGGGGGGCATAAAACATAGGCGGCGCTTGGGGGCAACCCTCTATTTGGCGATGGCTGCGCGGCGCCGGCTGCGTTTTTTGATGCCCTCAGACGCCGGGCGCGGCCTCCCGCCGCTTGGCTTCGGATCGCTGAAGCGATCCGCCGGCCGCACCTGCGGCCGGTTCCTTCGTTGGCGCGCCCGGTTGGGGAATGTTTGGCCCCATGGCCGCGCTTTGGCTACCGCCCCTCCAGCACGCGCCCCATGAAGCGCGTGATGCCGCGCTGCCAGCCCCAGGCGATGGCGGCGGGGCTGTCGGCGCCGATCAGGATGACCCGGGCGCGATCCTCCGGCAGGGCGGCATCCAGCCTGGCGCGCGCCTCGGGGTCGCCGCCCAGCATGGCCGGGCCGAAGCGCAGCCGCAGGCTCAGCCCCTCCAGCGCGCCGGGCCGCAACAGGCCCAGCAGGGCGGGCTCCGGCTCGTCCAGCGCCAGGGCCCAGCCGCGCGCTTCGGCCAGCCGGCGCAACAGCGCGAAGCCCGCCGCGTCGGCCAGGAGGTCGGCCGCGGGGATGCAGACCAGCAGCCGCGCCCGGCCGACGGGGCCCAGCATCGTGTCCAGGCGCAGGAACTCCGTCTCCATCACGCTGGCGAGGCTGAGCGGCAGGCAGGCATCGCCCAGCGCGCGTGCCTCCTGCGGATGGGCCAGCTCGGCCAGCATCCTCCGCTCCGCCGCGTGGCGGAAGCGGCGGGCCAGGCTGGGCGCGGCGGCGATGTCCCGGCCGGGCAGCAGCGCGGCCGCGAGGTCGGGCAGGAAAGGGCGCTGCTCGGTCCACAGGGGCGTGGGCTCGGCATCGCCGGGGGCGAGCCGCCACAGGCCCTGGCGGCGCAGGAAGGCGGCGAGGTTGGCGGTGGCCAGCGCCCGCCCGGCCGCGTCCATCTCGGCGGCATGGGGGGGCGGCAGGCCGGAGGGCGCCGGTTCCGGCGGCTCGGCGGCGGGGTCATCGAGGCCGAGCGCCGCCTCCACCAGGGTCAGCAGCCGCGCCGCCTCGGCCGGCAGCCGCAGCACGGGCAGCAGCGTCTCGGCCGGAATTTCAGGCAGCAGCCGCGCGAGGCCGCGCCGCGCCTGCTCCAGGTGCTCGCCGGGCGGGGGCGCCAGCGCGACGAGATCGCCGCCCGGCAGCTCGTAGAGGCGGGCGCGGGTGGGGCGGAGCAGGGGTTCCAGCGCCTCGCGCACCAGGCGGGCATGGCGCGGCTCGCGCAGGCGGGCGGGGATGAGCGAGAGGCGGACATGCAGCACCCGCCGCTCGACGCCCGAGAGCACGCAATCCCGCGCGAGGGCGGCGAGCGCCATGGCATCGCGCAGGGCGGCGGCGCCGTCCCAGGCGGGCTCGGCCGCGGCGCCAGGGCGCGGCGGCCGGGGGGCCAGCGCGTTCATGCGACGCCCTCGTGAAGAATTCCCGGTGCGAGGCACCAGTTGGGCGCCGGCCGGCCCAGCGCGATGAGGCGGGGCGGCAGGATGGGCGGCGGCTCGGCGGGGGCGGGGATGGCCCAGGTGATGTCGGGCGGATCGAGCATGGCGGGGGCCACGGCGTCGCTCGCCAGCAGCCCGACCGCCCAGCCGGCCTGCCGCAGCGCCGCGGCCATGCGGGCGAAGGCTGCGCCATCGGCCAGCGCGGTGAGCGGCAGCAGCGCCAGCGGCCCGTTGGGATCGCCGGGCGGGCCGGCCCGCAGCGCGCCGCCTTGCAGCCCGGTTTGCAGCCCCCGCTGCGGCATGTCGAGGATCAGGCGCAGCCCGGGGCGCAGCGGCGGCAGCTGGCCGCGCTCGGCCGGGTGGGCAAGTGCGGCCAGCAGGCGCCGGCAGAGGGCCTCTCGCGCCATCGCCTCCAGCTCCGGGTCGTCGAGGCCGAGGGGGGCGGGGCCCAGCCGCTGGGCCACCGGCGCGCCGCCGGCGCCGGTCGTGAAGAGGGTGAGGCGCGCCGCCTCGCCGAGCGGGAGCTGCGCGACATGCGCCTCCAGCGCGGCAAGGCTCCAGCCGGGCGGGGCGGGGGCCGTGGCCGCCGCCTCGGTGCGGGCGGCCAGGGCGGCCTGGCCGTCCGGCAGCGGGAAGCTTTCGGGCGCCGCGCCGGTCAGCCAGGCGATCGTCTGGGCGGCGCGCTGGCCGGGGCCCGGCGCGGCACCCAGCAGCAGGTCGCCGCCGGGGAGGGAGAGCACCTGGCCGCCGCCCAGGATCGCCGCCTCCTCCAGCAGGGCGCGGGCCAGTCGGCGGGCGCCGCGCGGGCCACGCGCCGGCTGCAGCACGCCGATCCCGTTCGGGGGGAGTGCGGCGAGGGCGCGGCTCCAGTCGGGCCCCGGCCTGGAGATCCCCGGCTTGGAGATCCCCGGTTTGGACATCGCGATGGTCATGGGCGGCACCTCCTGCACCAAAGCGGCAGGATAGCCGGCAGGGCTTAACCAATGTTTAGGACGGCCCCTGATCTCGAATCGTCACAATGTGTTGCGGCCTTGCCCCCGGCTGGGCTACCCACACGGCTCATGCCCCCCAGGTCACCCCCCGCCTCCACCGGACGAGACGCCGTCACGCCCGCCCAGCTGGCCGAGGCGGTGCGCACCCTGGCCCGCGGCACCGTCCTCGTCGTCGGCGATGCGATGGTGGATCGCTACGTCCATGGCCATGTCAGCCGCATCAGCCCCGAGGCGCCGGTCCCCGTGCTGACCGTCGAGCGCGAGGTCGTGCTGCCGGGCGGCGCGGGCAATGTGGTCCGCAACCTCACGGCGCTGGGGGCGGCCGTCGCCTTCGTCTCGGTCGTGGGCGATGACATCGCGGGCAGCGACCTGACCGGGCTGATCGGCGGGCAGCCCCGCGTCGAGCCCTGGCTGCTGGTGCAGGGCGGGCGCACCACCACCACCAAGACGCGCTTCGTCTCGGGCGGGCAGCATCTGCTGCGGACCGATCGCGAGCAGTCGGCCCCCATTCATCCGCGCCTCGCCGACCGCCTGGTGAAGATCGCCTCGGACGCGGTCGCCGCCACCACGACGCTCGTGCTGTCCGACTACAAGAAGGGCGTGCTGGCCGGCGATATCCCGGCGCGGCTCATCGCATCCGCGCGCGCCGCCAACCGGCGCGTGGTGGTGGACCCCAAGGGCGGCGACCATGGCCGCTTCGCCGGTGCCGACCTCATCATCCCCGAGCCCGAGGAACTGGCCGGCGCCACCGGCATGCCGGTGCATGACGCGGCCTCGGTGGCGCTGGCCGCCAGCCACCTGCTGCGCGCCCACAATTTCCGCGCGGTCCTGGTGCCGCGCGCGCCGGACGGGCTGACGCTCGTCGAGCGCGAGGCCGATGGCAGCGAGACGGTGCGCCATTTCCGCGCCGAGGCCTCCGAGGTGCATGACCCCGCCGGCGGCGGCGATGCGGTGGTGGCCGTGGTGGCGGCCGGGCTTGCCACCGGGCTTTCGCTCGCTTCCGTGGCGCGGCTGGCCGCACTTGCGCTCGGCATCGTCAGCCGCAAATCGGGCATCGCGCCGGTCCGGGCGGAGGAATTGCTGGAAGGGCTGGCGCCCGGCCGCACGGCGATGCGCAAGCTGGTCTCCCTGCCGCTCGCGGCCGAGGTGATCGAGCGCTGGCGCCATCGCGGCTGGCGCATCGGCCTGTTGCAGGTGAATGGCGCGCCCTGCCCCGAGGCGATGACCGAGCAGGCCCGCCGCTGGTGCGACCGCCTGCTGGTGGGTGTGCAGGATGAGGGCGAGATGGCCGGAATGATGGCCGCCCGCCCCGAGGTGGATCTCGTCGCGATCGGCGCCGACCACAATGGCGAGGAGCTGCTGCGCCTGCTCCGCCCCGATGTGCTGGTGGCCCCCGGCCCGAATGAGGCGCTGGCGGCGCTGCTGCGCGAATGGGGCGGCGAGCTGCGCCCCGTCTGAGCTCCGGTCTGGGCCGCCTCAGCGCGGCTGCATGCCCGTCACCAGCAGGACCTGTTGCGAGCGCCGGCATTCGGGCGCGCCCTGGCAATCCGGGTGCTGCACGCGGCCTGGCTTCCAGGTGAGGTTGACGCTGCGGCCGATCAGCCGGGGGGCCTGCTCGCACATCTCGAAATCCGCCATCCAGGCGCGGGTCCGGCCTGCCTCGTCGCGGATGCGCAGATAGCAGGCGATGTCGCCGGCCTCGGCGCCGAGCAGCGTGCCGCGCGCGGGCGGCGCGTCCTGCGCCTGGGCCGTGCCGGTCATGAGCAGGAGGGCGAGGCCCGCCGCGTGCAGGTGCTGGCGGATGCGCATCGCCGTCCTCCTCAGGTTGTGGCGGCAAGAGCACCGCGAAACCGGCCGGCGCGCAACCGGGCCGCGGGCCCGGGCGTTGATCGCCCATGGACCCTGATGACAAGCCGCCTACCACCACCGCCACCGAGGCCCGCCAGGGCCAGATGCTGGGCAGGGTCCGCTGGGTGCTGCTGCTCGGGCTGATCCTGGTGATCGTCGCCTTCGGCTTCGCCTGGGTGTTCCACGATCAAAGCTACGGCCCCTGATCCCGGGCGCCGGCGCGGACACCATGATCCATGAAATCCATGCGGGCTCCAGCTTTGGTATGGAAGCGGCCGCGCCAGGGCCATTCGCCAAGGCTGCTCGTGCATGCCGCCAACATCGCCGCCGAATATGACCAGCGGCGGTGCGGCTGTCCGATCGCAGCGACCCCGATGCCTGTGCCGACGCCATTGAGGGGCGCGTGCTGGCGATGGCCCGCAGCCACGACCTCCTGGCCGAGAAGCGCTGGGCGGTCGATGCCGCTGCCCGGCGGATGTCGCCGCGCTGGTCCGAGGCGGGAGCACCGCCGGCCGATGCGCCGGGGGAAGGCAGCTTCGGCACACAGGTCATGGATGCGATCCTGCGGGGGCAGCTTGACGGCGAGATCAACCGGGAATGGAAGGCGGAAGGGCTGAGCCTCGCCATCACCGTTCCGCTGGAGCGGGTGCAGCCCAAGGACAGCCAGTCAGGTCTTGGGCCGGGATTTCCGCCCGCGCGCTTCCGCGTTAGGGTCAGCGCATGCTCATGATCCCCGCCAGCCGCGCCAATGTGTATACCGGCAGCCCGCTCGACCGCTGCTCCGGCCAGCGGGACGATGAAGGCTTCGTCGCCGCCGCCCTCGCCGATGAGGCAGCGCTGTTCGTGCCCGTCTGGCGCAGCCGCAGCCTGATGCTGGGGGTGGAGCAGGGCAAGCCCGAGGCGGTGCTGCTGACCCGCGGCGGGGCCGAGGCGGTGCGGATGGCGGGCGGGCCCTGGGCCTTCCTCGGCCTCTGGGACAAGCGCCCGGTCTTCGCGGTGGATTGCTCGGCGACGGATGACCCCTTGCCGCTGCTGCCCGAGGGGATGGGCAGTTTCTCCGATCTGCGCGGGGTGGCCGGCCTGCTGCCCGAGGGCGAGGCGAGCGTGCTGGCGCATGCGCGGGGCCTGATGCATTGGCGGGTGAAGCACCGCTTCTGCGGCGTCTGCGGCACGGCGACCGAGCCGCGCAGCGCGGGCAATGCCATGGCCTGCCCGGGTTGCGGCGCGCAGCATTTCCCGCGCACCGACCCCGCCGTGATCATGCTGGTGGTGCGCGGTGATTCCTGCCTGCTGGGCCATTCGCATCGCTTCCCGAATGTGACGATGTATTCGACGCTGGCCGGCTTCGTGGAGCCGGGCGAGAGCTTCGAGGAAGCCGTGCGGCGCGAGGTGATGGAGGAGGCGGGCATTGTCGTCGGCCATGTCTCCTATCATTCCTCGCAGCCCTGGCCCTTCCCGGCCTCGATCATGATCGGCTTCCATGCCGAGGGGCTGAGCGAGCAGATCACCATTGATCCCGAGGAGCTGAAGGATGCGCGCTGGTTCACGCGGGACGAGCTGCGCCGCCATCAGGAGCTTGGGTTTTCCCTGCCGCGCGCGGATTCCATCGCGCGGCGCCTGATCGAGGACTGGCTTTCGGCATGAGAACCGCTTTCCGCATCTTTCCTTTGGCCTTGCTGCTCGGCGCCTGCGAGGGGCTGGAGCCGCTGGTGGCGCCGCCGGTGATGGACAATCCCCAGTGCCGCGCCGAGGCGACCGCGGGGCCGGAGCGCAATGCGGCGCGCCAGTCCAACATGACCAACCAGACCCAGGTGCGCCGCCTCTTGACCGAGGAGCGCGAGGCGGAGCGCAGCCTCTACGAGGCCTGCCTGCGGCGCCTCGGCCTGCCCACGCCGGGTGGCGTCGAGGCGATCCGGCGGAGCTGAGGGGGCGGGGACGTCACCCCTGCGACCGGCGCATCCTCACAAAGCCAGCAGCGCGCTGCGGGAATCCGCGCCGAACAGGCGCGGCGGGATGCTTCAGCATCCCGAAGCCAAGGCGGCGGAGCCGCCGCCCGGCGTCTGAGGGCGCCAAAAACTACTGATAATACTTCAGCTCCTGCGCCTTGCCGCCGAAAATCCGCCAGATGAAGAAGGTGTAGAGCCCGATCATCGGCAGCACCGCGAGCGCGCCGACCAGGATGATCATCAGCGCATCCGGCGAGCTGGCGGCCTGGAAGATGGTCAGCTTCTCCGGCACCACATAGGGCCAGAAGCTGTAGGCCAGCCCCTGGAAGCACAGCACGAAGATGCCGGCGGTGGCCGCGAAGGGCACCCAGTCCAGGCTGTGATCGGCGCGCGGGAAACGCCGCAGGAAGATGTGCAGCAGCAGGAACAGGGCGCCGGTGGCCAGCGGGATGGGCGCCAGCGCCAGCGTGTCGGGCATGGTGAACCAGCGCTCGAAGATGCGCGGGCTCGCGATGGGGGTCGCCGCACTCACCACCAGCACGCCGGCCCAGCACACATAGAGGGCGCGGCGCGCCCATTGCGCGGCAAAGAGCTGCAGCGCCCCCTCGCCCCGCCAGACCAGCCAGCAGGCGCCGATCAGCGCATAGGCGGCGACGGTGAAGAGACCGGTCAGCATGGAGAAGGCGAAGGCCATCCAGCCCTCGGCGAAGCCCAGGATATAGCTGCCCAGCATCCAGCCCTGGCTGAAGGCGGCGAGGACCGAGCCGAACTGGAAGGCGACATCCCAGCGCGGCTTCTGCGGCGCCGGCGCCTTGGCGCGGAATTCGAAGGCGACCCCGCGCAGGATCAACCCCATCAGCATGAGTGCGACGGGGATGTAGAGGGCCGTCAGGATCACCCCATGCGCGGCGGGAAAGGCCACGAGCAGCAGGCCCACGCCCAGCACCAGCCAGGTCTCGTTCGCGTCCCAGAAGGGGCCGATGCTGGCCACCATCCGGTCCCGCATCGCCTCGTCCGGCGTTGTGCGCAGCAGCACGCCGACGCCGAGGTCGAAGCCGTCCAGCACGGCGTAGAGCAGCATGGAGACGGCCATCAGCACCGCGAAGGTGATGGGCAGCCAGGCGCCTGGGGGCAGGGTGTCCATCGCGCGCTTACTCCGCCGGGAGAGGCTTGAGGGGATCCTGGCCGCCCAGCTGCTTGGGCTCGGGCGCCGTCGGGCGGCGGGCCAGGTGCATCAGCGTCAGGATATAGGCCAGCAGGAGGGCCGCGTAGAGCGCCAGGTACATGATGAAGGAGGCGAGGATGGTGGTGGCCGCGACCGGGCCCGCCGCCTCGCCCGTGCGGAGGATGCCGGTGACGAGCCAGGGCTGGCGGCCGATTTCCGTCACGTACCAGCCGGCCAGCGTGGCGACCCAGCCGGAGAAGGTCATCCCCACCAGCACGCGGGCGAGCATGGGGGTGATGCCGCGCTTGCGGATGGTCCAGACGCCCCACCAGGAGACGAGGAGCATGAGCACGCCCACGCCCACCATGATGCGGAAGGCGAAGAAGACGGGTGCGACGGGCGGGTGGTTGTCGCCGAATTCATTGATGCCCTTCACCTCGCCATCCAGCGAATGGGTCAGGATGAGGCTGCCGAGATAGGGGATCTTGATCTCGTAGTTGTTGGTGCGCGTCTTGGCGTCGGGGATGGCGAAGAGCACGAGGCCGGGGCCGCGCTCGGTCTCCCAGATGCCCTCCATGGCGGCGATCTTCTGCGGCTGGTGCTTCAGCGTGTTCAGGCCATGCGCGTCGCCCGCGAACATCTGGATGGGGATGAGGATGGCGCCGAGCACGACGCCGGTCTTGAGCGCGCGCACCACGCCGGGCGAATGGTCGCCGCGCAGCCAGCGCCAGGCGGAGAGGCCGGCCATGAGGAAGGCGACGGTGAGGCCCGAGGCCAGCATCATGTGCGCCAGGCGATAGGGCATGGAGGGGTTGAAGATGATCGCCATCCAGTCCGTCGCGTGGACCACGCCCTCGCGGATCTCGTAGCCCGCGGGCGTGTGCATCCAGGAGTTCAGCACGATGATCCAGAAGGCCGAGGCGCTGGTGCCGCCCGCCACCAGCAGCGTGGCGAGGGTGTGGATGCGGTTGGGCACGCGGCCATAGCCGAAGAGCATGACGGCGAGGAAGCTGGCTTCCAGGAAGAAGGCGGTCAGCACCTCATAGGCGAGCAGCGGGCCTGCGACATTGCCCACGCGCTCCATGAAGCCCGGCCAGTTGGTGCCGAACTGGAAGGACATGGTGACGCCCGAGACGACGCCGAGCGCGAAGCTCAGCGCAAACACCTTCACCCAGAACTTGTAGGCGTCCATCCAGGCGGCATCGCCCGTCTTGTCGAAGCGCAGCTTGAGGAAGAGCAGCACCCAGCCGAGCGCGATGGTGATGGTCGGGAACAGGATGTGGAAGGAGATGTTCGCCGCGAACTGCATCCGGGCGAGGAGAATCGGGTCCATCTGGGTCAGGCCTCTTTGGTGGGGCGCTTGCGGCGGGTGACGATATCCTGGAAGCGATCCGTCGCCTCCAGCACGCGGGCGACACGGCCGCCCAGTTTGAGCAGGGCGATCAATCGTTCATCTGGCAGCGATTTCACATCATCCATCCACCCCGTGAGAAGCGAAATCACTTCCATCAGGTTTTCCATGCGGCCCTGGGCGTGCTCATCCGCCCGGGTGGCGGGTTTCTGCATCAGCACGTCCCGCAGGAGGGAGAGGGTGGGGTCGATTTCGCGCTTGCGGCGCTCCTCCGCCAGGATGCGGACGATCTGCCAGACATCCTCGGGCGTGGTGAAATGCTCGCGCCGGTCGCCGGGGAGGTGCTGGAGGCGCACGAGGCGCCAGGTCTCCAGCTCCTTCAGTCCCATCGAGACATTGGAGCGGGAGAAGCCCAGCTGCGCCACGATGTCATCGGCGCAGAGGGGGCGGTCGGAGAGGAAAAGCAGGGCGTAGATCTGCCCCACGGTGCGGTTGATGCCCCAGCGCGAGCCCATCTCGCCGAAATGGAGAACGAAGGCGGCGGTGGCGGGGGGCAGGTCCATGAACATCAGTATGTTCAGGAATTTCTGAAAATCAAGCTAAGGCCCCGGGGTTTCCGGGGTAAAATTTCAGAGGTTGGGGAGGTCCTCGGCGAGGACGGAGATGGTGACGTGGTAGGTCACTTCGCCATCCTCGGCGTCGCGGTCCACGGTGCCGATGGTCTCGGCGCCGGCGAGCAGCTCGACCGGGCCGTTGCGCGTGGCGGCGGCGCGGATCATCAGGTTGGGGCTGCCGAGCAGCTTGCGGAGATGGGCCTGGACGGCCTGGATTTCAGCGGGCTTCATGGGGCTTCGCTTAGACCCGCGCGGGCCGGTTGGCAAACGGTTCGGGCCGGCAGGCGCCGGGCAGCCGGGCGACCTCGGCCATCACGCCGCGCGCCAGCACGACCCCCTCGGTCCGCACCGGCAGCCCGGCGGCGGCCAGCATTTCGATCGTCCAGCTGTTGCAGGTATAGGCGAGGCTGTAGCCGCGGGACGCCGCGTAGAAGCGCCGGCCGGGCCGCGCTTCGATGAGCGCGGGACCGGGCAGGAAGCTGGCGGCCAGCGCCGCGGCCAGCGCGCCGGGGTCCAGCGGAACCCGCCAGGCGCGGGCCGGCGGCGCGGGCCAGGCGGTCACCTGCATCGCGGCCGGGCCGGGCAGCGGGCCGGCCAGCCATTCGGCGAGGCCCGGTGCCTCGGCCATCATGAAATCGCGCTTGCCGAAGCCCAGGAAGACCAGCGCCGCCGCGGGGAAGAGCCCGGCGAGCGGCTCCGGCAAGGCGGATGGCGGCAGGCCGATCTCGGTGTGCCAGCCGGCATCGAGCAGCCAGAGGGCGGGGCCGCCGGCCGTGGCGCAGGCCGGTGGCTCCGGGATGCTGGCGCAGGCTGGCAAGGCGAGGCCCGCCAGCAGCAGGCCGCGCCGCGTCATCTCAGGTGACGCGGTCCAGCTCCGCATCGCTCATCCCGCCGGGGACGATGGTCATGGGCACGGTCATGCGGCCGGCGAGGCGCCCGGTCAGTGCCGTGACCAGGGGACCCGGGCCCTTGGCGTGGGCCGCCGTGGCCAGCACCAGGATGGAGATGCGCGGATCCTCCTCCAGCAGGGCCAGGAGTTCCTCGGCCACCTTGCCCTCGCGCGTGATCAGGATGGGCAGGCCGCCGGTGATGTCGCGCACCTGGGCGGCGAGGCCGGCCAGCGTCGCCTCGGCCTCGTCGCGCCGCTCCTCGGCCATCATGGCGCCGATGCCGGCCCATTCGCTTTGTTCCACGGGCTCGATGACACGGAGCAGCGCGACCCGGCCGCCGGATTTGGCGGCGCGCAGGGCGGCGTAGCGCAGGGCCACGGCGCGCTCCGGGCTGTCATCCACGACGACGAGGAAGACGCGGTCCCGGCGGGCGGTTTCGGCGGAAGCTTCGGTCATCAATTCCTCCGGAAGACCACGCTGCCCAGCCATCCCGCCAGGGCGGCCAGGATGATGCAGATGAGAGCGTAGAGCGCGGGCTGCCCGCGCGCGACCCTTTCGATCTCGGCCGCGGTGCCGACACGCTCGACGATGAAGCCCAGCTGCTCGGTCGCCACCACGCGGCGGGCGCGGACCAGCATGACCTCGACGCGGTAGGAGCCGGGCTGGACGGTGGAGGGCAACGGCAAGCGCAGGTTGAACAGCCGCGAGCCCGCGATCTCGATCGGCTGGGCGTCCTCCTGCCAAAGGCTCGCGGATTGCTTGAGCGAGACCAGCGCGCGGCGGAAGCCGGGCGCGCGGGCGCCGGTGGAATTGAGCGGGATGGTGGAGAGGCCGATGCCGCGCGCCTGGCGGACATCCTCCGGCAGCAGGAGGGAGGCGGGGCGCGTGCCGGCCACGGCGTAGAAGCCCGGCACATCCTCGAAGCGGGCGGAGGGGCCGTTGAACCAGAGGCCCAGCACCTCGACCTTGCGGCGGACGACGAAGGGGCCGGAGGGGCCGCGCGCGAGGATGATCACCTCATCCCCGCCGGGGCCGAGCGGTTCCTCGGTGCTGCCGAAGACCAGGATGCTCTCGCCCACGAAGGCGGTGGTGATGGCGACGCGCTCGGTGGAGAGGCGCGCGACGAGGGGGGAGGGCTGGGCGAAGGCGAGGGTGGGCGCGACCCAGAGGAACAGCGCCACAAGCCAAGCGGCCAACAGGAAAGCCCGAGGAAGCATCAGCGCCCCCTCGCGGAATCCGGCCGCACAGCGGCCGGCGCCGCCCAACCGGACGCCCGGCCTGGCGCGACCGTGGCGCGGCGCAGCCAAGCCGCCGGAGGCGGCGCCCGGCGCCTGAGGGCGTCAAAAACTCCCATCACCAACCCGGCCCAACGGAGAACAGGTTCTCCGGCACCCGCCACAGATCCCACAGCAGCGAGCCGGCCACGCCCAGCACCAGCAGGCCCAGCAGCACGCGCGTCTCCTCGCCGCGCAGCTTGCCGCCCATCGCCGCGCCGAATTGCGCGCCGGCGACACCGCCCAGCAGCAGCAGCAGCGTCAGCACGATGTCCACGCCGCCCACCTGGATGGCCTGGAGGAAGGTGACCGAGGCGGTGACGCAGACCACCTGGAACAGCGAGGTGCCGATGACGACCGCCGTCGGCATGCCGAGGATGTAGATCATCGCCGGCACCAGCATGAAGCCGCCACCCACGCCCATGATGGCGGAGAGGATGCCGATGACGAAGCCGACGGCCAGCGGCGGGATGATGGAGATGTAGAGGCGGCTCTTGCGGAAGCGGATCTTCAGCGGCAGGCCATGCGCCCAGGAATGATTGTGCAGCCGGGCCTGCTGCTTGCGCGAGCGGCGGAAGATGGCGCGCACGCTCTCCATCACCATCAGCGTGCCGACGGCGCCCAGCACCACCACGTAGAAGATGGCGACCGCCGCATCCACCTGGCCCGCGCGGCGCAGCATGGCGAAGATCTGCACGCCGACGACGCTGCCCACGAGGCCGCCCGCCACCAGCACGCCGCCCATCTGCCAATCCACATTCATCCGCCGCGCCTGGGCGATCAGGCCCGAGACCGAGGCGCCCAGCGTCTGGTTGGCGCCCGAGGCGACGGCGACGGTGGAGGGGATGCCGATCAGCATCAGCACCGGCGTCAGCAGGAAGCCGCCGCCCACGCCGAACAGGCCCGAGAGCCAGCCCACGACGAAGCCGATGCCCACCAGCATGAGGGCATCCACGCTCATTTCGGCGATGCGCAGGTAGATCTGCAAGCGACGCGACCGGTGGGTGAAGGCTGCCAGACTTCACCCGCAAAGATGGCATGGCAAGGGCAGATGAAACGTCATGCCGGATCATCTTGCGGGGGAGGGTGTTTCCGCCGCAGATGGAGGGGTCATGTTCCGCCGCCGCACGCTTCCCATTCTCCTCGCGGCCCCGGCGCTGCGCCCTGCGGCCGCCCAGGTGGCGACGCGCATGTCGTTGTTGCACATGAACGACTTCCACAGCCGGCATGAGCCCATCGCCATCACTTCCGCCGCCTGTCGTGCCGGTGAAACCTGTTTCGGCGGCTCGGCGCGGATCGCGACGGCGATCGCCGAGGCGCGGGAGGCGGCGCGGGCGGATGGCCGCGCCGCCCTGCTGCTGGAGGCGGGGGATGCCTTCCTGGGCAGCCTGTTCTTCTCGCATCACGAGGGCCAGGCGGAGGCGCAGGTGCAGCGCGCCTGGGGCGTGCAGGGCATGGCACTCGGCAATCACGAATTCGACCTGGGGCCCGAGGTGCTGGCCCGCTACATCGCGGCGGTGCCCTTCCCGGTGCTGTCAGCCAATCTGGACGCGACGGCCGAGCCCGCGCTGGCCGGCAAGGTGCGCCCCACCATCGCCTTCCGGCGCGAGGCGATGCGCGTGGTGGTGGTGGGGCTGACCACGCCGGACACGCCGGGGATTTCCTCGCCCGGGCCGAATTTGCGCTTCACCGACCCGACGGAGGCGGCCAACCGCGCCGTGTGGGAGGCGCGGCGGGAAGGGCCGGCCACCGTGGTGCTGCTCTCGCATCTGGGCCTGGCCGCGGACCGGCGGCTGGCGGCCGAGGTGGCCGGCGTGGATATGATCCTGGGCGGGCATTCGCACACGCTGGTCGCACCGCCCGTGGTGGTGGAGGGGCCGGACCGGCCGGTGACGATCGTCCAGGCGGGCGCGCATGGGCGCTGGCTCGGGCGGCTCGACCTCGATCTCGCGGCGGATGGGCGCGTCACGCTCGCCGCGCAGCAGATGCGCGAGATGACGGCGGAGATCGCGGAGGATGCGGCGGTGGCGGCCCTGGTGGCGCAGTTGGCGGCCCCGCTGGAGGCGGTGCGCCGCCGCGTGGTGGGCCGGCTGCCGGCGGCGCTGGGCAATGCCGCCTGCGGCTCCGCCCCCTGCGAGATCGGCACGCTGGTGGCCGAGACGATGCGCGCGGCGCTGGGGGCCGAGATCGGCTGGCAGAATGGCGGCGGCGTGCGCGCGGGGCTGCCAGGCGGCGAGGTGACGATGGGCGATGTGCTGGCGGCCCTGCCCTTCGGCAACACCACGGCGCGGGTGGTGCTGCGCGGGGCCGCGCTGCTGCAGGCGCTGGAGAATGGGGTGGGACGGCTGCCCGCGCCCTCCGGCCGGTTTCCGCAGACGGCGGGGCTGCGCTTCACGCTCGATGCGGCGCGGCCCCCGGGCCAGCGCGTCACCGCGGCCGAGGTGCGGGAGGCGAATGGCAGCTGGCGGGCGCTGGAGCCGGAGCGGGCCTATGCCGTCGCCACCAATTCCTTCCTGCGGCGCGGCGGCGATGGCTACCAGGTCTTTGCCGATGCGGCGCTGGAGGCGCTGGATGACGGGCCGGCGCTGGATGACCTGCTGGCCCGGGCGCTCGCGCGCTGATTCAGGCGTGACAGCCGGGGCGGGCAGAGGCCAGGATGCATGCGACGGCGCGTGAAGTCGCCGCGAGGAGGCATCCATGACGATCACCCGCCGCTCGGCATTTGCCCTGCCCATGGCCGGCCTGGCCGCGCCCGCGCTGGCGCAGAACCGGGGCGACCCCAATGTGCTGCGGGTGAAGCTGTTCGGTGACCTGCGCGCGCTGGACCCCTTCATCTCGCCGGAATACATGGCCCGCAACCATGGCTACATGGTCTATGACACGCTCTTCGCCTTGGACTCGAAGCTGCGCCCGCAGCCGCAGATGGTGGAGAGCCACAGCGTCAGCGCCGACCGCCTGACCTGGGATTTCACGCTGCGCGAGGGCCTGCGCTTCCATGATGGCGCGCCGGTCACCAGCGAGGATGTGGTGGCGTCGCTCCGCCGCTGGGCCATCCGGGACGGGCATGGCGCGCAGATGCTGGCCGAGGGAAATACGCTGGTCGCGGTGGATGCGCGGCGGTTTCGCCTGACCTTGCAACGCCCCTGGGCGCTGGTGCTGGATGCGCTGGCCAAGCCCTCGGGCCTGCCGGCCTTCATCATGCCGGCGCGCGTCGCGGCCACGCCGATCACCACGCCCATCACCGACCCCACGGGCAGCGGGCCCTATATGCTCCGGCGCGAGGATTGGCGGCTGGGCGACCGCACCACCTATCGCCGCAACCCGGATTACCGCCCGCGCGCCGAGGCGCCGGATGGGCTGGCGGGTGCGAAGCTCGCGCGGATGGAGCGCGTGGAATGGGTGGTGCTGCCCGATTCCAGCAATGCGCTGAACGCGCTGCAAACCGGCGAGCTGGATATCTTCGAGGAACTCCCGCCCGACCTGTTTCCCATCGTGTCCCGCAACCGGAATTTGCGGCTCGCGGCGCAGGATGCGGCCGGCGTGCAGCCGATCTTCCGCATGAACCAGGCGGTCGCGCCCTTCGACAATGTCAGGCTGCGTCAGGCCATGCGGCTGCTGGTGGACCCCTCCGAGATGATGCCGGCCTATATGACCGACCGCGAGCGCTGGCGCGATTGCCGCAGCTTCTTCCCCTGCGCCTCGCCCTTCCACACGAATGAGGGCTGGGTGACGCCCAACCTCGATGCCGCCCGCACCGCCGTCCAGCAATCGGGCTATGACGGCACGCCGGTGGTGGTGCTGGACGCGCAGGACAGCACGATCAGCAGCACCTTCGCCCGCGTCTCGGCCGACCGGATGCGGCGGGTGGGAATGAATGTGGATTTGCAGGCGATGGATTGGGCGACGCTGGTGACGCGGCGCTTGTCGAAGAATCCGGTGAACCAGGGCGGCTGGAGCCTGTTCTGCTCGGCGCCGGCGGCGGTGGATCTGATGGATCCGGTGAGCCATATCGCGCTGCGCTCGGCGGGTGCCAGGACGGCGCTGCCCGGCTGGCCGGATGATCCCGAGCTGGAGCGGCTGCGCGATGCGTTTGCGTTTGCCGCGACGGAGGCGGAGCGCCGCGCCATCGCCGTGCAGACGCAGCGCCGTGCCGTGGAGAGCGTGCCGTATCTGCCCTTGGGCATGATGAGCCTGGTGCGCGGCCACAGCGCGCGGCTCAGCGGTATTCTGGAGGCCGCGATCCCCGTCTACTGGAACATGGGTAAGACGGGTTGATTGATCGAAGGTGCAGGAAACTGAGTTTCCTGCCGGGGTCGAGGGGCAGCGCCCCTCGTCTACTCCGCTTGGATCCTGAGTGAAGCAACGACGGGCCTCAGGGCAGCCACCTGCGCATGCACCATCGCGGTGAAATCCGCGGTGGAGTTGCCGCCGGGATCGGCGCCCAGTTCATCGATGCGCGCGGCCAGCGGCGGGTGCCGGGCGGCGGCGGCGATCTCGGCCTGGAGGCGGATCATCACCGCCTCGGGCGTGCGGGCGGGCGCGAAGAAGCCGTTCCATCCGAGGATCTCGGCATTGGGGAAGCCCTGTTCGCGCACGGTGGAGATTTCCGGCAGCAGCCGGTTGCGCGTCGTCGAGCGGATGGCGATCGGGCGCACCGCGCCCGCGCGGATATGCGGG
>JAIYCD010000152.1 GCA_027488195.1 Acetobacteraceae bacterium | reverse complement strand
GCAAGGCCCAGGGGAGGATGCCCTCGCGGAATTCGGTGACCTGCTTGCCATCCTTCAGCACGATGGCGTCCTTGCCGATCAGGTCGATGCGGCTGATGTGGCTGTCGAGGTTCACGCGGATGCAGGGCCAGTTCAGCCGCGCCGCCACCTGCTCGATGTGCGTGGACTTGCCCGTGCCGTGATAGCCCTGGATCATCACGCGGCGGTTGTGCGCGAAGCCGGCCACGATCGCGAGCGTCGTCTCGCGGTCGAAGCGGTAGGAGGGGTCGAGCTCGGGCACATGCTCGGTGCGGACGGAGTAGGCCGGCACCTGCATATCGATGTCCACGCCGAAGACGTCGCGCGCATTGACGGTGGTGTCGGGCAAATTGATGGCTGAGGTGGGGCTCACATCGCCGCTCTGGGCCAGCTTGGTCATCACGCTTCCGCTTCGTTTCATGGAGGTGGGCATAACAGCTTGGGATGATGTTAGGGCAGCCCATGCGATTGGGCTACCCGGGCCATCACCCGGTCTCTTTATCCAGCATGGGCGGGTTCGGCCCGGCCGACCTTCTGCCGCAGCAGGGAATAGGCGCGGTTGATGTCCTTCAACCGCTCCTCCGCGCTGCGGTCGCCGCCATTGGCGTCGGGGTGGTAGCGCTTGGCCAGTTCCTTGTAGCGCGATTTCAGCGTCGCGGGGTCGAGCGGCCATTCGAGTTCGAGCAGGCCGAGGGCGGCGCGCAATTCGGGCGGCGCTTCCGTCCGCTGCGGGGTGCGGCGCTTGCTGGGCTGCGCGGTGTCGCGCAGGATTCCCAGCGGATCGGCCATGCGCTCGGCGTCGAGCCGCACGCCGCCCAGCCGGCCCAGCGGCCAGGTGGGACGCTGCCCCACGGAATCGAGGCGGATGGCGCTTTCGATATCGGCCGGGCCCATGCCGCGGTAGAAATCCCAGCCGGCATTGTACTGGCGCACATGCTCCAGGCAGAACCAGAGATACTCGCGCAGCGCGCGGTCCTTGGGTGCCCGGAATTCCCCGGCCGCCCCGCAATCCGGCGAGGCGCAGGGCCGGGTCGGCGCCTTCGGATCGGTCTGGGGTTGGAAGCTCGCACGCCGTGCCATCGACCCGTTATGGGTGCGCCCCCCAAACTTGGCAACCGAGTTCGCAACAACTTGGCAAGCGCCCCGCCATCTGGGATTCTCCCTCCATGCCCCATCGCGCCGACCGCATCCACGCCGCCCTCACCCAGGGCTTCGCGCCCCTCCGCCTGGAGGTGGTGGATGACAGCCACCAGCATGCCGGCCATGCCGGCGCGGCGCCGGGGGGCGAGACGCATTACAGCGTCCTCCTGGTCAGCGAGGCCTTCACCGGCATGAACCGCGTCGCGCGCTCCCGCGCCGTGCATGCGGCGCTGACCGAGGAATTCGCGGGCGGCCTGCACGCCCTGGCGCTCACCCTGCGCGCGCCCTCCGAGATCGGCTGACCCCTCGCCTCCCGGCACTGGATTGGTTAAACACTTCTCCACAAAAAGCCCGATGGAGAAGCGCCCATGATCCCCTTGCACCGCCGCGCACTGCTGGGCGCGGGCCTGGCCCTTGCCACCCCAGCCGTCGCGCGGGCCCAGGGGGCAGCGCCGACGGTCGCCCGCAACGCGCGCATCGTCATCGGCTTCCCGGCCGGCGGCAGCTCGGACATCGTGGCCCGGATCTACGCCGAGCGGCTGCGTGGCGTCTATGCGCCCAACCTGATCGTGGAAGGCCGGGTGGGGGCCGCCGGGCGCATCGCCGTGGAGTTCGTGAAGGACACCGACAAGGACGGCACCACCTACCTGCAGACGCCCGCCTCCATGCTGACCTTGCAGCCGCACATCTTCCCGCGCGACGTGCGCTATGACGCGCTGACCGACTTCATCCCCGTCAGCACCGTCTGCACCTTCCCCTTCGCCTTCTGCGTGCCGATGAGCCACCCGGCCCGCACCCTCGCCGAATTCGGCGCCTGGGCCCGCACCCAGCCGAACGAGATCCCCTTCGCCTCGCCCGCCGCGGGCGCCAGCCCGCATTTCATGGGGCTGATGCTGGCCCAGGCGCTGGGCATCCGCATGACGCATGTGCCCTATCGCGGCGCCGTGCCCGCCGTCCAGGACCTGATCGCGGGCCGGCTCAACGCCTTCATGGGCGTGCTGGGCGATGTCTCGCCGCAGAACGGCGTCGGCTTGCGCATGCTCGCCGTCTCCTCCGCGCAGCGGAACCCGCGCTTCCCCGACGTGCCCACCTTCCAGGAGCTGGGCCACCCGGCGCTGACCAAGGATGAGTGGTTCGGCGCCCTGCTGCCGGCCGGCACCCCGGCGCCGATCGTGCAGGGCCTCTTCGCCGCCATCAGCCAGGTGGGCAATACGCCCGAGATGCGCGCGGCGCTGGAGCGGCTGGATTTCAACGTCGGCACCTCCGAGAGCCCGGCCGCCTTCGCGGCACGCATCCGCACCGAGCGTGAGGAATGGGGCCCCATCGTTCGCGCCTCGGGGTTCCAGCCGGAATAAAGAGCGGATCAGCCCGGCGCGAACGATGGGCTATTGCCGCCCTCAAGCGCCGGGCGCGCGCTCCGCGCGCTTGGCTTCGCCGCGCCAAGGGGGCGCTGGGCCATCCGCCCAGTTGGGCGGCGCCGGCCGCTGTGCGGCCGGATAGGCTTGGAAGGTGGGTTGGCCTGCCACTACCCCCACCACCCCTCCCTCTGCATCCCGCTTGCGCCCCGGTTGACTTGCGCCCCCTTGGGCGCGAAGGGGCTTTCGTCACACGTCAATCATGGAACCGCCATGTCTCTCGCTTTTGTCTTCCCCGGCCAGGGCAGCCAGGCTCCCGGCATGGGCCGCGACCTCGCCGACGCCTTCCCCATCGCCCGCGAGACCTTCCAGGAGGTGGATGACGCGCTGGGCCAGAAGCTCTCCCGCCTCATGTTCGAGGGCCCGGCCGAGGAACTCACCCTCACCGCCAATGCCCAGCCGGCACTGATGGCCGTCTCCGTCGCCGTCGCCCGCGTGCTGGCCAAGGAAGGCGGCTTCGACATGTCCCGCCAGGTCTCGCTCGTGGCGGGCCACAGCCTCGGCGAATACAGCGCGCTCACCGCCGCCGGCGCCTTCGACCTCGGCACCGCCGCCCGCCTCCTGCGCCTGCGCGGCGATTCCATGCAGGCCGCCGTCCCCCCGGGCGAGGGCGCCATGGCCGCGCTGCTGGGCGCCGAGGCCGAGCAGGCCGCGGCCATCTGCGCCGAGGCCGCGAAGGGCGAAGTGCTGGAAGTCGCCAATGACAATGGCGGCGGCCAGGTCGTGATTTCAGGCGCCAAGGCGGCTGTGGAGCGTGCGGTGGAGGCGGCCAAGGCCGCCGGCATCAAGCGCGCCATGATCCTGCCCGTCTCCGCCCCCTTCCACTGCGCGATGATGGCGCCCGCCGCGCGGGTGATGGAGGAGGCGCTGGGCAAGGCCGCCATGGCGCATCCGGCCGTCCCCGTCGTCGCCAACGTCACCGCCGCCCCGGTCTCCGACCCCGATGCCATCCGCGCCCTGCTCGTGCAGCAGGTCACCGGGACGGTGCGCTGGCGCGAATGCGTGGCCGCCATGGTCGCCGCCGGCTGCACCCGCTTCGCCGAGGTGGGCGCGGGCCGCGTGCTCACCGGGCTGATGAAGCGCAACGCGCCGGAAGCGACCGCGCTCGCCATCAACAACCCGGCCGATATCGAAGCCTTCCTGAAGAGCCTGTGACGCGCATCCTCCTCTCCGAAGCGGACGAGACGCCGCTCGCGGAGGTGCTGTCGAAGGGCTTCGAATCCTTCAACGGCCCCTTCGTGGGCGAGCACGGCTACAAGCCGCTGCGCCTCATGGTCTTTCGCGACGGCGAGGACCTGCCGGCCGGCGGCATCCAGGCGCATTGCTACGCCGCCTGGCTGCACGTGATCATGGTCTACCTGCCCGAGGACCTCCGCCGCGGCGGCCTCGGCACGCGGCTCTTCGACCGGATCGAGGCCGAGGCCATGGCGCGCGGCTGCGTCGGCGCCTATCTCGACACGCTGAGCTGGCAGGCCCGCCCCTTCTACGAGAAGCGCGGCTACACCCTCTTCGGCACCATCCCCGACAGCCCGCCCGGCCACAGCCGCTATTTCATGATGAAGCGCTTCGCGCGCGAGACGAAGGAACCACCCCATGTTTGACCTGACCGGCAAGATCGCGCTCGTCACCGGCGCCAGCTCGGGCATCGGCATCGGCATC
>JAIYCD010000273.1 GCA_027488195.1 Acetobacteraceae bacterium | reverse complement strand
TCGTCGCAGATGGAGCGCGCGCGTTTTGCTGAAAGCGGCCTTGATCCCGACAGCCCCGAAATCGTGCGGCTGGGCGAACTGGTGAACCAGATCATGGGCATGCCGCGCCACCTGTCGCAGCATGTCGGCGGTTTCGTGCTGACGCAGACGCGGCTGGATGAGCTCGTGCCGATCCACAACGCCGCCATGGTCGATCGCACCTTCATTGAGTGGGACAAGGACGATATCGACGCGCTGGGCCTGATGAAGGTGGATGTGCTGGCGCTGGGGATGCTCAGCTGCATCCGGCGGGCGTTCGAATTCATCGAGACCAATTGCGGCAACAGCTACACGCTTGATAATGTGCCGGGGGATGCGCCTGACGTGTACCGGATGCTGCAAAAGGGCGATTCCGTCGGCGTGTTCCAGGTCGAAAGCCGGGCGCAGATGAACATGCTGCCGCGCCTGAAGCCGGCCGAATTCTACGATCTCGTCATCCAGGTTGCCATCGTGCGGCCGGGGCCGATCCAGGGCGACATGGTCCATCCCTATCTGCGGCGCCGGCAGGGGCGGGAGGCGGTGAGCTTCCCCAGCCCCAAGCCGCCGCACGATCCGGACGAGCTGAAAAACGTGCTCGGCAAGACGCTGGGGGTGCCGCTGTTTCAGGAACAGGCGATGAAGATCGCGATCGTCGGCGCCGGCTTCTCTGCCACGCGCGCGGACCAGTTGCGCCGTGCGATGGCGACCTTCAAGCGCAACGGCCAGCTGCCGCAATTCCGCGCCGAATTCCTCGAAGGCATGGCGCGCAACGGTTATGATCCCGGCTTCGCCGAGCGCTGCTTCAAGCAGCTCGAGGGCTTCGGCACCTATGGCTTCCCGGAGAGCCACGCGGCGAGCTTCGCGCAGCTGGTCTACATCTCGGCCTGGCTGAAATGCCATCACCCCGCGGCCTTCGCCGCGGCGCTGCTGAACAGCCAGCCCATGGGCTTCTACGCGCCCGCGCAGATCATCCGCGATGCGCGCGAGCATGGGGTGCGGGTGCTGCCCATTGATGTGACGGTCAGCGATTGGGACTGCGCGCTGGAAGGGAAGGAGTTGCGCCTCGGCCTGCGCCTGGTGACGGGCCTTTCCGAGAAGGTCGCCGAACGCATCACCGCCGCCCGCCCCCTCGCCGATTTCCGGGACATGGTGCGGCGCGCGGCACTGGATCGCGGCGCGGTGGAGCGGCTCGCGGAAGCCGACGCCCTGCGCGGCCTCCGCCTCGATCGCCGCGCCGCATTATGGGAGGCGGCGGCGGTGGAGCATGCCATGGAACTGGCCGCACCCATTACGGAGGCCGCGCCGCAACTCCCGCTCGCCACGGCAGGCGAACGCGTGGTGCTGGACCATGCCGGCACCGGCCTCACCCTCGGCCCGCATCCCCTGGCGCTGCTGCGGGCCGAACTCGCGCGGCGCGGCGCGGTCAGCACGCTGGACTATGCCCGTGCGCGCCAGGGCAAGTGGCTGCGCGTGGCGGGCCTCGTCCTCGTGCGGCAAAGGCCGGGCAGTGCCAAGGGCGTGATGTTCTTCACCATCGAGGATGAGCACGGCACGGCCAATC
This sequence comes from Acetobacteraceae bacterium, assembly GCA_027488195.1. Lineage (GTDB taxonomy): Bacteria > Pseudomonadota > Alphaproteobacteria > Acetobacterales > Acetobacteraceae > Roseococcus. The sequence continues at coordinate 19,436 of JAIYCD010000273.1, read as the reverse complement.
TCGTCCTCTTCCCCGACATCTCGCAACGCTTCCGGCGCGAGGTGGTGGCGGCCCGCTTGGTCATCGCGGAAGGGCGACTGGAAAGGACCGAGGCGCATGTGCCCATCCTGCACCTGCTGGTGCGCAAGCTGGAGGACCATTCGGCGCTGCTGCACGGACTGCATGAACGGGATGGCGACACCTGGGCGCGGAACATCGCCCATGCGGATGAGGTGCTGCGGCCCAACCTCTCGCCCGATCCGCGGGTGAAGCGGCCCCAAGCGACGATGGCGCTGAAACAACCAAGCCGGGATTTCAAGTAAGGGCCCTGCCTTATTTGCGAATCATTCTCATTTGCAGCATACTCCGACCAGCACGGAGAACCTGCCCATGGCGACTCGCGGCCTTCCCACCTGGCCCCATCTCAACGAAACCGCAGACAGCCTGCCCGATCCCGAGCGGATGCGGCTCGATGCAGCGCGCGCCTGGGCCGGCCCCGGCCCCGCCGGACCTGTCGGCGAAGCCGCGCTGATCCTGGCCGCCGCCGGCGCCGAGGGCACCGCCCTGCTGCTCGACCCGCTGCTGCGCGCCCTGCCCGGCCTGGAACCCGGCTGCCAGCTCTGCCCGAACATCCACCAGACGGAATCCGCGCTGCTGCTGGCCATCGCCGCCCTGCAGCAGGGCCGGCGCAGCGTGGCGCTCGGCCTGCTGTACCGCCTGGCGCCGCCGCTCGGCGCCTATCGCGCCATGCCGGTGTTGATCCACTTGGCCTGCGCGCTCAAGCGCGCAGGCGTCACCTTTGAGCCGCGGCTATGAACGCGGCCCCCAGACGCTGGCCCGCACCGCCACCGCCGCCAGCACGCCATAGGCGGTGACGCCGAGCGCCACGGCGAGGAACTGCCCATCCATGCCGAGGCCCATCACATCGGCCAGCAGCCAGCCGCCCCCCACCGCGATCGCGAGGCGCGAGACGCCCGCCACGATCGGATAGCCCATCCGCCCCGCGCCCATCGCCGCGAAATACATCGCCATGCCAAGCCCGAAGCCGCCAAAGGCGGGCCCGATGAAGGTGAGCGCGCGGGCCGCGATCGCCGCGACCTCGGCATCCGAGGCAAACAGGTTTGCGAAGAACATCGGAAAGATCGCGACCGAGATACCAACGCCGGAACACACGCCGAAGGCCATCAGCCCCCCCACCCAAGCGGTGCGCCGCGCCGTCTCCCAATCCCCCTGGCCCACAGCGCGCCCGACCAGCGCCGTCAGCGCCGAACCCACGCCGAAGGCCAGCGGGATCATCATGAATTCCAGCCGCGCCGAGACGCCATAGGCCGCGACCACGGCCGCGCCATAGGAAGCCAGCCGCGCCGTCACCAGGATGGTCGCGAGGTTAGCGATCAGCGCCAGCGTGCAGGCGATGGCGCCGACGGCCAGGATACGGCGGAACAGGGCCCATTCCAGCTTGACCCGCAGATTGGGCGTGAAGCCGGCCGCACCCGAAAACACGACCTTCGCCATCACCCCCGCCGCCGCCCAGAAGCAAAGCGCGAAGGCAAGGCCGAGGCCGACAAGCCCGAGGCCCATCACCTCCGCCAGCACGAAGCCCAGCGCCGGATAGGCCAGCCAGGCAAAGTTCAGCACCCGCGCCGCAAGCGCATGCTTGCCGGCACCGCGCAGGATGGAGCCCAGCGTATTGGCCATCCAGGCCGGCACGGCGCCCAGGCCGAACATGATGGCGGCATAGGGCGCACCCGCCGCCGCCGCTTCCGGCCCGCCGATCAGGGTCAGCAAGGTCCAGGGAAAGCCCGCCAGCAGGATGACGAACATCGCTGCGAAGCCGAGCGCGATCAGCAGCGCATGCACCGCCAGCGCCGAGGCCTCGTCCGGCTTCTTCGCCCCCAGCGCGCGCGCGATGGCGCTGACCACGCCGCCACCCATCGCACCCGCCGACATCTGGCCGAGCAGCAGCGCGAAGGGCAGCACGACCGCCCAGCCCGCCAGCGCCGAGCGGCCGAGCCCTGCCGCGATCCAGGTCTCGATCAGCAGCGCCACCACCTGCAAGGCGGAAAGAACCGTGGTAGGGGCCGCCAGTGCCAGGATGCGCTTGGCGAGTTCTCCCGAAGAGGGCCTCACGCGAAGCGCTCCACGCCGAAGGGCGTCAGGTCCGCATTCGGCCTCGGGCCCAGCATGGCCGCGGAAATCAGCGCGCCGGTCGGCGCCGAGCCGGTCAGCCCCAGATGCCCATGGCCGAAGGCGCACCAAAGCCCGGGCCAGGCCGCCACTGGCCCGACCACGGGAAGGCTGTCCGGCAGGCAGGGGCGATGGCCCATCCAATGCGGCTTCGCGTCTCGCGTATCGGCCCGGGGATAGACCTTCATCAAGTCCTCCAGCAGCATCGCGGCGCGCGCGGGATTGGGTGGCGCCTCGGTGCCGCCGAACTCAACCGTGCCCGCGATGCGCAGCCCCTCCTCCATCGGCGTGATGAAGGCCTTGCGGTCGGCCGGCACCACGGGGCGGCGCGGCATGACGCCCGGGTTCGGCAGCATGATGTGATAGCCGCGCTGGCTCTCCAGCGGCACCTTGATTCCGAGCGGCGCCAGCAGCTTGGCCGACCAGGCGCCGGCGGCCAGCACCACCTGATCGGCGGCCAGCGGCGCGCCATCCACCATGGCCCCCGTGACGCGCTGCCCCTCGGTGGTGAGCGCCGAGACGGAGCCGCGCAGGATGCGCCCGCCCATACGCTCGATCCCGCGCGCGATGACGCGCGACTGTCGCAGCGGGTTCACCGAATGCCCCTGGCGCGGCAGGAAGACGGCCACGCCATAGGTCTCGGACACCTCCGGCTCCAGGGCGAGAATCCCGGCACGGTCCAGCACCTGCATCTCGAGCCCGTGCTGGCGCCGCAGCCCCCAGGCCGCGTCATCCTTCGCGAGATGCTCCGCGTTCCGGTAGAGGTAGAGCTGGCCATTATGGGTGATGAGATCGAGCGCGCCCTCCGCCTCCAGGATCTCCAGGTGCCGCTCCTCCGCGCCATGCAGCAGCACCGCCAGCGCTTCCGCGATCTCCTGCACGCGCTCGGGCCGCGCTTCCAGCACGAAGCGCCAGAGCCAGGGGAACGCCGCCGGCCAATAGCGCGTGGGGATGTGCAGCGCGCCCTTGGGGTCCAGCAGCATGCCCGGCACCTGCTTCAGGATGCCCGGCATGGCGAGCGGCGCGACCGACCCGCCCGAGATCGCCCCCGCATTGCCGGACGAAGTGCCCTCGCCCGGGCCGTCCCGGTCCACCAGCGTCACCTCAGCACCCTGCCGCGCGAGGTACCAGGCGCAACAGAGCCCCACGATGCCGGCGCCGATGACGAGGATACGGGGCTTCAGGTCCATGGCAGCGATGCTCGCGCATGATTGACGCGCCCGCAATGCAGCCCGACACTTTCGCCAAAGACGGAGGAACACCATGCGGATCGTGCCCAACAATACGGGCCTTGGCGCGCGCATTCTCGACCTGGATCTGAGCCGCCCGCTGGCCGCCAAGGATTTCCGCACGGTGCTGCGGGCGCTCGGCGAATACGGCGTGCTCTGCTTCCCGGGGCAGGACCTCGACGCGCCGCAGCTCTCGGCCTATGCGCGCCGCTTCGGCGAACTGGAGGTGAACGTGGCCAACATGTTCCACGCGCCGGGCCTGCCCGAGATCATGATCCTCTCCAACAAGCGCGACGAAGCCGGCAAACCCATCGGCCTCAATGATGCCGGCCAGGGCTGGCACACGGACATGAGCTATTCGACCGAGATCGCACTCGCCAATGTGCTGCATGCCAAGGAAGTGCCGCTGCGCGACGGCCGCCCGCTCGGCGACACGCAATTCCGCAACATGCACGCCGCATATCAGGACCTGCCCGAGGAGGTGAAGCAGCGCCTGGAAGGCCGCGTCGCCATCCATGACTTCCGGAAATTCTGGGACATGATGCGCATCCGCCCCGGCTCCATCCGCGCGGCGCTGACGCCCGAGCAGCGCGCGAAGAAGCCGCCCGTCCGCCAGCCCCTCTTCCGCACCCACCCCATCACCGGCCACCGCGTGCTCTACTGCAACCCGGGCTATACGATGGAGATCGAGGGGCTGGAAAAGGCCGAGAGCGATGCGCTGCTCGACTACCTCTTCCGTCACCAATCCCAGGCCAAATACCTGCACAGCCACGCCTGGACGCCAGGCGACGTGCTGATGTGGGACAATATCGGCACCACCCACAACGCCCGCGCCGATTACGGCCCGGATGAGCCGCGTTTCATCCTCCGCGCCCAGGTGATGGCGAGCCTGGATTACGCGGCGCTGGCGGCATGAGGCTCGCGACCCTGAAGGATGGCCGGATCGCCGGCGTGCTGCCCGATGCGCTGGTGCCGCTGCCCGGCCGCGACATGATCGCGCTGCTGGCCGATGAGGCCGCGATGGTCGAGGCAGCCCGCGCCATCGCCTTCGCCGCCCGCCCCGAGAATGGCCATCTGCGCCTGCCGCTGGACGAAGCCCTGCTCGATGCCCCCCTGCGACCGGGCAAGATCATCGGCGTCGGCCGCAACTACGGCGCGCATGCGAGCGAGGTCGGCGGGCCGAAGCTGAAAGCGCCCAAGCTCTTCCTGAAACCGACCTCCTCGGTGTGCGGCCCCGGCACGGCGGTAGCCATCCCCCGCGCGGTCCAAAAACCCGATTGGGAGGCGGAGCTTGCCGTCATTATCGGCGCACCGGCCTATGAGGTGGAGGAGCGCGTGGCCCTCGATCATGTCGCCGGCTACACCATTCTCAACGATGTCTCGGCGCGGGAATTCCAGTTCGACCAGCCGCTCGCCATGACCAGCTTCGCCAAGGGGCTGGCGCAATTCTGCCCGATCGGCCCTTGGATCGTCACGGCCGATGAGCTGGGCGAGCCCTGGGCGCTGGATGTGGATTGCACGCTGAATGGCGAGAATGTGCAGCACGGCAATACGCGCGAGCTGATCTTCTCCGTGCCTGCGCTGATTTCCTACATCAGCCGCTTCATGCGGCTGGAGACGGGCGATGTGATTGCCACTGGCACGCCCTCCGGCTCCGGCCATTTCCGCAATCCGCCCCGCTATCTGAAAAGCGGCGATGCCCTGGCGCTCAGCGTTTCGAGCATCGGCACGCTGCGACATTCGATCGCTTGAGGAACCGCCGATGATCCGCGCACTCAGCCTGCTGCTTCTGCTGGCCAGCCCCGCCCTCGCCCAGCCGCGGGCGGGGGACTACCCGAACCGCCCGGTCCGCGTCGTCGTGGCCCTCGCTCCCGGCGGGAATGCCGACATCAATGCGCGGCTGGTCTCCGCCGCGCTGAGCCAAGCGCTCGGCCAGCAATTCATCGTGGAGAACCGACCCTCGGGGGGCGGCGTGGTGGCGATGGAAACGGTCGGGCGCGCCGCCCCGGATGGCTATACGCTGCTCGTCGGCGCGCTTGGCTCGCATGCTCTGAATGTGGGCCTCTACCGCAACCTGCCGGTGCATCCGCTGACCGGCCTCGATCACATCACCATCAGCTCCGAGAGTGCCATGGTGGTGGCGGTGCATCCCTCCACCGGCTGGCGCAACCTGGCCGATATGCGGGCGGCGCTGCTGGCGCGGCCCAACCACTACACATTCGGCTCCTCGGGCAATGGCACCACCGGGCATATCTCGGCGGCCTTGCTGCTGAGCCAGATGGGCGTCACGGCGCAGCATGTCCCCTATCGCGGCTCCGCGGCCTCATTCGCGGATCTCTCGGCCGGGCGCATCCAGTTCCAGTCCGATACCATCTCCTTCATGGAGCAGCATATCCGCGCCGGCACCGTCACCGGCCTGGTCATCGGCACGCCCACACGGTCGCCCATGACGCCCGATGTGCCGACCGCTCATGAAGCGGGCGTTCCCGGCTTCCAGGCGACGACCTGGACGCCCTGGTCGAGCGCCATCGGCACGCCCCCCGTCATCCTCGAATTCCTCCAGCAACAGATCGCGGCCCAGCTGGCCGCGGGCCCGGTGCGCGAACGCATCCTCGCACTCGGCAACACCATCCCGGACAACATGACGCCCACCCGCACCCGCGCCTTCATCGCCGCGGAAATCGAGAAATGGGTACCCATCGTGCGCGCCACCGGCGCCACGGTGGATTGAGCCATGCTGCACGCAAGCCACACCTCCATTCGCGCCCAGATCCTCGCCATCCTGCAAGCCTGGGGCAGCCCGCCGCACCTGGCGGAAACCACCGCCGACATCATGGTCGAGACCGACCTGACCGGCGTGGACAGCCACGGCATCTCCATGCTCATGGCCTATGAGGAATTGCTGCACAAAGGCCAGCTTCGTATCGCGGGCGAGCCGCGCGTGGTGCAGGATTTCGCGGCGACGGCCATGGTGGATGGCGCCGATGGGCTGGGCCACCCTGCCGCCTTCATGGCCATGAAGCTCGCCGTCGAGAAGGCGCGCGCCTTTGGCGTGGGCGCGGTGGGCGTGGTGAACAGCCACCATTTCGGCGCGGCCGGCTGCTATGCGCGCATCGCCTCGGATGCCGGGCTGATCGGCATGGTGACATCCTCCACGCGCGGCATCCTGATGGTGCCGACACGCGCGGCAGAACCCGTGCTGGGCACCAACCCGATCGCCTTCGCGGCCCCCGCCGGGCAGCACAAGCCAGTCGTGCTTGACATGGCGACGACGACCGTCGCGGGCAATAAGGTCAAGGTCTACCACCTCAACGACAAGCCCCTGCCCGAGGGCTGGGTGCAGGATGGCGAGGGCAAGCCCGTCACCGACAGCCACATCGCCAATGACTATGTGTTCAAGCACAAGGAGGGCGGCATTACGCCTGTCGGCGGCCCGGAATCGCTGGGTGGCCACAAGGGCTACGGCCTGGCGCTGATGGCGCATATCCTGGGCGGGACGATGGTGGGCGCCAGCTTCTCGCCCATCCGCAACCGGGCGCAGAAGCCGAGCGACCCCAATAATATCGGCCACTTCATGCTGGCGGTGGACCCGCGCGCCTTCCGCGACATCGAGGGCTACGAGAGTGACCTGGATGCGGTGATCGACGTGCTGCACGACACCCGTCCGGCCGACCCCGCCAAGCCGGTGCTGGTGCCGGGCGAGCCGGAGGAAGCATCGCGCGCCCAGCGCCTGGTGGACGGCATCCCGATGCCCGAGAGCCTGGTGCAGCATGTGCGCGACGTCGCCGCGCGGGCGGGGGTGGATTACGTGCTGAAACCGGCGGGCTGAGGTGGAAGCACAGCCGAAACGCCTGCCCAGGAAGCGGACCGCCCATCGAGTATCCGGGCCGAATAGGCCCGGCGGGTCGCTTCAGCGATCCGAAGCCAAGGCCGCGGACGCGGCCGCCCGGCGTCTGAGGGCGTCAAAAAATCAAACCGAGCGAAGCTCGGTGTGGAAGCTTTTGCTCACGATCTTCCACCCCTCCGCCGTCTTCAGCAGCAGCAGGTAATCCGTGAAATAGCGCGGCGGGATGCAGCAATTCACCTTCACGCAGGCCGCATCCTCGCCCGCCATGTCCATCGCAAGGATGCGGTCCTCCCGCGCCAGGCCGCGCGATGCAGCCGAGGTGCGGCCGGCGATCATCGTGAGCCAATCCGCGCGCGGCAGGTCCACCACGGCGCCATCCACGACATTGTAGAGATGCGAGACGGGGTGGAAGGCGGCGGCGATCTTGGCGCCATCGCCCTCGTAAAGACCATCGAGATAGGTCTGTACCACCGCCTCGATCTGGGTGAGGGCAGGCAGGGTCACGGAACCATCGGGCATCAGGGGCTCTCCTCGTCGCGGAACATTCCGCGGGTGTCCAGAATGCGGCGGCCCACACGCTGGGCGCGGGGGATGCGCCGGAAGGCGGCATGATCGGTCAATACCAGCAGCGCCCCCGGCCCGGCCAGCGCTTCCTCCAGCGAGACCAGCGGCGCATCCACGCCGGCAGGCGCCGCGCGCAGGTGCGGCTCGACCAGCACCACCTGGCCCGGATGGCGCCGCGCCAATTCGGCAGCGATGTCCAGCGCCGGGCTCTCGCGCAGGTCCGCCACATCCGCTTTGAAGGCGAGGCCGAGGCAGATCAGCCGCTCGCCGCCCGCGCAAAGCGCCGAGGCCTGGTCGAGCACCGAAGCACGCTTCGCCGCATCCACCGCCCGCGCGGCGGGGATGAGGCGCGTGGCATCGGGCGCGCCATGCGCCAGGAACCACGGATCCACTGCAATGCAATGCCCCCCCACGCCGGGGCCGGGCCGCAGGATGTTCACACGTGGATGGCGGTTCGCGATCTCGATCACGCGCCAGACATCCAGCCGATGCGCGCCCGCGATCAGGGAAAGCTCATTGGCGAAGGCGATGTTCACGTCACGGAAGGCGTTCTCGGCCAGCTTCACCATCTCGGCCGTCGCCGCATCGGTGCCCACCACCTCGCCGCGCACGAAGAGGCGGTAGAAATCCACCGCGCGGCGCGTGGCCTCGGGCGTCAGGCCGCCGGCCACGCGGTGATTCTCCACCATCTCGGTCAGGATGCGGCCAGGCAGCACGCGCTCCGGGCCATAGGCGATGGCGAGGTCGGTCAGGTCCGGGCGCAACTCGGCCAGCAGGCCCGCGATGCGGGCCGTGGTGCCGATCGGGCTCGTGCTTTCCAAGAGCACCAGGTTGCCGGGGCGCAGCGCGGGCGCGAGGGCGCGGGCCGCATCGAGCACATGGCCCAGCATCGGCGCGCGGTCCTCGCCGAGCGGCGTGGGCACGGCGATGATGAAGACATCGGCCGGCGGCGGCTCGGCATGCAGGGTAAAGAGGCCGGCGCGGAGTGCGCGTTCCAGCAGCGCCTCGACATCCGCTTCGGTGATGTGGATGCGGCCCGCGGCAAGGGTGGCTCGCACCGCGGCATTGCTGTCCACACCCTGCACCGCCATGCCGCGGCTGGCCAGCAATGCAGCGGTCGGCAGGCCGACATAGCCAAGGCCGATCACGGTGATGCGCGGATTCATGCATCGCAGGATTGCATGCACCGAGGGCTTCCGCCCACCGCAATCACGCGCGAAACTCCTGCCAACGGAGGAAATCACATGTTGCGCCGACGCTCGCTGCTGGCCCTGCCAGCCCTGCTGCCTAGCCCCGCTTTGGCCCAGGTGGCATGGCCGCAAAAGCCCGTGCGCCTCATCGTGCCCTATGCGGCCGGCGGCGGGACCGACATCCTCTGCCGTGCCCTGGCCGAGGCGCTGCGCCCCACGCTGCCGCATCCCATCATCGTCGAAAATCGGGCGGGTGCGGCCGGCGTCATCGGCAGCGAGCTGGTCGCGCGCTCAGAGCCGGATGGCCACACGCTCACCGCCGTCGTCTCGACGCATGTGATGAACCGCCACGTCCTGGCGCAGATCCCCTACGACCCGATCCGCGACTTCACGCCCGTCTCCATGCTGACGCGCAACACCATGGTGCTGGCCGCCTCCCACACGCTGCCCTTCACAGACATCCTGGGCCTGCGCGCCTTTGCCGCCGCCAACCCAGCGCGGCTTTCCACCGGCAGCACGGAGGCGCTCTCGCAATTCATCGGCCAGGAGCTGGCCCGCCGCCTGCGCCTTGAGATCCCGGATGTGCAGTATCGCTCGGGCGGGCAATTGATGACGGATGTGGTGGCGGGGCACCTGCCGCTCGGCTGGACCAGCACGGCCAGCGCCACGCCGCATCTGGCCACCGGCCGCACGCGCATCATCGCCGTCAGCACCGCGACCCGCACGCCCTTCTTTCCCGATGTGCCGACGGTGCAGGAACAGGGCATCGCCGATTTCGACCTGGCCGGCTGGGTGGCGCTGCTGGCACCCGCCGGGTTGCCGGACGCGATCTCGGCACGCATCCGCACGGCGGTGGATGGCGCCTTCGCCGACCAGGCCTTCCGCGCCCGCTTGACGGCGCTCGGCATCGAGCCTGATCTGCGCGCACCCGCCGAAACCCTCGCCGCCATGCAGCGCGAGGACCGCATCTGGGCCGCGGCCTCCGCCGCTGGCCACATTCAACGCCAGTAGAGGTTTCCAATGGCACACCCCTCCCTCAAGGCCGCCTTCGACGCGAAGAAGTTCATCGTCGCACCCGGCATCTTCGACATGATCAGCACGCGCGTGGCCGATGGCATGGGCTTCGACTGCCTCTACGCCACGGGCTTCGGCACCGTCGCCTCGCATCTGGGCGTCGCCGATGCCGGCATCGCGACCTACACGGACATGGTCAGCCGCATGGGCCGCTTCGCGCAGATGGCTAAGACGCCGATCATCGCGGACGCGGACACCGGCTATGGCGGCCTTTTGAACGTGCGCCACACCGTGATGGGCTACGAGGCCGCCGGCATCTCGGGCATCCAGCTCGAGGACCAGGAAATGCCGAAGAAGTGCGGCCACACCCCCGGCCGGAGCGTGATCCCGGCCGAGGACATGGTCCTCAAGCTCAAGGTCGCCGTCGAAGCCCGGCGTGACCCCAACTTCCTGATCGTGGCCCGCACCGATGCGCGCACCGGCCTCGGCCTCGAAGAGGCCATCCGGCGCGGCCGCATGTATGGCGACGCGGGGGCCGACATCGTCTTCATCGAAAGCCCCGAGACCGAGGCCGAGATGGTCGAGATCGGCCGCTCCATCGCCAAGCCGCTGCTGGCCAACAATGTGGAAGGCGGCCGCACGCCCATCCTGCCGGCCGCGCGGCTGAAGGAGATCGGCTACAGCATCGCGATCTATCCGGGTGCCGGCTTCCTCGCCGTCAGCGCGGCACTCGAGCGCGTCTATTCTCACCTGATGCAGCATGGCGACACCAACGGCCTGCCCACGCAGGAAAGCTACGGCTTCGGCCGCATGTGCGAGCTGATGGGCTTCCCGGAGGTCTGGGAGTTCGACAAGAAATGGGCCCGGAAGGACTAAGCGCATGCGACAGGTCAAGGCTCTCGTCTTCGACGTCTTCGGCACGGTGGTGGATTGGCGCAGCGGCGTCGCGCGCGAACTCGCGGGCTATCTCTCGGCCATCGGCCGCACCGACCTGGATCCCTTCCTGCTGGCCGATGCCTGGCGGCGCCGCTATCAGCCGGCGATGGAGGAATGCCGCTCGGGCCGGCGGCCCTTCACGCGGCTCGATGTGCTGCACCGGGAGAACCTCGAGACCATGCTGGCGGATCACGGCGTCACCGGCTGCAAGGCTGCGGACCTCGATGCGCTGAACCTGGCCTGGCACAAGCTGGACCCTTGGCCGGATGTGCTGCTCGGCCTGCACCGCCTCAAGCGCAACTACTTCCTGGCGCCTCTCTCGAACGGGAACATCGCGCTGCTGGCGAACATGGCCAAGCGTGCGCGCCTCCCCTGGGATGCGATCCTCGGCGCCGAACCGGTGCAGGCCTACAAGCCGCAGCCCGAGGCCTATCAGCGCACCGCCGAATTGCTGGCGATGCGCCCGGAGGAGGTCTGCCTGGTCGCTGCCCATAATGGTGACCTGCGGGCGGCGCGGGCCGCCGGCCTCGCCACCGCCTTCATCCCCCGGCCGGTCGAGCATGGGGCAGGGCAGACGATCGACCTGACCGCGGAGGATCCGTGGGACTGCGTGGCGGCGGATTTCGTGGATCTCGCGGCCAAGTTGAATTGCGGCTGAGCTAAGCCCGGGGGCAACCCCGGGCCCGCTTCGGGGTTCCCCTCGCGTGCGGCCCGCCGGGCCGCGCGGAGGCCTGCCGATGCGACGAACACTCCCGATTCTGGCGCCATGCCTGGCCACCGGCGTGGCCACGGCGCAGACACGCCAGGTTGATCACGTGCAGACCGCGGCCGACCTCGCCGCCGTCTGCGAACCGACCAGCACGGGCGTCCCCCGGCTTGAGGCCATCGCCTATTGCCAGGGCTTCCTCACCAGCGCCGGGCAATACCACGCGCTGATGTACCCGCAGGGCGGACCGATGCGGCCGCTCTTTTGCCTGCCCAATCCGGGCCCTACGGTCGCGGAATCCGGCATCGCCTTTGCCCACTGGGCGCGAGAGAATCCGAACTACGCGAATGAGCCCGCTCTGGATGGCCTGTTGCGCTGGGCCCAGGCCGCCTTCCCCTGCCCGCCAGCCAGCACCCGCCGGAGGGCACGCTGATGCGCCGCTCCGCACTCACCCTTGCCCTGCTGGGCGACCTTGGCCTCTCCGGCTGCGCAGGACTGAACGAAACGCAGCAACGCGCAGCGACGGGCGCGCTGGGGGGTGGTGCGGTGGGTGGCATCATCGGCTCCTTCAGCGGCAATGCGGGGCTTGGTGCCCTGCTGGGCGCTGGTGTCGGTGGCGCGGGCGGCTATCTCTATGACCAGTCGCAGCAGCAGCGGGGCTATGGTTACCGACGTGCCCCCCGTGGCTATCGGCGGCCCTATCAGGGCTATTGAGGGCCGAGAAGGCCCTCACGCAGGGCCTGCCAGCCGGCTTCATCCGGTGCGCATATCAAGCCGCCCGCATGCTTGCGGGCCGAATAGGCACTGCCGTCGAACTGCGCCGCATGGCCCCCCGCCTCAGCATGGATCAGCACGCCCGCCGCGTGATCCCAGGGCATCAGCTTGTTGTAGACGAGCGCGTGCAAACCGCCGGTGGCCGCCAGCCGGTACTCATGCGCGGCACAGCGAAAATTCAGCGTGCCGGCCAGCTGCGCCAAGCGCGGCAGAAGATGCGCCTTGCGCCCCACCGGCAAATAGCTCCAGGAAATGGCGCCCACCATGCCGCCCAGCGGCGCGGGGGCAGCAACCCGGCAATCCACGCGGCGGCCTGCGGGCGTCTCGACCCAGGCGCCCTCGCCGCGCAGCGCGATCATGGTGTCGTCGCCCATCGGGTCATGAATCCAGCCGGCGATGGTCTCGCCGTGCCGGATGGCGGCCAGCATCACGCCGAAGAGCGGCACGCCACCTGCGAAATTTGCGGTGCCATCCACCGGATCGAGCACGAAGCACAGCTCCGCATCCTGCATGCGGATCAGCAGGCCGGGATCGGCTGCGGTCGCCTCCTCGCCCAGGATCAGAGCTTCCGGATAGCGGGCCGCGAGCTGCGCCGTGAGCAGGCGCTCGGCCGCCTCATCGGCCTCGGTGACGAGGTCGAGCGGGCCGGATTTGGTGCGGATGTCACCGCTGACCAGCCGGCGGAAACGGGGCAGGATCTCGGCCTGTGCGGCGCAGCGCAGCAGCCCCGCCAGCTCACTGGCCTCCGCCGCCGAGAACCTCACGAGAGCAGCTCGTAGCGCGCGCGATTGGCGGGCGAGAGGCGCACGGTCAGCTGGATGCTGTCCTCGCCATCCACGCGCTCCAGCACCTCACCATGGCGATACAGCCAGGCGAGGCGGGAGCCGTCCTCGCTCCGCAATTCGAAGCGCTCGGTCACCATGGTCTCGGAGAGGCGTGCATCGAGCGTGTCGCGCAGCACATCCAGCCCTTCGCCCGTCAGCGCCGACACGGCGATGCCGCCCACCGCGCGCGAAGCGATGGCCTCAGGCCCGCCCAGCAGGTCCGCCTTGTTCAGCACCTCGATGCAGCGGCCGCGCCAGCCGCCATCCAGCGCGGCATCGGGGCCTTCGGTCATTTCGTCCAGCACGGCATTCACGTCGTTGCGCTGGGCGGTGCTGTCGGGATGCGCCACGTCGCGCACATGCAGGATGATGTCGGCGGCCGCGACCTCCTCCAGCGTCGCGCGGAAGGCCTCGATCAGTTGCGTCGGCAAGTCGCTGATGAAGCCCACCGTATCTGAGAGGATGGCATGCCGGCCGGAGGGCAAGGTGATCTGCCGCATGGTCGGGTCGAGCGTGGCGAAGAGTTGGTCCTGCGCGTAGACGGCAGCGCCGGTCAGGGCATTGAACAGCGTGGACTTGCCGGCATTGGTGTAGCCGACCAGTGCGATCACAGGGAAAGGCACGCGTTCGCGCGCCTTGCGGTGCAGGCCGCGGGTGCGGCGCACCTGCTCCAGCTCGCGCTTGAGCCGGATGATGCGGTCGCCGATCAGGCGGCGGTCGATCTCGATCTGGCTTTCACCGGGCCCGCCCAGGAAGCCGAAGCCGCCGCGCTGGCGTTCCAGGTGCGTCCAGGAGCGGACGAGGCGCGTGCGCTGGTATTCCAGATGCGCAAGCTCGACCTGCAGCGAGCCCTCGCGCGTGCGGGCGCGCTCGCCGAAGATTTCAAGGATGAGGCCGGTACGGTCGATGACCTTGGCCCCCCATTCGCGCTCCAGGTTGCGCTGCTGCACGGGGGTAAGGGCCGCATCCACGATGACGAGGGTGGCCTCCTGCTCCTCCAGCGCCTGGCGGACCATTTCCACCTGGCCCTCGCCGAGCAAGGTGGAGGGGCGGCGTTGGCGCAGCGGATGGATCGCCGAATGGACGATCATCACCCCGATGGAGGCGGCGAGGCCCACCGCCTCGGCCAGCCGCGCCTCGGCCGCGCGCGGCAGCCCACCCGTAGGGGCAAATTCCAGGACGTTCGAGCGCTGGCTGCGCTCGAAGGGGAGGATGACGGCGGCGCGCGTGGGCGCCGCCGCGACATCTTCAGTCTTCGCGGGCAGCGGCTGGCTCCCGCGACATGGTCAGCGTCGTCTCGCGCATGGGTGCACCGGGGGCCGGCGCGGCCGCCCCGGTGCCCGCTGCGGCGCCTGCCGCCTGGGGGTCGAACAGCATGATGGGCGCGCCCGGCATCACCGTGCTGATCGCATGCTTGTAGACCAGCTGCGTGTGCCCGTCGCGACGCAGCAGCACGGAGAAGTTATCAAACCAGGTGATGATGCCCTGGAGCTTGACGCCATTGACCAGGAACACCGTCACCGGGGTCTTGCTCTTGCGAACGTGGTTCAGGAACACGTCCTGCACGTTCTGGGATTTCTCGGCCATCACGGCCTCCTTCTTGTTCTTGGTCGCGGGCTATCGCCCGTCGCCTTGCCTGAGTTGGGAATGTCGGGCGTCCCGGATCACTTGTCCAGAGCGTGCAGTCGTTCCGAGAGTTGCACGCCGTCGGTGAAGGCCATGTCGGGCGCGCAGGCCGCGACTCCTCCGTCATGCGCCGCATCGCCGAGCAGCACGGCCCGGCAGCCGGCCGCGCGGGCCGCCTGCATGTCGATGGCGGTATCACCCACATACCAGATATGCGGGCCGGCCCTGAGGCCCATGCGGCCGAGCGCCAGATGCAATGGCGCGCCGGAGGGCTTGTCCGCCACCGCATCGCCGGCGCCCACCAGCACGCGGAATCGGTCCGCCCAGCCCAGATGCGCGGCCTCTTTCCGCAACAGTGGCCCCTGCTTGTTCGAGACGACGCCGAGCGGCAGATGCGCCAGCGAATCCAGCATGGGAAGGCTGGCCGGCAGCGGGCGGATCACATCGAGGTGGGTCGCGTGAACCGCCTCATAGAAGATGTCCCGCGCGCGCTCCCACTCATGGCCGAAATGTTCAGGGAAGCTGTCACGCAGCGACTTGCGAACATTGCCCAGCACCTGTTCGCGCGTCCAGGCGGGCTTGCCGAAGGCGGCGAAGGCGGCGTTCAGCCCGGCCTCGATCGCGGCCCAGCCATCGATCAGGGTGTTGTCCCAGTCGAACAGGATGGCGGTCGGGGCCGGCCCATGAATCTGATCGGGGATCGTCATGCGGCATTCCCGAGGCCGGCATGGACATGGCGCGAGAAGACGTCGAAGAGGCGGCGCGTGACGGGCCCGACCTGGCCATCCCCCACCGCGCGGCCGTCGATCTTCAGGATGGGCTTCACGAAGGAGGTGGCGGAGGTCAGGAAGGCTTCCCGCGCGCCGCGCAATTCCTCGAGACTGAAAGGTTCCAGGCTATAGGGGATCCCATCGGCCTCCATCTCCGCGATCAACGCGCCGCGGGTGCAGCCGGGCAGGATCACCTGGTCGAGATGGCGGGTGCGCAGGACGCCAGCCGCATCCACGATCCAGAAGGAGGTGGCGGCGCCTTCGGTCACCATGCCGGTCGCCTCGTCATACAGGATCGCTTCGGCCGAGCCCGCCTCGCGCGCCGCCTGGCGGGCCAGGACATTGGGCAGCAGGTTGACGCTCTTGATGTCCCGCCGCGCCCAGCGCAGGTCGGGGTGGGTAATGGCGCTGATGGTCCAGCGATCCACATCCTTGGGGTAAGGCGGGATGTGCCGGACGGTGACGACCAGCGAGACCGGCACCGGCGTCTTCGGGAAGGCGTGGTCGCGCCGGGCCACGCCGCGCGTCACCTGCATGTAGAGCAGCCCGTCGGTCACGCGGTTGCGGCGCGCCACCTCCATCAGGACCATGCGCAGCGCCGGGCGCGGCATGGGCATGGGGAGATGGATCTCCTTCAGCGAGCGCTCCAGCCGATCCAGGTGGCGTATCTCGTCAATGAAGCGGCCCCGGTAGAGGTGCACCACCTCATAGATCCCATCGCCGAACTGGTAGCCGCGATCCTCGATGTTCACCGAGGCTTGGCGCTGCGGCAGGTAGGCGCCATTCACATAAGCGATCTTCGACATGCGAAGGAGCTTAGGCGGTCCCGGAGGCCCTGTCTTCCGCATGGACGCCGAGGAATTTCAGCTTCCGGTGCAGGGCGCTGCGCTCCATGCCGACAAAATTGGCAGTGCGGCTGATATTGCCGCCGAAGCGCAGCAATTGCGCCTCCAGATATTGCCGTTCGAAGGCCTCGCGCGCGTCGCGCAGGGGCAGGGTCATGATCTCGCTGGAACGGTCCAGCCGCAGCATCGAGGGCGCGGTGGAGACGATCTCCGGCGGCAGCGACTCGGCGCGGATGGGCGAGCCGGAATCGCCGGGCGACATGATCAGCAGCCAGTCCATGAGGTTGCGCAACTGGCGCACATTGCCGGGCCAGTCATGCGTCTGCAGCGCGGCAATGGTGTCCTCGGCCAGCGCACGCGGGGCGAGGCCCGAGCTCTCGATGGAGCGTGTCATGAAATGCCGCGCCAGCGCGGGCACATCCTCGCGGCGCTCGCGGAGTGCCGGCATGCGAAGCGGCACGACGGAAAGGCGGTAGAACAGATCTTCGCGGAAGCGCCCGGCCGCGATCTCGGCCTGAAGATCCTTGTTGGTGGTGGCGATCACGCGCACATCCACCTTCACCCGCGTGGCGCCGCCGATGCGCTCGAAGCCCTGCTCCTGCAACGCGCGGACGATCTTGCCCTGCGTCTCCAGCGGCATGTCGGACACCTCGTCCAGCAGCAGCGTACCGCCATGCGCGCGCTCCAGCGTGCCCGCACGGCGCGGCTGCTCGCCCCGCGGCTCGACGCCGAAGAGTTCCTCCTCGATGCGCGAAGGGTCGAGCGTGGCGCAATTGAGCGCCACGAAAGGCCCGTCCGCCCGGCGCGAGCGGGCATGCAGCATGCGAGCGGCCACTTCCTTGCCGGTGCCCGGCGGGCCGCTGATCAGCACGCGGGAATTGGTCGGGGCCACGCGCTCGATGGCCGAGCGAATCTGCGCCATGGCGGGCGAGACGCCGATCAGTTCCGCCTCCGAACCCGCACGCAGGCGCAAATCGCTGATCTCGCGCTTCAGCTTCGCGGCCTCCAACGCGCGCGAGACGATCAGCAGAAGGCGGTCGCTCTTGAAGGGCTTCTCGATGAAGTCGAAGGCGCCCTTCTGGATCGCCTGAACCGCCGTCTCGATATTGCCGTGGCCCGAGATCATGACGCAGGGGACGTGCGGCTCCTCCCGGTGCAGCGCGTCCAGGATCTCGAGGCCGTCCAGCCGGGAATTGGCCAGCCAGATGTCGAGGATGACGAGCGAGGGCCGGCGCGCGCGGAAATGCGCGATCGCCGTGTCGGAGTTATGCGCCTGGCGCGTCTCATATCCTTCGTCGGAAAGAATTCCGTCGATCAGGGAGCGGATGTCGGGCTCATCATCCACGATCAGAATATCATGCGCCATGGCGGTGCTCCCGGGTCTCGACCACCGTCGCCGACTCCGCCTCCAGTTCCGGCAGGATCAGCTCGGCCCGCGCGCCTTCGCCCTCGCGCGCATCGCTGAGGCGAATGCTCCCGCGGTGATCCTCCATGATCTTCTTCACGATTGCGAGACCAAGGCCGGTCCCCTTTGTCTTGTGCGTCACATAGGGCTCGGTCAGCCGGTCACGCTGGTCCCCCGCCGGCAGGCCTATCCCGTCATCTTCGACGGCGATGATCAGGCGGCCTGCATCGGAAGACAAGCTCACTCGGATATGGCCGACCGGCTTCGGGCAGGCAAGGCCCGCCTCCTCGTCCCGCTGGACGCGCATCGCGATCGCGTCCGCCGCATTGTTGAGCAAATTCGTCAAGGCCTGGTTGATCAGCCGCCGGTCGCAGACGGCATGGAGCTTCTGCTCGGGCAGCTCCGTCACCCAGGCGATCTCGGGGCGGGATTGCTGCTGCAGCACCAGCGCCTCCCGCACCAGGCGCCCCATCTCCTCGGGGCGGATCACGGGCTGGGGCATGCGGGCGAAGGCGCTGAATTCATCCACCATGCGGCCGATATCGCCCACCTGCCGCACGATCGTGTCGGTGCAGGCGGTGAAGGTCTCGGGGTCGTGCGTGATCTGCTTCAGGTAGCGCTTCTTGAGGCGCTCGGCGCTGAGTTGGATGGGGGTCAGCGGATTCTTGATCTCATGCGCGATTCGCCGCGCCACATCGGCCCAGGCGGCCTGGCGCTGCGCGGTGAGCAGGGCGGAGATGTCGTCGAAGGTCAGCACATGGCCCTGGCCCTCCATCTCCGGCGAGAGGCGGGCGAGCAGCGTCTTACGCTCATTGGGTGGGCCCACGCGGATCTCGGCCGTGCGCGTCGTGCCCGGCTGCGCCAGCAGTTCCGCGAATTCGGGCGCCACCTCGGCCATGGGGCGGCCGATCTCGCGATCGAGGTCGAGGCGGAGCAGCAGGCTCGCGCTGCGGTTGGGCAGGTTGACCCGAAGCTCATGGTCGAGACCGACAATGCCGGCCGAGACCCCGCCCAGCACGGCCTCCGTGAAGTTCTGCCGCTCGGCGATCTGGCGATACGCTTCAAGCAATTCGCTGCGCTGCGCGGCCAACTGGTTGGTCATGCGGTTGAAGGCGCGGCTCAGGCTGCCGATCTCGTCATCGCCGTCGCCCTCCTCCACGCGCACCGATAGGTCACCGCCGCGCACCCGCTCGGCGGCCGTGATCAGGCGCGAGATCGGCCCCGCCAGCTGGTTCGCGAGGACGAGGCCCACAAGCACCGCCGCCAGCAGCACCAGCAGCGAACCGATGGCGAAGATCATCACGAAGGTGATCTGCAATCCCTCGCGGTTGCGGTCGATGGACTGGTATGCCGTCACCGCCTGCTCGGTGCGCTGCATATGCTCCAGCACGGAGGAATCGACCGGGCGGCCGATCATCAGTTGCAGGCCCGAGGCCGGGCTGAGTGCCACGATGGCGCGGACGCGGTTCTCCTCCTCGACCGCCACCACCGCCACCTCGCCGCCGGTCGCGATCTCGATCGCCCAGTCGGGCGGGGGGGA
>JAIYCD010000075.1 GCA_027488195.1 Acetobacteraceae bacterium | reverse complement strand
CTCGCACAGCGCCACATCGGCGAAGCCGCGCGCGGCATTCTGTGCGGCCGCCAGGGCGAGCGAGGCGATGGGGGTGGGCCGCATCTGATCGAGGTCGGACGCTATGGGGTTCTCGAGGCGCAGCGTGTCAGGCGTTTCGCCGAACATCGCTGCGATGCGGCGCTCGATGAATCCGTAGGTCACCGCCTCCTGCATGCCACGCGCGGCCATCACCCGCCGCGCCAGGCTGCTGCGCACCTGCTTCGCGTCCAGCGCCGGCAGCGGTACGGGCGAGGCGACCGGCAGCGAGACGGAAGGCACGGCATCCAGTCCGCCCAGGCGCAACACCTCCTCCACCAGGTCGCATTCCGCTTCCACCGCCGCGCAGCCTTCCTCGGCGATGCGCGCGCGCTCGGGCGCCAGGCTCGGGTCCTGGTCCAGATGGATCTTCGCCGCGATGTCGTTGCGCCAGGGCGGCACGGCCACCGTCACGCGATGCGCGTCGCGCGCGGTGACGGTGAAGCCCAGCCCCTCCAGCCGCGCCACCGCCAGGTCAGGTGGTAGGGCGAGGCCGCCCAAACGCGCCAGGCGCTCGAAGCGCAAAGTGGCCTCGCGCCGCCAGAGCGGCTCACTGCCCGCTTCGCTGACCGTGCTGGCTTCGCCGCCGCAGAGCTCGATGATCATGGCCGTCGCGGCATCCAGCGCCGCCGGCAACAGCGCCTGATCCAGGCCGCGCTCGAAGCGCGCGCGGGCATCGGTGAAGATGTTGTGGCGGCGGCCGCTGAGCGCGATGCGCACGGGGTCAAAGAGCGCGCATTCGATGAAGCACTCGGTCGTCGTCTCGTCGCAGCCCGAGGGCTCGCCGCCGATGATGCCGCCCAGCGCCTCGGGGCCCGCGGCATCGGCGATCACGCCATCCTCCTCGGTCAACGCATAGGTCTTGCCGTTCAGCGCGTGCAGTTCCTCGCCGGGGCGCGCCATGCGCATGGAAAGGGTGTTGCCCTTCACCTTCGCCACGTCAAAGACGTGCAAGGGGCGGCCGAGGGCGAAGGTGAACCAGTTGGTCACATCCACCAGCGCCGAGATGGGGCGCAGGCCGATGGCGGTCAGCCGGTCCTGCAGCCATTGCGGAGAGGGGCCGTTCTTCACGCCACGCACGGCGCGGCCCAGCGCCCAGGTGCAGGCGCGCGGGTCCTCGATGCGCCAGTTGAGCGGCGTCTCATAGGCCGGCGTGATGGCGGGCGCGGACCAGGGCTTGAGCGTGCCGAGGCCCGCCGCCGCGAGATCCCGCGCCACGCCGCGCACGCTCAGCGCATCACCGCGATTGGGCGTCACCTTGATCTCGAAGATCGGGTCATCCAGCCCCGCGTAATCCACGTAGCGCGCGCCGAGCGGCGCGTCCTCGGGCAGGTCCACGATGCCGGAATGGTCGTCGCCCAGGCCCATCTCCCGCGCCGATAGCATCATCGCCTCGCTCTTCACGCCGCGGATCTCGCCGGCCTTGAGCGTGATGCCGGTGCCGGGGATGAAGGCGCCGGGAAGCGCCGCCACGCCCAGCATGCCGGTGCGCGCATTGGGCGCGCCGCAGACGACGCTGAGTTCGCGCCCATCGCCCACATCCACGCGGAGCGCGCGCAGCCGGTCGGCATTGGGGTGCTGCACCGCCTCGATCACGCGGGCGATGCGGAAATTGGCCAGCGCGGCGGCGCGATCCTCGATGCCTTCCACCTCGATGCCGATGGCGGAGAGGGTGGTGCTGATCTGATCCAGCGTGGCCTCGGTTTCGAGGTGCTCACGCAGCCAGGACAGAGGAAACTTCATCACACGCCCTCATGCAGGCTGGCGGGGGAAAGGGGATTGGTGCCGTAATGCGACAGCCAACGCGTATCGCCCTCGAAGAAGGGCCGCAGGTCGGCCATGCCGTGCTTCAGCATGGTGATGCGCTCGATCCCCATGCCGAAGGCGAAGCCCTGCCATTCGCGCGCATCCAGCCCGCAATTGGCCAGCACGCGTGGGTGCACCATGCCGCTGCCCAGGATCTCCAGCCAATCGCTGCCCGCACCCAGCTCGCCGGTCCTGCGGTTCCAGCCGATATCCACCTCCATCGAGGGCTCGGTGAAGGGGAAGTAGCTGCTGCGGAAGCGCACCGGCAGGGTCGAGATGCCGAAGAAGCTGCGCAGGAAATCCGTGAGGCAGCCCTTGAGGTGGCCGAGCGTGATGCCGCGATCGATCACCAGACCTTCGACCTGGTGGAACATGGGCGAATGCGTCGCGTCATGGTCGGCGCGGTAGGTGCGGCCGGGCGCGATGACGCGGATGGGCGGGGCCTCGCCGATCATGGTGCGGATCTGCAAGGGGCTCGTCTGGGTGCGCAGGACCGTGCGCCGGCCGTCGATCATGCCGGGGAGGTAGAAGGTGTCCTGGTCCTGCCGCGCGGGGTGATGGTCGGGGATGTTCAGCGCCGCGAAATTATACCAGTCGCCCTCGATATCCGGGCCTTCCACGACCTTGAAGCCCATGGCGCCGAAGATCGCCGTCAGCTCCTCGATGGTGCGGGAGATGGGGTGGATGCCGCCCGTGCCGCCCGGCGCATAGGGGCGCGGCGGCAGCGTCATGTCCTGGGTTTCGGCCGCGAGCTTGGCGTCGAGTGCCGCGGCTTCCAGCACGGATTTGCGCGCCTCGATCGCGGCTTCCAGTTGCAGCTTCAGCGCGTTCACGGCGGCGCCGCGTTCCTTGCGCTGCTCGGGCGCGATGGCGCCCAGGCCCTTGAGCAGCGCGGTCAGCGCGCCGGACTTGCCGAGCACGGCGACGCGCACCGCATCCAGCGCGCGCAAATCGGCCGCGGCGGCGAGGTCGGCTTCGGTGCTGGAAGCGAGCGAGGAAAGATCGTCGGACATGGGGTGGTCCTCATCACAAGAAAAAGGGCCGCAAACGCTCTCGCGCCGCGGCCCTTTGGAACTTTGCGACCAGCCAGATCTGCTGCGAGGCCGATTCACGCCTTGGCAAAGGGGCCAAAGCGATCGGACTCGATCAGGCGGTGGGGCGCGCGGCCTTGGCCTTCTCGACGATGGCGGCAAACGCCGCCGGCTCGTCGAAGGCGAGAGCGGCGAGGACCTTGCGGTCCATCTCGATCCCGGCCGCCTTGATGCCGGCGATGAACTGGGAATAGGTCATCCCATGCTCACGCGTGGCGGCGTTGATGCGCTGGATCCACAAGCCGCGGAAATCGCGCTTCTTGTTGCGGCGGTCGCGATAGGCGTATTGCAGCGCCTTCTCGACGCGCTGGAGCGCCGCGCGATAGGTGGTGGAGCTGCGCCCCACATAACCCTTCGCGAGGTCCAGGACCTTCTTGTGACGGGCATGGGCGGTAACGCCGCGCTTGACACGAGCCATATCTCTATCTCCTTCCCAGCTTTACCGGGGCAGCCCGTAGGGCAGCCAGTTCATCACCGTCTTGGCATCCTGCGGTTCGAGAACCTGGGAGCCGCGGTTCTG
>JAIYCD010000183.1 GCA_027488195.1 Acetobacteraceae bacterium | reverse complement strand
GGCGGCGATGCGTTGGGCGCTGGCTGGGCCTGAGATGAGAGCCGCGCCCGCGGCCAGGCTGGCGCGTCGGGTGAGATGGGTCATGGCTTCCTCCGGCGCCGGTTGTTCCGGCTTCCGAAAGGAAGGCTAGACCTCGCCGATCCGCCGGGTCAACGGGAATTGCCGCGCCCCGTCAGCCCCGCGGCGGCGCGACGCTGGCGCCCTGGATGCCATGCCGCGAGAGGGCGGCGGCGATGAAGCCGCTCGCCTTCATCTCCTCGACGAAGGCGGAGAGATAAGCCAGCGCCGCCGGATCACGCCCGGCGGCCAGGCCCATCGCCTGATGGATCACCATGAAGCGGCCGGGCAGCAGGCGCAGGCCCGGGATGCGCGCCGCATCCGCCTCCAGCTGCTGGCGCACACCGGCCGCGACCTCCACGCCCTGGCGCAGGAATTCCTCCACCACGGCGGGCGAGGTGGGGGCGCGCAGCAGCGTGGCATGGCGGATCTCGCGCGTGAGATACAGGTCATAGGCGCTGTTGAGCCCGACCATGATGCGCGTGCCCGGCCGGTCCACCTCCGCGATGCGGGTGAGGGGGGAGGCATCGCGCACGAGATAGGCGCCCTCGATCTCGATATAGGGCGCCGTGAACTCGATCCCCTGGCTGCGCGCGGGGTCCACCGCGAAGAAGCCGATATCGGCGCGGCCCGAGCGCATCGTCTCCACCGCGCGCCCGGCGGCCGGGACGATCACCATCTCCAGCTCGACCCCGAGGCGGCGCGCAAGGGCCTCCGCCAGGTCCACCGAGACGCCATGCGGCGGCCCGGATTCACTCACCCGGCCAGCGAGGATCGGGTTGCCGAGGTTGATCACCGCGCGCAGCCGCCCCTCCGGCGCAAAGGCCCGCGCGAGCGGCGAGGGGCCTTGCGCCAGCGCCGGCGTGGCGGCCAGCGCGAGAAGGGCGCTGCGGCGATGCATCAGGCCTTCGCGACCGCGTCGGCGATGGCCTTGCCCACTTCCAGCGTGCCGGCCTGGCCGCCGAGATCGCGCGTGCGCGGCCCGCCTTCGGCCAGCAGCTTCTCGATGGCCGTCGTGATCGCCGCCGCCGCCTCATGCTCGCCCAGGTGGTCGAGCATCATGGCACCCGACCAGATCTGCCCGATCGGGTTCGCGATGAAGCGGCCGGCGATGTCGGGGGCCGAGCCGTGCACCGGCTCGAACATCGAGGGGAAGGCCTTTTCCGGGTTGATATTCGCACTCGCCGCGACACCGATGGAGCCCGCGACGGCGGGGCCGAGGTCGGAGAGGATGTCGCCGAAGAGGTTGGAGCCCACCACCACGTCGAACCAGTCCGGATGCTGCACGAAATGGGCGCAGAGGATGTCGATGTGGAACTGGTCCGTCTTCACCTCGGGGTAGTTCTTCGCCATGGCGTCGAAGCGCTCATCCCAATAGGGCATGGTGAAGGTGATGCCGTTGGATTTGGTGGCGCTGGTCACCTTCTTGCGCGGCCGCTTCATCGCCAGCTCGAAGGCGTATTTGATGATGCGGTCCGTGCCGGTGCGCGTCAGGATGGACTGCTGGCTCACGAATTCGCGATCCGTGCCGGGGAACATGCGGCCACCGACGGAGGAATACTCGCCCTCGGTATTCTCGCGCACCACGTAGAAATCGATCTCGGCCGGCGTGCGGTTGGCGAGCGGCGTGGCCACCCCCGGCAGCAGCTTGCAGGGCCGCAGCGAGACATATTGGTCGAAGCCGCGGCGGATCGGGATCAAGAGGCCCCAGAGCGAGACGTGATCGGGCACACCCGGCCAGCCGACGGCGCCCAGGAACACGCTGTCGCTGTCCTTGAGCTGGTCGAGCCCGTCTTCCGGCATCATGCGGCCGGTCTTCACATAGGTCTCGCAGGACCAGTCGTAATGGGTGAGCTTGAGGTCGAAGCCGAAGCGGCTGGCGGCGGCATCCAGCACGCGCAGCCCCTCGGGCGTGGTTTCCTTGCCGATGCCGTCGCCGGGAATGACGGCGATGCGATGTGTGCGGGCCATGGGGCTTCCTCAACTGATTCGTGGCGCGAATGCATCACGCGCGGGGGCGCGCGGCAAGATGAGGGGGCTCAGAAGCGCCGGGGGCGCAGCCCGGCATGGAACCAGTTGATCATCGAATAGATGTCATGCACTGGCAGCCCGGTCGCTTCCGCCACATCCGCCGCATAGGGCGGCATGTTGGTGCATTCCAGCACGATGGCCCCCACTTCCGGGTGGCGGGCGGTGAGGCGCGCGGCGGCCTCCAGGATGTCCTGCCGGGCGAGATCCACGTCCAGGTCAGTCTTCTCGGCCCGGATCAGCACGCGGAAGAATTCGCGCCCGCCCTCGGTCCCCTCCAACGGCACGTCCAGCGGCACGCCCGCCGCCTCCAGATGGCGCGGCGTCACACCCGCCTTGTTCACGGTGATGACGCCGACGCGCCGTCCCGGCGGCAGCGTCGCCTGCACCCAGGGCACCTGCATGAGCGAGGAGGTGGCGACGGGCACCTGCACCGCCTCGGCCAGCTCGCGCTGGAACAGCGAGAGGAAGCCGCAATTCGTCGTGATGCCCTCGGCCCCCAGATCCACCAGGTCCCGCGCCGCCTCGATGAAGGCGTCGAGCAGGCCCGCTGCCCCCTGTTCGACCACGCGGGTGGGCGAGGCGCCGCGCACCACGCGGAACAGCACCGGGAAGTTCCAGGTCAGCCCATTGCCCATATCGCCGAGGATGCGCGGAAAACGGGCTTCCAGCATCAGGATGCCAAGCGGCGCGCCATAGATGGACCTGCCGCCCCGCGCGATCTCACCCGGCATCATTCCCTCCCTGGGCGTGAGCCCCTACATAAGCGCCCAACCGCTGGAAGGAGAACCCCTGTGCGCCGTCGCTCCCTGCTCGCTTTGCCGCTCGCCGCGCCTGCCGTGGCCCTGGCCCAGGACAATTGGCCGAACCGCCCCATCACCATCGTCAGCGGCTTCCCCAATGGCTCGGGCATCGACATCTACATGCGCCGCATGGCCGAGCCGCTGAGCCGCCTGCTGAACGGCCAGACCATCATCGTGGACAACCGCTCGGGCGCCGGCGGCAACATCGCCTCGGACTTCGTGGCGAAGTCGCGTCCCGATGGTTACACCTTCTACTTCGGCACGGCCGGCACGCACGCGATCAACGCGACGCTCTACCGCACACTGCCCTTCGACGTGGTGCGGGACTTCACCCCCATCTCCCATCTGGGCGACGTGCCGAACGCGCTGACCGTCAGCATCGAGCGCCGGCCGCAGCTCACCGACTGCGCTACGCTGCTGGCCAATGCGCGCGCCAATCCTGGCCGGCTGAACTATGCCTCCACCGGCAATGGCGCCTCGACGCATCTGGCCGGGGCGCAATTCGCCGTCGCGGCCAATGTGGAACTGACGCATGTGCCCTATCGCGGCCAGCCGGGCGCCCAGACGGCGCTGCTGGCGGGCGATGTGGATTTCTTCTTCAACCAGGTGGGCCCGGCGCTGGGCCCCATCCGCCAGGGGCAGACCCGCGCGCTGGCGGTGACGACGGCGCAGCGCCTGCCGATCCTGCCCGACGTGCCGACCGTGGCCGAGGCCTGCAACCTGCCGGGCTTCGTCAGCACCACCTGGTACGGCATGTTCGGCCCGGCCAACCTGCCCGCGCCCATCGTCCAGCGGATGTCCTCCGCCATCACGACGGTGCTGCGCGACCCCGAATTCAGCAACTGGCTGGTGACGACGCAGGGCATCTCCCTCCCGCCGGTCTTCACGCCCGCCGAATTCGCCGCGATCCAGCGGCGCGACATCGCAAGCTGGGCCGAGATCGTCCGTCGCTCCGGCGCGTCGGTGGATTGAGATGCACCGCCGCAACCTCGTCCTGGGAAGCCTGATGACGCCGATGATCGCCACCGCCGCGCCCTCGGGCCGCACCAGCTTCGAGGAACCGAGCGGCGCCGCCCCGGGCCCCATGAACGCCTATTGGCACCGCCCCGCCGCCTGGCGGCCGGGCGGGCCGGTCGCCGTGGTGATGCATGGCATGGGCCGCAACGCCGATGGCTATCGCGACGCCTGGATCGCGCCCGCCGAGGCGCATGGCTTCCTGCTGATCTGCCCCGAATATTCCGACACGAAATTCCCGGGCGTGCGCTTCTACAATTACGGCAATGCCCAGGCGCCCGAGGCGGAATGGACCTTCTGGGCACTCGACCGCGCGGTGGATGCGGTGCTGGCCGAGCAGGGGGCCCCACCCGCACCCTTCGCCCTCTATGGCCATTCGGCCGGCGCGCAATTCGTGCACCGTTATCTGCTGTTGACCGGCGCGGCGCGCGCACGGCGCATCATCATCGCCAATTCCGGCTGGTATTCCTGGCCCAGCTTCGACGTGGCCTTCCCGCATGGCCTGGCGGATTGCGCGGCGAACGAGGCCGGCCTCCGCGCCGCACTCGCCCGCCCCGTGACCATCCTGCTCGGCGAGGCGGACAACGACCCCACGCATTTCCAGCTCCGGCGCGATGCCGCGACGGATGTGCAGGGCCTGCACCGCTTCGAACGCGGCCGGAATTTCTTTGCCGCGGCGCGCGATGCGGCGGGCCAGCGTGGCGTCTCCTTCGGCTGGAGCCTCGCCACCGTACCGGGTGTGGCGCATTCCAATGCCGGCATGGCGCGGGCGGCGGCGGAGATCCTCGCGCAGGCCTGACTTTCCGCTTGCGGGACGGGCGGTGCCTCCGTAAGGTCACTGACATGTCAGTGAACGTCATGCTCCCATGTCGCTGGTAACCCAGATCGAGCCGCCGCCCTCGCTCACCGAGCGCGCGGTCGCGGCCCTCCGACGCGACATCCTCACCACACGCCTCGCACCCGGCGAGACCGTCTCCGAAACCGCCGTCGCCGCCCATCTTGAGTTGGGCAAGGCGCCGGTCCGCGCCGCACTTGCGCGCCTCGCCGAGGAAGGCCTGGTCCAGGCCGTCCCCCGCCGGGGCTGGATGGTCAGCCTCGTCACCATCCGCGACATCCATGAGGTCTTCGACCTGCGCCTGATGCTGGAGCCTGAGGCCGCGCGCCGTGCCGCGGGCCGCGTGGATGCCGTCATGCTCCGCCGCCTCGATGCCATCTGCGCGGAAGGCTACGACTGCGCCGATGAGGAAAGCGCGATGTGCTTCCTCGACGCCAACAAGCAGTTCCACGTCGCCATCGCCGAGCTTTCGGGCAATGCGCGCCTGGCCCGTCAGCTCGACCGCCTGCTGGACGAAAGCACCCGCATGCTCGTCCTCGGCCTGCGCCCGCGCGACCGCACCGGCGAGATGGCGCATGAGCACCACGCGCTGGTCGAGGCGCTGGCGTTGGGCCGGGCCGATGAGGCCGCGCGCATCATGCATGAACAGGTTTCCGCGAGCCGACAGATGGTGCTCGCCGCGCTGACTGCGCCCGATGCGAGGACCGCTGTATGAACATGATCGCGGCCCGGACCGGGCTGGAAAATCTGCTTTCCGACATCCGGGTCGCGGCGCGCCGCCCGCTCGATGATCGCCCCGCCGCCGTCGCCGCCGCCATCGCGCCCTATCTGGGCGATGCGTGTCTGCTGGATGGGCGGGACTGCCCCTCCAACCCCGACCGCTACGTGCGCCACCTGCTGGATGAGGGGGAGGGCTATGCCGTCGTCGCCCTCGTCTGGCGCCCCGGGCAGATGTCGCCCGTCCATTCGCACCACACCTGGTGCGCGCTCGGCGTCCATCGCGGCGTCCTGACCGAGCATTTCTTCTCGCCCGGCGCCAACCCAGGTGACGTTCCCCGGCCCATGGCCGCGCATCTGCGCGGCACGGGCGATACGAGCCACGGCCCGGGCTGCCCGGACCTCATCCACCGCATCGCCAATTGCTGCGCCGAGACGGCGGTTTCCATCCATGTCTATGGCGTGCCCTATGCCCAATTCGCCGATGGGGTGAACCGCATCCTCGCCTGAGGGCCCCCGCTGGACGGTCATGCGCCCGCGCGGGTTGACGCAACTCTCGCGTGCATCTCCCCTGGCCCGGTGAACATCAGCCCCAAGATCCTGGCCGGCCTCCTCATCGGCCTCCTGGCCTCCACCATCTGGGGCGGGCATGCGGCGGTCGCGCGCCTTGCCCTGACCGGGCAGGGGATTCACGTCCTCGACCTGCTCTTCTGTCGCTATGTTCCGGCGGCGCTGCTGCTGCTGCCGCTGATCTGGCGCGACCGCGCGGCGATGCGCAATCTCGGCTGGCGCCGCATCTCCGCGCTCTTTCTCTTCGGCGGGATGGGCAACCTCATCCTCTTCGTCGGCGCGCTGCAATACGCGCCGGCCACGCATGGCGCCACCATCGCGCCCATGACCAATCCGGTGGCCGGCGCGCTCCTCGCCTGGTGGCTGCTGAGGGAGCGCCCGACGCCAGGGCGCGTCGCGGCGCTGGCGGCCATGCTGGCGGGCGTCCTTCTCATCGCCTGGGACGGGCTGGGCATGCATCCCGGCGCCTGGCGGGGCGACCTGATGCTGGTCGGCGCGGGCGCCACCTGGGCCATGTTCACGATCCTGCTGCGGCGCTGGCAGGTGCCGGCCATCCCGGCGACGGCGGCCGTGACCCTCGTCTCCGTCCCCTTCGCGCTGCCGCCCTTCCTCTATTTCCGGGCCGAGGCCTTCTTCGCCCTGCCCACCAGCCTCGTCATCTGGATGATGTTGGCGCAGGGCGTACTGCTGGGCGTCGTCTCCATGCTGCTCTTCGCCCGCAGCGTGGAGATGCTGGGGGCGACGCGCGCCAGCACCCTCTCGGTCGTCGTCCCCGTGATGGGCCTCATCGCCTCCGCCCTGCTGCTGGGCGAGACCATCGGGCCGGTGAAGGCGCTGGGCGCGACACTTTCGGTGAGTGCGATGCTGGTGGCCGTGCTCTTCACCGGGCGGCGGGTGGGCTGATGGCGCGGATCATCAATGCGCGCGGCACCTTCACGCCGCTCGGCGTCTCCCGCTCCTCGCCTGCCGTCGTGGCGGCCGTGGGGGCCGCGCTCGCGGATTTCGCGCTGATGGAGGAGCTCCAGGCCGAGGCCGGCCGGCGCATCGCCCGCCATTGCGGTGCCGAGGCCGGCGCCGTCGTGCATTGCGCCGCCGCCGCCATCACGCTGGCCGTGGCCGCGGCGATGACCGGCGGCGCGCCGGACCGCGTGGCGGCCCTGCCCGATACGCGGGGCATGCCGCATCGCATCGTGCTGCCCGCCGGGCATGCGGTGGATTACGGCCACCCGATCGAACAGGCCATCCGGCTTGCGGGCGCGCTCCCCGTGCTGGCCGGCACGGGGCAGGGGTGCGAGGTAGCGGAGATCGCAGAGGCCCTCGCGCATCCCGATACGGCGGCCCTCCTCCTCGTCCCGTCGCGCCTCACCAAGGGGCGCGCGGTGGAGCTCGCGGCCGCCGTGGCGGCGGCCCATGCGCGCGGCGTGCCCGCCCTGATCGACGGCGCGGCGCAGGATTGGCGCATGGCCGAATTGCTGGCGACCGGCGCGGATCTGCTGCTGGTCAGCGGCCAGAAATACCTGGCGGCCCCCACCGCCGGGCTGGTGATGGGCCGCGCCCCGCTCGTCGCCGCCCTGCGCGCGCAGGAAAAGGGCATCGGCCGCGCCATGAAGGCGAGCAAGGAGGCGCTGGCCGGCGTCATCGCCGCGCTGACCGAGCGCGAGGCGCTGGACCACGGGGCCTGGCAGGCCGAGCAGGCAGACAAGCTCGCCGGCTTCCTCGCTTGCGCCGCCGAGCTTCCCGGCCTCATCGCCGAGGCGGAGACGGACCCGACCGGTCTGCCCTTCCAACGTGCCCGCCTGCGCCTCGATCCCGCGCGGGCGCCCGGCATCGCGGCCGCGCTCAAGGCGGGCGAGCCCGCGATCTGGACCATGGATGACCGTGCGGCGCTCGGCGAGATCCGGCTGGAACTGGTGCCGCTCCGGGAGGATGAGCTGGGGCTGATCCTCGACCGCCTGCGGATGCTGCTGACCACGGCCTGAGCCGGGCTCAGAAGGCGCGCAGCCAGTCCCGGAGGGCCGGCGTGGCAGGCGCATCCCCGCGCAGCGCGACCGGGCGCATCGCATGCCCGGCGAGGGCCGCCACGCGCACTTCGCTGGGTGTGGCGCCGAATTCCCGGCGGAAGGCGCGGCTGAAGGCGGAGGGGTCATGGAAGCCGCAGGCCTCCGCCACCTGGGCGATGCTGCGCGGATCCCTCTCCTCGCTCAGCGCCGCATGGCTCGCTTCCAGCCGCAGCTTCTGGATGTAGCGCGCGACCCCGCCCTCGCCCTCCAGCAGGCGATAGAGCTGCGAGCGCGAGGTGCCGGCGAGGCGACAGAGCAGCTGCGGCGAGAGCCGGGCCGAGCCCAGATTGGCCCGGATCGCGCGCCGCACGCGGGCGAGGCGCGTTGCCTCGATCTGCCCCTCGGCCAGGGCCAGGCGGTCGCGGCTCGGCTGCACGCAGACGGCGATCATGGCGGCGATGGCATCCGGCAGGCGCGCCGCCTCCTCGGGCTGGAGCCTGGGGATGCGGTTGGCCAGCAGGCGGAGATAATCGGCCAGGAGCTGCCCCATCACCCCATCCAGCGGCGCGCCGCAGGCGGCATCCAGCGGGCCGGCCAGCGCCTCCAGCCGGTCGCGCGAGAGGTAGAATTGCAGCCGTTCATCAGGATCGCGCTCGCTCACCATCTCCTGGCCAAGGCTGAAGATGAAGGGCACGCCGGCCGGAACACGCACCGGGCCACGTGGCGTCAGCAGCCGGGTCTCGACGCCCCCCATGGTAAGAGACCAATGGTCCACGGGATTGCGCCGCACCATCTGGCGCGTGCGCAGGACACGCAGGCTGGGTGCGGTGACGCGGCTGAGGCCCATCCCTGCCAGCGGCCAGGCGAGGCTCTCGGCCGGGAAGCCCTGGTCATGCTCCGCGTCCGGCTGCTCCAGGTCGAAGACGGAATCGAACCAGCCGCGCCAGGCGCCGACCTGCTCATGCAGCGCAAGCCCATGGGTGCGCAGGGCGACGGGCAGGAAGCCGGCCTCGCTCATGCCGCACCCGCATCGGGGCGGTGGCTGCGGACCCAACCGGTTGTCACATGCACGGCGACGTCCTCCGAACCCGAGGGGCGGACCAGGATCTCCCCGAAGATGCTGCGGCCCTGGCCCTTGATGAGCCGCGCTGTCGCATAAATGGGGCCTGGGCCACAGGGACGCAAGAAATTAACATGCATGCTGGCCGTCAGGCTCTCATCCCGGCCCTGGCTGCCGGCCAGCAACACCGCCCACATCGCCATGTCGGCCAGGCCCATGATGGCGGGGCCCGAAACCGTGTTGCCCGGGCGCAGCAACTCATGGTTGTGGGGCAGCTCCAGCACGGCCTCCTCCGGATTGGCTGAGACCACCCGCACGCCCCAGGCGGCGCCGAGCGGCACGCCGCGATGGATGATCGCCTCGATCTCCCCAGGGGTGGGGGGTGCGCTCATGCGGGCACGCCCGCGACCACGCGACCGCTGCAGGGATTGCCGCCGAGCCAGTAGCACAGCTCGGCCGGGCGCTGGATGCGGTAGAGTGCCAGGTCGCAGCGCATCCCCTCGGCCAGCACGCCACGATCCTTGAGGCCCAGCGCGGCGGCGGCATTCCGGGTCACGCCCAGCAGCGCCTCGGGCACCGTCATGCGGAACAGCGTGCAGCCGAGATTGAGCATCAGCAGCAGCGAGAGCGCGGGCGAGGAGCCGGGATTCATGTCGGTCGAGAGCGCCATCCGGCAGCCATGCTCGCGCATCGCGGCGATATCCGGGAAATGCGTCTCGCGCAGCGTCAGCGTCGCCCCCGGCAGCAGGACGGCCACG
Source organism: Acetobacteraceae bacterium (assembly GCA_027488195.1). Lineage (GTDB taxonomy): Bacteria > Pseudomonadota > Alphaproteobacteria > Acetobacterales > Acetobacteraceae > Roseococcus. The sequence continues at coordinate 1,925 of JAIYCD010000183.1, read as the reverse complement.
GTCCCGGCGCGCGCCATCGCGGCGATGCCCCGCGCATTGCCGCGCTCCAGGTGATCGGCCGAGAGCGCTCCATGCGCGGCGGCGAGGCCAGCCCCCCCGCCATCGGTCAGCTGGTCGGCATGCAGCTTCACGGGCAGGCCCAGACGCATCGCGGCGGTGAAGAGCTGCGCCGTCTCGGCCAGGGTGAAGGCGATGCTCTCGCAGAAGGCATCCACCGCATCGGCCAGGCCCTCGGCCGCCGCGCGCGGCAGGATTTCGTCCATCACGAGGCGCAGATAGTCGCCCTGGCGGCCCTTGAATTCCGGCGGCACGGCATGGGCCGCGAGCAGCGAGGTGACCACGCTCACCTGACGCTGCTTGCCCAGGGCGCGGGCGGCGCGCAGCTGGCGCAACTCGGCCTCCAGCTCCAACCCGTAGCCCGACTTGATCTCGATGGTGGTGACGCCCTCGCTGAGCAGCGCGTCCAGCCGGGGCAGGGCGGCCTGGACCAGCTGCGCCTCATTGGCCGCGCGCGTCGCGCGCATCGTGGAGAGGATGCCGCCGCCGGCGCGCGCGATCTCCTCATAGGTGGCGCCACCCAGGCGCTGCTCGAACTCGGCCGAGCGATTCCCGCCGAAGACGAGATGCGTGTGGCAATCGATCAGCCCGGGCGTGATCCAGGCGCCGCCGCAATCGGTGACCGGCGCCGCATGGGCGGGCAGCGCCGCGCGCGGTCCGATCCAGGCGATGCGGCCACCCTTCGCTGCGATGGCGCCGTCTTCGATGATGCCCAGGGCGTCATCGGCCATGGTGGCGAGATGGGCGTTCACCCAGACGTGATCGAAGCTCATGCGAGCGGCACCTGCATGTCACGCAGAAGGCGGCGCGCGGCGGCGATGTCGGGCGCCATCAGCCGATCCTCATCCCAGGGCGCGACATGGGCGCGCAGCCTGGCATGCGCGGCCTCGATCGCGGCGCTGCTGGCGAGCGGGCGGTGGAAGCCGATGCCCTGGGCCGCCGCGAGATACTCGATGGCGAGGATGCCCTCGACATTCTCGGCCATGGGCCGGAGGCGCAGCGCGGCGTTGGTCGCCATGGAAACATGGTCCTCCTGGTTTGCCGATGTGGGCAGGCTGTCCACGCTGCGGGGTGTCGCCATGGCGCGGTTCTCGGCGGCCAGCGCCGCGGCTGTCACCTGGGCGATCATGAAGCCGGAATTCAGCCCGCCCGCCTGCACGAGGAAGGCCGGCAGGCCGGAGAGCGCCGGGTCCGTCAGGAGGGCGATGCGGCGTTCCGCGATGGCGCCGATCTCGGCCAAAGCGAGGGCCAGCGTATCGGCCGCGAAGGCCACGGGCTCGGCGTGGAAATTGCCGCCGGAGAGAAGCTCGCCGCCCTCGACCAGCAGCGGGTTGTCCGTCACCGCATTGGCCTCGCGCTCCAGCGTCACGCCGGCCTGATCGATCAGGTCGAGGCAGGCGCCGATCACCTGGGGCTGGCAGCGCAGGCAATAGGGGTCCTGCACGCGGATGTCGCCTTCGCGGTGGCTGTCCCGGATGGCGCTGCCGGCGAGAAGCTGGCGCAATGCCTCGGCCACGCGGATCTGGCCGGGCTGGCCGCGCAGCGCATGGATGCGTGGGTCGAAGGGCGTGTCGGAGCCGCGCGCGGCATCCACGCTCATCGCCCCTGTGAGCAGCCCGGCGCGCAGCAGATCCAGCGCGCGGAATTGCGCGTCCAGCGCGATGGCCGTGCTGACCTGCGTGCCGTTCAGCAGCGCCAGCCCTTCCTTCGGGCCCAGCACCAGTGGCGCGCGGCCGATGGCGGCGAGCGCCGTGGCACCCCCATGCGTCACATGCTGCGCATCGGTCGCTGAGCCTTCGCCCACCAGCACCAGCGAGAGATGGGCCAGTGGTGCCAAGTCCCCCGAGGCGCCGACCGAGCCTTGCGCC
>JAIYCD010000320.1 GCA_027488195.1 Acetobacteraceae bacterium | reverse complement strand
TGAAGGACCCCTTCGCGCCCGTCTTGTTCGGGCCGACCATCCGCTCCCGCGACTTCACCTCGACCGCGTGGCCCTTCTTCTTCAGCCCGGCAAAGAAGCCGCGCACCGTGTGCTGTGCCCATCCCGTCGCTTCGGCGATCTGCGCGACCGTCGCGCCCTCGGGGCGGCGCAGCATGGTCAGCACCTGCTCCTGCTTCGTGCCCTCGCGCGGCTTGCGGGGCGCGCGCGGATCCCGCGGCGTGTGGGCGGGCTTGCCGGCGAGCAGGGTGCGCAGGGCCTCCATCGGCGCGTCGAGGGCGCCGATCATGTCGCCCTCGCGGTTGGCCTCGTCATTCCAGGCGGCGAGGATGGCCGCGGCGGTGTCGCGCAGGTTGGTGCGCGGCGTGGCGGCGCGTGCCGCGAGGGCCTGGTCGAGCAGGGCGATTTCCTCCGTCAGGGGTGCGGGCTGGGCGGCTTCGGCGACCTTGGCGTCCTGTGTCGCGGGCGCCGCGGCGGGCGCCACGGTGGGCGCCGTGTCGGGCACGCTGCCCTCGATGCCGGAGCAGTCGGGCTCGCCGGCCACCGCGTCGCCCTCGTTGGGGTCGATGCCGATGGCGCGCAGCCCCTTGTCGGTGATGCGCGCCACGATCCAGGTGCCGTCCTCATCCTGGCGCCAGCCCAGCCCGACATGCTCGCGCGGCGCGTTGATCTCGGTCAGCAGGTTGTTCTTGATCAGGCTGCGGAAAACTGCGTTGCGCGCCGCGGCCGGGAGGCTCTTCGGCGCGCAGGCCAGGCCCATCTCGTGCTGCGCGGCGGCGCTGAGGATCACGCGCTGGCTGTCGGAAAGCTGGGTCATGGTGGTGGTCTCCGGTTCCGGGTGCCGACCGTCGGCCCCTACTGCCGGGAGCCCCGCCGGGCAGAACCCGGTCGGGGCGGTGCGGGAGCGGCCCGCGTCAGGCTTCGTATTCACCGCGGCGGAAATGCTGGTCCGCGATGTCCTTCAATTTCGCGGTGGCATCGGAAAGCCAGGCCGCTTCGCCCCAGAGCACCTCCTCGGGGTCCGCGCCGAAATGGTCCGCGCTGGCCTGGGTGAGTTCGGCGAGGAGGGTGTCGAATTCGGCCTTCTTCGCCAGGAAGGCGGCCAGGCTGTTTTCCTGGTTGCGGGCGGCGCGGGCGGTGCGGTCGGTCATGGCGGTCTCCGTCGTGGTGCAGGGCATGATGCTCTGCGTGTGACGGACCATTCGCGCTGGGCCGCGCACGAGCCAAGCGCATCTCGCGCGCATCGAATTGCTAAGATCGGAGGGGTTCGATCACATCATGATCGCAGCCGCTTCCGATGCGCTGGTGCCCTCGCAGCGCGAGGTGGCGCGCCGGTTGGGCATCTCGCACACAGCGCTGCAGAAGGCCGCCCAGTCCGGCCGCATTGCGCAGGAACCCGGTGGCGGCTGGAACGTCGAGAAGGTCCGCGCCAGCCTCGCGGCCAGCAGCGATCCGGCTCGCAAGACGGCGGCCATGGTGGCGCCAGTACCAGCACAGCCTTCGCCACCCCCGCCGCGGCCGGCCATCGTCGCCCCGCCCCTGCCGGAGCCACTGCCCACGCCCTCCGCGGGCGGCAGCAGCTTCCACAATGCCCGCACCGCCAACGAGATGCTCAAGGCGCAGGAGCGCAAGCTCCGGCTCGATGAGCGTCGCGGCCAGCTGGTCGAGAAGGCGCGCGCGCTCATGCTGGTGCACCGGCTGGCCAAGGAGGAGCGCGATGCCATCCTCGCATGGCCGGCCCGTATCGCCGCGGAATTGGCGGCCGAACTGGGTGTCGATGCGCATCGGCTGCAGACGCTGATGGATGCCCGGCTTCGGCAGCACCTGGCCGAGCGCAACGACGTCCGCGTGGCGGTCGCATGATGACCGGCGAACAGATCATCGGCGAGCTCGGCAACTTCGACGGCGCCGCCGAGATCCTGCAGGCCTGGCGCGACGGCATGGCGCCCGAGCCCGCGCTACTGGTTTCGGACTGGGCGGACAAGCATCGCATGCTCGGCTCCCGCGGCAGCGCCGAGCCAGGCCCATGGCGCACCAACCGCACGCCCTATCTGCGCGACGTGATGGACGCGCTCTCGCCCGCACATCCTGCCCGGCGCGTGGTCTTCATGAAGGGCGCGCAGGTCGGCGGTACGGAGTGCGGCAATAACTGGATTGGCTACGTCATCCACCATGCGCCGGGTCCGATGCTGGCGGTGCAGCCCACCACCGAACTGGCCAAGCGCTTCTCGGACCAACGCATCGACCCGCTTGTCGAGGAGACGCCCGCCATTCGGCAGCGCGTCGCGCCGGCGCGCTCGCGTGACAGCGGCAATCGCCAACTCAGCAAGGAGTTCCCTGGCGGCCAGCTGGTGATGACCGGCGCCAACAGTGCGGTCGGGCTGCGCTCCATGTCGGCCCGCTTCCTGTTTCTGGACGAAGTCGACGCCTATCCCGGCGACGTTGAGGGCGAGGGCGATCCGGTCGCACTGGCCGAGGCTCGCGCACGCACCTTCGGCTGGCGCCGCAAAACGCTGCTGGTCAGCACGCCCACCATTTCCGGCCTGTCGCGGATTGAGCGCGAGTATCTGGCCAGCGACCAGCGGCGATTCTTTCTGCCGTGCCCGCATTGCGCGGCGATGCAGTGGCTGCGCTTCGAGCGGCTGGTTTGGGACAAGGGCGAGCCGGACAGCGCCCGCTATCTCTGCGAGGCCTGCGACGGCGCCATCGGCGAGCAGCACAAGACCGCCATGCTGGCCGGCGGCGAATGGCGCCCCACCGCCATCCCGCAGGATCCACACGCGATCGGCTTTCACATCTCGGCGCTCTACTCGCCGGTCGGCTGGTTCTCCTGGTCGCAGGCGGTGCGGGATTGGGAGGCGGCGCAGGGCGACGACCGCGCCATCAAGACGTTTCGGAACACCGTGCTGGGCGAGACCTGGCAGGAAAGCGGCGAGGCGCCGGATTGGCAGCGGCTCTATGACCGGCGGGAGGAATGGACCCCCGGCACAGTCGCGGCCGAGGGGCTGCTGCTGACGGCCGGCGTCGACGTGCAGCGCGACCGCCTCGAGGCCAGCATCTGGGCCTGGGCGCAGGATCGCCAGTCCTGGCTGATCGAGCACCGCATCCTGGTCGGCAATCCCTTCGAGACGGCGGTCTGGGACGAACTGCGCGGCCTGCTGGGTGAAACCTGGCGGCACGCCTCCGGCCATCGGCTCGGGCTCGCCATGACGGCGATCGACAGCGGCGACGGCATGACCACCGCCGAGGTCTACGCCTTCGTGCGGCGGGCCGGTGCCGGCCGTGC
>JAIYCD010000243.1 GCA_027488195.1 Acetobacteraceae bacterium | reverse complement strand
GCGGAATAGCCGGCCGCCGTCATCAGCCGCCGCGCCTCGGCCAGGTCATGGCGCAGGCGGAAGGAGGGGTTGCCGAACCACGGGTCATCCGGCGTGACCTTGCCGCGTGCGGCCTGCGCCGCGCCCGAGAGGAGGGCGACGATGCCATCCCTGTCCACCGCGAGGTTCGCCGCCTGCCGCACCCGGATGTCGTGGAAGGGCGAACCCTGGTCCACGTTCAGGCGCCAGGCCCAGATATGCGGATAGGCGTTCTGCACGATCTGGAAGCGCGCGGCGCGAAGCGAGGCGATGGTGTCGGTGGGCAGGGATTCCACCAGATCCACCTGCCCCGCGCGCAGCGCCGCGACACGGGCCGAGCCGTCGGGGATGGGCAGCAGCGCGGTGCGTGCTGCCTTGGGGATGCGGCGCTCATCCCAGTAGTCGCGGTTGGCCTCCAGGTCGGCGCGCTGGCGCGGCGTGACGGAGACCACCCGGTAGGGGCCGGTGCCCGAGGGGTTCATGGCGAAGCGCTGCCAGTCGCCGCCCATCGCCTGCCAATGCGCGGGCGATGCGAACCAGAGGAAGGCCATCTGGAAGGGGAAGGTCGCGTCCACCTCGCGCGTCGTGATCGCGATGCGGTGGGTGTCGAGCTTCTCATAGGTGCCGACCGAGGTGGCGCGGCCGCGCACCAGGCCCGAGCGCGTGCCCTCGAATTGCGGGGCATTGCTGTTGAAGATGCTGTCCAGGTTCCAGATCGCGGCATCGGCGTCGAAGAGCGAGCCGTCATGGAAGCGCACGCCCTGGCGCAGCTCGATGATCCAGCGGCGGCGATCCGCCTCATCCACCCGCCAGGAGGTGGCGAGGCCGGGCCTGAGCGTCGAGGGGCGGTCGTCGCGGGAGAGGTCCCAGAGCGTCAGGCTGTCATAGACGAAGTAGGAGCCGAAGCGGACGCCTTCGAAGCCCGCCTCCGGCCCGCCCCAGAGGCGCGGCACGTCGCCTATGGACATGGCGATGCGCAGCGGCTGGGCCTGCTGCGCCTCGGCCTCGCTGGCGCCGAGGGCGCCGATCAGGGCAGGGCTCGCCAGCAGCGAGCGGCGGCGGATATCCAACATGAGGGGGCCTCCCATTCGTGATACGCATTGCTGCCATGCAATGCTCGTGCCGCAGTGGGGACGGGCCTTTCAGGCGCCGATGCGCTCGAAGATGCCCATGCGCAGGCTCCGCGCCACGCGCCCGGCACGCTCGGCCACGGCGAGGGCGGTTTGGGGCGGCAGGGTCTCGGCGGCGCAGGCCTCGAACAGCGCCAGCCAGTCGGTGAACATGGCGGGCGTCAGGCCGGGCAGGCGCAGATGCGCGCCATAGGGATCGCCATGATAGGCGCCGCTGCGGCGCATCAGCGAGGACCAGAGGCGGCAGAGCTTTTCCTCATGCGCCGCCCATTCCGCCGCACCCTCGCCGATCGCGGCGGCGAAGACGGGGACGAGCACCGGATGGGCGCGAACCCGCTCGTAGAAGGTGGCGACCAGCCGCGCGATCTCGGCCTCGCTGACCGGCTCAGACAAGGGGGAGCACCATGAGGACGGCAAAAAGATTCCAGAACAACATGTTGATGAGCGTGCGCGTCATCATCCGGCTGTCTTCCGCCTCGATGTGCAACGCATCGCTGACCAGGTTGCCGGGAAGGAGGAACAGGGCGACGGGGGTCATGGGAGCCTCATAAGGTCTATTTGTGATACACCTTATAGCGCAGCCCGCTTGAAAAGCAATATCAAATATGTATCTTTGCGGGATGCGCCTGACCGCCCTCACCGATTTCTCCCTCCGCATGCTGATCCACTTGGCGGTGCAGCCCGAAGGCCGCGCCACCATCGCGGAGGTGGCCCGCGCCTATGCGATCTCGGAGGCGCATCTGATGAAGGTCGCGCATCAACTGGGCCAGGCCGGGCTCGTGCGCACCTTGCGAGGGCGCGGCGGCGGCCTCGCCCTCGCGCGTGATGCGGCCGGCATCACGGCGGGCGAGGTGGTGCGCCGGATGGAGCCGGACCTCGACCTGGTGCCCTGCTTCGCAGGCGGCGCCTGCGCCATCACGCCCGCCTGCCGCCTCCGGCAGCGCCTGGCCGAGGCGCGAGCCGCCTTCCTGGCCGTGCTGGACGACACGAGCCTCGCGGAACTGGCGGCACCGGCGACGGCCCTGCGCGGGCTGCTTGGGCTACCGGAACCTGCCTGAAGGCCAGCGCCCACCTTCCGGACACTGCCCAAGCCACAGGCAGGCGACCGCACCGGCTGCGCATCCGCGAAGCGATGCCGGCCAATGCCGGCGCAGATGCATCTGGCCCAGGGGGCAACCAGCCCGATTCCGCGTAACTTGCATCCGGGTCAACGCGGAGCAGCGACATGGAGAGATTTTTCGCCCTCACGGCGCACGGCACGACGGCACGGCGCGAAATGGCGGCGGGTGCGGCCACCTTCCTGACGATGGCCTATATCCTCATCGTGAACCCGCAGATCCTGGCCGCCGCCGGCATGGATCCCGGGGCAGCCTTCGTCGCGACCTGCCTCGCCGCCGCCATCGGCTCGGCGCTGATGGGCCTGCTGGCGAATTACCCGATCGCGCTGGCGCCGGGGATGGGCATCAACGCCTATTTCGCCTTCGTCGTGGTGGGCGCCATGGGCGTGCCCTGGCAGGTGGCGCTGGGCGCCGTCTTCATCTCGGGCGTGATCTTCTTCGCCATCAGCGCGGTGCGGCTGCGCGAATGGCTGATCGGCGGCATACCGGTCTCGCTCAAGCTCGGCATCGCGGCCGGCATCGGCATGTTCCTGG
>JAIYCD010000263.1 GCA_027488195.1 Acetobacteraceae bacterium | reverse complement strand
TGCGCCAGCGCCTGGCCGAGGTCGCGGTGATCACCTCCAACGAGGCGACGGATCTCGGCGAATTCACGGTGGAGCCGCTGCCCGCCCTGCCGCTGCGCTTCATGGTCCGGGCGGGGCATCCGCTGCTGGCAGCGCGGCGGCCGGGCTTCGCGGCCGTGCTCGCCTATCCGCTGGTCACGACCGCGCATCTCTCGACCATGCTGCACACGGCGCTGGCCGAGGCGCGGGGCAGCGGGCCGCGCGCCGACATGCCCTTCCCCGCGCTGCTGATCGAATCCCTCGCGGGCTGGGTGCGCGCGGTGCGCGGCAGCGACGCGGTGGCGCTGGCGCCGCTGCCCGCCATCACGGAGGAATTGTCCCGTGGCGAGGTGGTGGCGCTGCCGCTCACGGCACCCTGGCTCGTCACCAGCCCGGCCATCTTGCGGCTTGCCTCGCAGCCGCCCGGCGCCGCGGTGGAAGCGGTGCTGGCCGAGCTGCGTGCCGCCGCCCGGCGGGCCGCTCAGGCTTCCCCGTAGCCCCCGCCGCCCGGCGTGCGCACCGTGACACGCGTGCCCTTGTTCAGCGTCTGCTGCATGCGCGTATTCGCGGGCTTGCCGTCGATCAGCACGGCACCCAGCGCGCCCGCAGACCCGCCGAACAGGCCCGGCGCCGGGAACCTGATGCGCTCGGTCACGAAGACCGCCGCCATGCCATCCGTCTCGCACTCGATTTCCGTCTCATGGCCCATCCCACCGCGCTGCCGCCCGGCACCGCCCGACTCCGGCAGCTGCACCTTGCGGTGGATCATCACCGGCGCCGTGCGCTCCGCCACCTCGACCGGGGTCGCCGAGATGTTGGACGGCCAGGAGATGCTGTCCGCGCCATCCTGCGCCGCACCCGCACCCGTGCCGCCATTGAAGAACAGTGTCCCCGCATAGGGCTGCCCCGATCGGTCGCGCCCGGCGAGGCTCATCATCCACAGCGGGCTGCCCGGGGCGGCGCGCACCTTGTCGGGCAGCGCCTCGGCCAGCGCCCGGAAGATCAGCACGGGCACATAGTGGCCGGTGGCGGCACGGCCGCCCACGGGTGCCGGCTCGCGCGGGTTCAGGATGCAGCCCTCGGGCACCTGGATCCGGATGGGGCGGAAAATGCCGTCATTGCTGGGCAATTCGGGCAGCAGCATCGCCTTCAGCACGAACCAGGTCATCGCCCGCGTATAGGTGAAGGGGCAATTCACGGAGCGCGGCTGCTGCGGGCTGCTGCCGGTGAAATCGGCCAGCAACTGCCCATCGCTCAGCGTCACCTCGACCGTCAGGTGGAAGGGCTGGTCCATCCCATCCGTCTCGATGGCGGTGCGCCACACGCCGTCGGGCAGGCTGCGCAGCCGCTCGATCATCGCCGCTTCCGAACGGTCGAAGATCTCGTTCGCCACCTCATCGAGGTCGGGCAGGCCATGATCCACCAGCGTCTGCACCACGCGGTCGCCAATCAGCGTCACAGCCGAGGCCTGCGCCCAGATGTCGCCCTCGGTCTGGTCAGGCGTGCGGATATTGGTGCGCAGCAGCTTGATGAGCGTCGCGTCCGCCACGCCATCGCGCAGCAGCCGCATGGGCGGGATGTGGAAGCCCTCCTCGAAGAGCTCCCGCGCCTCGGTGCTGCGCAGCCGGCCGCCGATATCGGGCACGTGGCTCGTCGTCGCGCCAAAGGCCACGATGCGCCCGCCGTGGTAGATGGGCCGCACCAGGCACACATCGTTCAGGTGCCCCGTGCCGATCCAGGGATTGTTGGTGACGTAGATGTCGCCCGGCCGCATCTCCGGTTCCGGGAAGGCCTCGCGGATCGCGCGCACGGTATTGGGCAGCGTGCCGATGAAGCTCGGGATGGAGCCGGTGTTCTGCGCGAGCGAGCGCGCCTTCGCGTCCGTCAGCACGCAGGCGAAGTCATTCGCCTCGTTCGACAGCGTCGAGAAGGAGGTGCGGACGATGGCCTTGGCGGCTTCATCCACGGCCGAGATCAGCCGGGTCCAGACCAGTTCGAGCCTGACGGGATCAAGACCCGCCTGTCCAGGATGGGTCATCCGCCCAGCTCCACCAGGATGTTGCCATTGGCCAGCACGCTGAAGCGCCCACCCTCGCCGATGACGAGGGTGGAGCCGCTTTCCTCGACCAGCGCGGGCCCGCGGGCGGAGAAGCCGGGCATCAGCCCGCCCCGGTTGTAGATGTCTGCCATGGCGCCGCTGCCGCCCGAGAGAATCTGCCGCTGATGCGTCTGCGCCGGCCCGTCCCAGAAGCGCTTGGCGGGCGGCAGCGTCAGCGGGCGCGTCACGCCGCGCAGCACCACGCGCGCATGCACAAGGTCGATCGGCACGGCGGGCGGCGGGCGGCGGAAGCGCTCCTGGTAGGCGGCCACGAAGGCCTCGCGCACCATGGCGTGCAGGGCCGCGTCATCCGTCGGCCAGGGGCCAGAGGGGAGGGTCACGGGCATATGGGCGCCCTGGCCCACGCAGCGCGCATCCACCACGCGCTCGGGCGCCGGCGCGTCATCGGCCCAGCCGCCACGCGCCAGAACGCCGCGGGCATCTTCCTCGAGTGCCGCGAAGGCCGCCTCCAGCTCGGCCGCTTTCCAGGCCAGCAGCCGGCGCCCGAGTGTCGCCACGCGATCCACCCGCGGCGGCGCGGTGAGCAGGCCGAGGGCGGAAGCGACACCCGCCTCGGGCGGCACGATGACGCGGCGGATGCCGAGCTTGCGTGCCAAATGGAAGCCATGCACGGGCCCGCCGCCCCCGGTGCAGACCAGCGTGAAGCCCGAGGCATCGCGCCCGCGCTCGGCCAAATGAGTGCGCGCGGCACTGGCCATCGCTTCCGTCACCACGTCATGGATGCCCCAGGCCGCGGCCTCGGCCGTGATGCCGAGAGCGGCGGCGAGCCGCGCCATGGCGGCCTGCGCGGTCCCACGGTTGAGCGGCAGGCGGCCGCCCGCGAAGCGCGAAGGGTCGAGATAGCCGAGCAGCAGGTTCGCATCCGTCACCGTGGCCTCGAGGCCGCCGCGCCCGTAGCAGGCGGGCCCGGGCTCGGAGCCTGCGCTGTCCGGCCCCACCTTGAGCAGGCCGATGGCGTCGCGCCGGGCGATGCTGCCGCCACCGGCGCCGATCTCCATCAGATCCACGGTCGAGATGCGGATGGGCAGGCCGCTGCCCTCGATGAACCGCGCCTGGCGGGCCGCCTCGAAGCCGAAGACCACCTCGGGCTCGCCATGCTCGACGACGCAGAGCTTGGCGGTCGTGCCGCCCATGTCGAAGGCGAGGATGCGTGCCTCCTCGCGGCCGGCGAGGTAGGCGGCGGCGAGCGCGCCGGCGGCGGGGCCGGATTCCAGCAATTGCACGGGGGCGCGGCTCGCCTCCTCCAGATGCGTCATGCCCCCGTTGGAGAGGGTGAGCAGCAGCGGGGCCGCAATGCCGAGCGCGGTGAGTTCCGAGCCCAGCCGCGCCAGATAGCGCCCGGCCATGGGCGCCACATAGGCATTGGCCGTCGCCGTGCAGCCGCGCTCATACTCGCGCACCTCGCGCACGATGGCATGGGAGGGCGTGACCGAGACGCCCGGATGCCTGGCCGCGATGCGCTGGGCCGCCTGCTCCTCATGGGCCGGGTGCAGGTCGCTATGGAGGAAGAGGATGGCGATGGCCTCGGCCCCGGCGGCAACCGCCTGGTCGGCCGCCGCATCGAGGGCCGCGAGGTCGAGCGGTGTCACCACGGTGCCATCGGCCTTCACGCGCTCGGGCACTTCGAGGCGGAGTTCGTCCGGCATCAGGGGGGCGGGCGGGCGCAGCGAGAGGTCGAACAGCTCATAGCGGCGCTCGCGGCCGATCTTCAGCACATCGCGGAAGCCGGCCGTGGTGATCAGCGCGATGAGCGCGCCCTTCCGCTCGATCAGGGCATTGGTGAAGAGTGTGGTGGCATGGACAACGCGCGTGATCTCGCCCGCCTCCACGCTGGCCTCGCCCAGCAGGCGGCGGGTTCCCTCCAGGATGCCCTGCACCGGATCGGCATGGGTGGTGAGGATCTTGAGGCTGCCGGAACGGCGCACCGCGGGGTCATGCAGGACCAGGTCGGTGAAGGTGCCGCCAATGTCGATGCCGAGCGAGAGGCCGGGCGCAGTGCTGGGCGAAATGCCGGGATCGGGGGCGGTCACGTGGGGCGGGTTTCCGTTGCTCTGAAAGGTGGGTCGTCAGAGATGGGAGAGCGAGGCTGTTGTTCCCAATGGAACACTCTTCCATGTTGTGGGGGCGTATCGAAGGCATGGTCGTCCGTACCAGCGCTTTCGGCGGATTCCGATATTGGATCGGTCTCGGCGTTGGGCGGCCTTGAGTCAGGATATTTTGTCCGGATAAATCTTTCTCCTGGACTTGGCAATATCCCATCCCTTCCCGCTGATGGGGCGCGGTGCGCCTCGCTTCCGCTCGCTACCGCCACGGAACCGTCGCGGCACCGCCGCGGACCGGCAATGATATACCATCGGTCCGCAAGGTGGAACGCCTTCCAAAGCCTGTCAATTCAAAGATGCGATCGGAACCATATCCCCCTCAATCTATGCATAAGCACTGGCTGCTTCGGTTGACCTCCTCTCCGAAAAAACATGAAGTGCGAGGCGATGGAACGCGCTGATGATTCTCCTGCCCCACCAAAGCTCAGATCCGGCGGCATCGTTGCCGTCGAGCGCAGCCTCTCCATCCTCGACGCCTTCCTGGGCGCCACCGCCACCCGTGGCCTTTCCGAACTCGCCCGCGCCACGCGGCTCCCCAAGCCGACCGTCCTGCGCAACCTCGTCTCGCTGGAGCGGTGCGGCTATGTCGTCCGCCTCGCCGATGGCCGCTACCAGCTGGGCGCCCGCCTGCTCGAACTGGGCGAGGCGTATCGCGCGCAATTCCGGCTGGAGGATCACGTGCTGCCCGTCCTGCGCGAGCTCTCCGCCGCAACCGGCGAGACCACGACCTTCCAGGTGCGCGAACAGGAGAACCGCCTGACCCTGTTTCGCGTCGAGAGCCCGCAATCCGTGCGGATCGTCCATGCGCTGCCCAACCGCAAGCCGCTCGACCGAACCTCGATCAGCCAGGCGCTGCTGCGCGGCGATGGCGCGGCGGACATGGCGCGCCGCCGCCAGGCCGTCTTCTTCTCGGCCGGCCTGCAGGACCCGCAGACCGCCTCGCTCGCCACCGCCGTCTGGGGGCCAGCAGGCATCCTGCGCGGCTCGATCAATGTGAGCGGCCCCATCGCCCGTGTCTCCGCCGCCGACCACCCGGCGCTGGCCGCGCGGCTCGCTTCGGCCGCGCTCAGCCTCTCCGCCGCGTTGGGCGCGCCCTTCCCCGAGGGGATGCAGGCGCCGGAACTGATCCGCCTCAGCGAATGACCTCGGCCACCCGGGCCTTGAGCACGGGCAGCACCTCCTCCGTGAACCAGGCGTTCCGGCGCATCCAGCCCGTGCTCCGCCAGGAGGGGTGGGGCAGGGGGAAGAAGTCCGGGCCGAAGCTTGCGTGATCCCGCACGATCTCCGTCACGCTCAGCCGCCGCGCCTCAGGCAGATAGCGCTTCTGGGCATAGCTGCCGACGAGCAAGCTGAGGCGCCGCGCCGGCAGCAGCGCCAGCACCCGCTCATGCCAGAGCGGCGCGCATTCCCGCCGCGGCGGCAGGTCGCCGCTCGCCCCCGTGCCGGGATAGCAGAAGCCCATGGGCATGATGGCGATGCGCGCCGTGTCGTAGAAGACCTCCGGCGGCAGCCCCATCCAGTCGCGCAGGCGGATGCCGCTCGGGTCGTTCCAGGGCGTGCCCGTCGCATGCACCCGCGTGCCCGGCGCCTGGCCGATCACCAGGATCGGCGCCATGGCCCCCAGCCGCACCACCGGCCGGCAGCCGGCGGGGAGAAAGGCCGCGCAAACCCGGCAGGCGGAAATCTCCGCCTGGAGACGGTCCAGCTCGTCCTTCAGCGTCCCGCCGAGGCCATCAGCCCCGCCAGCACCGCGCCGCGCGTCACGATGGAGGGCACCTCCACCCATTCGCGCCGGCTGCAGGTCTCATGCGTGATCGGCCCCAGCCCATCCAGCGTCGGCACGCCGAGCCGGGCCGCGAAGCTGCCATCGGAGCCGCCGCGCGAGACCACCTGGTGCACCGGGATGCCGAGGGAGGCGCAGAATTCCTCCGCCTTGGCATAGAGCACGCGCGTGCCCTCATGCGTCGGGAAGGCGGGGCGGGTGAAGCCGCCGCGGAAGGCGATGGTCACGCGCGGATCACGGGGCGGGCGGGCGGCGATGGCGCGCACCTCCGCCAGCAGCCTTTCGCCCGCCGCGTCATCCGGCGCGCGCAGATCGAGATGCATCTCGGCCGTGCCCGGCACCACCTGCCGCGCATCGCCGCCGCGCAGGATGCCGACCGTGGCGCAGAGCCCGTGGGCCGGGTCGCCCAGCGCCTCCAGCGGTGCCACCAGGGCGGCAAGGGCGGCGACCGCCGAGGCGCCCTTCTCCCGCGCCGATCCGACATGGGCGGTGATGCCGGTCGCGTTGATGTAGAAGGCGCCGACCGCGCCGCGCCCCACCACCATGCCGCCATCGGGGCGGCAGGGCTCCAGCGTCAGGCAGAGATCGGCCTCCCGCGATTCGGCCTCCAGCCAGGCGCGGCTGCCGGGGCTGCCGATCTCCTCATCCGGCACGATGCAGAGGGTGATGGAGGCCAGATGCCCCAGCGCCTTGTCGGCCAGCAGCATGCGGATCGCGTGCAGCGCCATCACCACATTGGTCTTCATGTCACCCACGCCCGGGCCGGTGATGCGCTCCCCCTCGCGGGTGAAGGGCCATTCGGCCGCGATGCCCTCGGGCCAGACGGTGTCGGCATGGCCCAGCACCAGCACGCGCGGGCCATTGCCGCCGAGCGGCAGCCGCGCCGTCATCTGGTCGCCGAAGCCGGGCAGGGGGGTGCGCTCCACCGCGAAGCCCATGCCCGCCGCCATGCCGGCCCAGATGTCGATCACGGCATTCACGCCGCCGGCCATGTAGCTGCCGCTGTCAATGTTCACGCAGCGTTCGGCCATGGCGAGGATTTCGGGCAGCGCCGCCTGCATGCCGGCGGCGTGGCGTTGGATGTCGGTCATGGGTCCGCTCCTTGATTGTCCGGTCAACCCTAGACCGATGCCTCGCGGCACGTCACCCTGCGCATCCTGCGAAGGAGTTGCGGATGCTGAAACCGGACGTGATCGAAAAGGTTCTGGGCCGCATCTGGTCCTCACCGCGCATCAACGCGGATTTCGCCGCCATCTGCGCGACCGGCGGCCGCTTCTCCGGCACGGCGAGCGAGAAGGCCGCCGTCGAATGGCTCGCCCCGCGCCTGGCCGAGGCCACGGGCACGGCCGTGACGCGCGAGCCCATTCCCTATCGCGGCTGGAGCCGCATCGGCGCCCGCATCACCGATGCGCGCGGCGCGACCCACCCGGCCGAGGCGCTGG
>JAIYCD010000126.1 GCA_027488195.1 Acetobacteraceae bacterium | reverse complement strand
GCGCCGTTATAGGGCTCGATGAAGCTTGGGTGGTTGTGGCTCTCCATCTTGAAGACGGCGGCGAGCCCCTCGCCGATCGCGATCACACCGGCATTCTCGCCCGGGCCGACCAGCACCCAGGGCGCCTTGGTCGGCAATTCGCGCAGCCAGACGCGGCTCGACTTGTAGGAGCAATGCTCGCTCCACATCACCGAGAAGATGCCGAGTTCGGTCAGCGTGGGCGCGCGGCCGAGGATGGCCAGCGCGCGCTGATACTCGTCGGGCTTGAGGCCGAATTCGCCGGCGAGCTGAGCGGCGCGCTCGGGTGCGAGGGGGGAAACGCGATCGGTTGTCATCCGGCGTTTGTCGGGCGGGGCGGGCGGCTTGTCCAGCGGGGCCGGCAGCGGGCAAGCCAGCGCCGCCTCGAGTGCCGGCGCATGGGCTTCAAAATGAGGCGTTGCCTGCGCAACCGTTGCGCCTGCCTGACGTTCACGGTGCCACACCCCAGGAGGCTTGTTCGATGAACAGCATTGTCCACATCGTCGGCGCGGTCGTCATCGTCATTGCGGGCCTGAGTTTCTTCGGGCTCCGCTAGACCTCGCAAAGGGCCGGCTTGGCCTGGCCCTCGCCGACGGACACCGAACAGGAAGGCCGGAGCCGTCAGCTCCGGCCTCTCCCATTTGGGCCTTTCCCATTTGGGCTCTTCCCGTTGGTGGCCCTGCACCGCCAGGCTGCGCAGGGCCAGGCCGAAGGCGGCCGAAGCGCTGGCCACCTGGCAGGAGATCAGGATGTCCTGCGTGGGGGCGGTGCCACCGCGACCGGTGAAGGCGCTGAGGCCCCCGCAGCTGCCGCCGGCGTCGCCCACCGAATTGGCCACGCAGGTGAAGTTGCTGAAGATCAGGTCACCGACCGTGAGAACCGTACCGGAGGTGACAGGGGCGGCCTGGGCGGCAAACGACATCAAACTTGCGAAGCCGGCCAGAAGGAACTTTTCATGAGCGTATCCTTGATGAGAGAGAGGCGAGGTGCCGCACCCTCATCCGAAATCGCCGCGCCACGATAAATGTTGATTTATTTCAATATCTTATTTCTTCAGATTCAGGCAGCGCAAGCTGGGCCATGAGGTTTTCTGACAAGCCCCGGCCGGCCCGTCGGGTGCTGCGACAAGCGCGAGAGCGTGGCGAGACTGCCGCCCAATCCGCGCAGGCCATATGAACTGGTGATGGATCAAACCCGAGCTGGAGGGCACGATCCCGTGCCTTCGTTGCCTGCGGAAAGGGGAAGTGGTGGAGCCAGGCGGAATCGAACCGCCGACCTCTTGAATGCCATTCAAGCGCTCTACCAACTGAGCTATGGCCCCCCATGGCTCTCTTTCGAGAGTGTTTCCCGTCGGGAGTGCGGCCGTATAACCACCCCGCGCGCGGGCCGCAAGCCACCCCCCCAGCTTTTGTGACGACACGCTCCGCCCTTTCGCAGGGCCCGCCGCGGGGTTAGTTTGCCGGCACCAGATCAAGAGGAAGTGACGATGCGAAAGGTTTATGCCGACGCCACGGCCGCCCTGGCCGGGCTGCTGCGCGACGGGATGGTGATCCATTCCGGCGGTTTCGGGCTGTGCGGCATTCCCGCCCTGCTGATCGACGCCGTCAAGGAAGCCGGCGTGAAGGACCTCACCATCGTCTCCAACAATTGCGGCATCGACGATGTCGGCCTCGGCAAGCTGCTGCGCACCCGCCAGATCAAGAAGATGATCGCGAGCTATGTGGGCGAGAATGCCGAATTCGCCCGCCAGTTTCTCGCCGGCGAGCTGGAGATCGAATTCAACCCGCAGGGGACGCTCGCCGAGCGGATCCGCGCCGGCGGCGCCGGCATTCCCGCCTTCTTCACCAAGACCGGCGTGGGCACCGCCGTCGCCGAAGGCAAGCCCACCCAGGTCTTCGACGGCGAAACCTATCTGATGGAGCGCGGCATCGTGGCCGACCTGGCCCTGGTCCATGCCTATATGGGCGATACCGAGGGCAACCTCGTCTATCGCCGCACCGCGCGGAACTTCAACCCGATGATGGCGACGGCCGCCAAGGTGACGGTCGCGCAGGTCGAGCACCTGGTGCAGCCGGGGCAGATCGACCCCGACCACATCATCACCGCCGGCGTCTATGTGAAGCGCATCGTGGCGCTGCCAGCGGATTACGAGAAGCGAATCGAGAACCGCACCGTTCGGCCCCGCGCCGCCGCCACCGCCTGATCCGGCAAAAGGAGAACACATATGCCCTGGACCCGTGACCAGATGGCCGCCCGCGCGGCCCGCGAATTGGAAGACGGCTTCTACGTCAATCTCGGCATCGGCATTCCGACGCTGGTGGCCAACCACATCCCCGCCGGCATTTCCGTTCAGCTGCAAAGCGAGAACGGCATGCTCGGCATCGGCCCCTTCCCCGAGGAAGGCACCGAGGACCCCGACGTCATCAATGCCGGCAAGCAGACCGTCTCCATGCTGCCCACCACCAGCATCTTCAGCAGCGCCGACAGCTTCGCGATGATCCGCGGCGGCCATATCGATCTTTCGATCCTGGGCGCGCTCCAGGTCGCGCAGAATGGCGACCTCGCGAACTGGATGATCCCGGGCAAGATGGTGAAGGGCATGGGCGGCGCCATGGAACTCGTCGCCGGCGTGAAGCGGGTGATCGTGCTCATGGAGCACACCGCCGGCGGCAAGCCCAAGCTGCTGAAATCCTGCCAGCTGCCGCTGACCGGCCAGCGCGTGGTGGACATGGTGGTGACCGAGCTCGCGGTCTTCACCATCGACCGCCGCGGCGATGCCGGCATGCGCCTGGTCGAGCTCGCGCCCGAGGTGACGCTGGAGGAACTGCGCTCCAAGACCGAGGCGGAGTTCCACGCCAACTGAGCACGCCATGGCCTGGCTCAGGCGCTACTGGCTGGAACTGACGCTGGCGACGCTGCTGGCGCTGCCCTGGCTGTCCCTCTTTGGCCTGGGCTTCCTCTGGCTCTGGCAGAATGGCCGGGTGCTGGAATGGGCGCTGGCGGCGGCGGCACTCGGCATCCTCGGCGTGCCGCTGCGCATCCTGGTGCGCCGCCGCGCCGAACGCCGCATGGCGGAGCTGCGCGCCGCCGACGCCTTCCCCGAGGAAGGCTGGAACACCGAGGAGAACGAGGCCTGGACCAAGGTCCAGGCCCTCGCCCGCCAGCATGAGCCGCTGAACTTCGACGACCGCGCCCGCGCCGAGGCCCTGGCCTGGGAGGTGGTGGAGCTGGTGGCGCGCCATTTCCACCCGACCCAGCCCGACCCCATGGCCCGCGTCACCCTGCCCGAGGCCCTGCTGCTGACCGAGCAGGTGGCCAGCCGCCTGCGCCGCTGGGTGGTGCAATGGCCGGGGGCCACGCGGATTCGCATCAGCGACGCGCTCTGGGCCCAGCGCATGGTGGACCGCTACGGCGCCGGCGCCAGGGCCGCCTACAGCATCGGCGAGACGCTCTATCGCGTGGGTCGGATGATCAACCCGCTCCAGGCCGCGGCGCAGGAGGCGGCGCGCTACGCGGCCGGCACCACCGGCAATTTCCTGAGCGAGAACATGCGCCGCCGCGCCACGACCCAGCTCATCGAGGAAACGGGGCGGGCGGCGATCGACCTCTATTCCGGCCGACTCCGCCTTTCGGCCACCGAACTCGCCGCCCTCGCCCGCGCCGATGCGGCCGATGCCGAGACCGAGGCGCCGCTGCGCCTGCTGCTGGCCGGCCAGGCGGGCGCGGGCAAGAGCGCGCTGCTGAACGCGCTGGCCGGCACGCCCCGCGCCCGCCCCGGCCGCCGCGTGGTGGAACACCGGGTGGAGGTACCCGGCCGCCCGCCGCTGAACATCGCCGACATGCCGTCACTCACAACCCCCGCCGCCTTCCTGCGCGAGGCGACGCGGGCGGACATGATCCTCTACGTCGCGGCGGCGGATGCGGCGGATCGCGCGCCGGATCATGCGGCGCTGGCCGCCCTCAGCTTCTGGGCCGGGCAGAAGACCAAGCTGCGCCCGCCCCCCTTGCTGGTGGCGATGACGCGTGGCGACCTGGCGCCGGGTGCGACGGCAGAGGCGCTGGCCCGGGGACTCGGGCTACCGGAGGATTCGGTGGTGCCCGTGGTGCTGCCCGGCGGCGACATCGAGCCGCTCTGGGCAGCGCTCACGGCGGCGCAGGGCGCGGCCCGGCTCTCGCGCCATGAACGCCTGCTGGAGGAGGCCGCGACCCCCGGTTTGGCAGCCGAGGCGGGGCAGGCGCTGCGCGGTGGATGGGGTGCGGTGCGGGCCATGCTGCGTCGGCCTGAGCGCCCCGGAAAATAAAGGCTTGCCCGTGAGGATGAATCCGCGGGCCGCTTGGTTGCGGTGCGGAAAAGCCTGTGGTAGTGCGCCCTCGCTTTGCCAGGATGCTCTTGGCGGCTAACCCCAGGAACAGGACCGGGACCCCAGGTGGCTGCCGAAACCATTTCCTTGAACGCACACCATATCGGTGGAGTTGCCGAGCGCTATGCGCTGGCCCTCCTGAGCATCGCCGACGATGCCCGCGCCACCGATCCCGCCGCGCTGGATCGCATCGCGGCCGATGTGGAAGGGCTGTTCTCCGTCTACCAGAACGATGCCGATTTCCGCGCCTTCCTGGCCGATCCGCGCCGTGGCGCCGCCGCCCAGCAGGCGGCGATCTTCGCCATCATCGAGAATGCCGGCATCGGCGCCGAGGTGCGCAAGCTGATGGGCGTGCTCATCGCCAATCGCCGCCTCAGCCAGTTCCCGGCCGTGGCCGCCGCCTTCGGCGCCAAGCTCGCCGAGCGCCGGGGCCAGCAGGTCGCCGCCGTCACCACCGCCTTCCCGCTGACCGACACGCAGCGCGCGCAGATCACCGCGCGCCTGACCGAGGCCGGTTTCTCGGGCGTCAAGCTGGCCGAGACCGTGGACAGCGCCATCCTGGGCGGGCTCATCGTCCGCATCGGATCGCGGCTCTACGACAACAGCCTCAAATCGAAACTGCAGCGTTTGCAATATGCCATGAAGGGAGCCGCCTGAGATGGAAATCCGTCCGGCCGAAATTTCCGAAATCCTGAAGCAGCAGATCGCGGGCTTCGACGCTTCCGCCAACGTGGCCGAGGTCGGCACCGTGCTGACCGTGGGTGACGGCATTGCCCGCGTCTATGGCCTGCAGAACGTGATGGCCGGCGAGCTGGTGGATTTCCCTGCCTCCGGCGTGAAGGGCATGGCGCTGAACCTCGAGACCGACAATGTCGGCGTCGTGATCTTCGGCTCGGACCTTTCGGTGAAGGAAGGCGACACGGTCAGCCGGACCGGCGACATCGTGGACGTGCCGGTCGGCAAGGGCCTG
>JAIYCD010000345.1 GCA_027488195.1 Acetobacteraceae bacterium | reverse complement strand
AGTCGGGAAAAAATTTCCAGGCTGCGCTTGGCGAAGCAGATGGCGCGGCTGCCGAAGCTCACCGTGTCATCCTCGTCGAGCAGCACCACGCGCAGCCCGCGCCGCGCGAGGTCCAGCGCCGCCGTCAGCCCGACCAGCCCGCCGCCCGCGATGACGATGGGGGCGCGTTCCTCGCTGGCCGGATGCGGGCGGAATTCGTAGCGCGGCTGGGTAAAGGTTGTCGGCAAGTCAGTGCACTTCGGCGGATTTCATGGGCGAGGCCCCCTCGACCGCGCGCCACATCTCGACGTCGCGCTCGGCGGTCCAGATACGGGGATGCGCGATGCCGCTCGCCTCGTCGAAGGCGCGGCTGACATTGAAGGGCATGCAGTGTTCGAAGATCACCCAATGCCCGTATTTCGGCCGCATCGCGCCCATCGCCTCGGCATAGAGCTGCGTGAGGTTCCAGCCCTTCGCCACCGCCTGCTGCGCGAGGCCGAAGAGGTCGCTCGTGAAGCTTTCCGTCTCATGCAGCGCCTGCGCCACATCGGCCTTGGTGAGCAGCGCCGCACCCCGGCCGGGGACGAGCTTTTCCGCGCCCAGTTCACGGATGGCGGCGATGGTGGCGGGCCAGTCGGCGAAATGCGCGTCGCCGCAATAGGGTGTCGCGCCGAACTCCACCGTGTCGCCGGCGAAGAGGACCTTTTCCTTGGGCAGCCAGACCACCGTGTCGCCCGCCGTGTGGCTGCGGCCGATATGGATGATCCGGGCCTCGCGCTCGCCCAGCCAGAGCGTCATCTGCTTGTGGAAGCTCTGCGTCGGCCAGGTGAGGCCGGGGATGCTCTCGCGGCCGCGGAACAGGCGGGGAAAGCGGCCGATCTCGCTGTCCATGTCCTGCGCGCCGCGCTCCACGATGAGGTCGCGCGTCGCGTCCGAGCAGATGATGGAGTGCGCCGGATAGCCCGAGGCGCCCAGCACGCGGACCGCGTGGTAGTGCGAGAGGACCACCTGCTTCACCGGCAGCGGTGTGACGCCGGCGATGCGCGCCTGCACATCGGCGGCCATGATCGGCGTGGCCTGCGCATCCACCACGACGACACCATCCGGGCCGACGATGACGCCGGAATTGGGATCGCCCTCGGCGGTATAGGCGTAGAGGCCGGGGCCGAGCTCGTCGAAGGAGACGTGCTTGTCGGAGAGATCCTGGGTGGAGGCGAAGCTCATGGGGTCTTGGGCCCTTTTTGCGCGGTGGCGTCGGCGTCCCTTATAGCCCCATTCCTGGCCTCTCAGGCGAGCCTGAACCGCGCGCTGGCCAGCGCATCTTCGCCCAGTGCCGCGCGCACCGCATCGCCCGCGCCATCCTCGTCGAGCACGAGCACGCGGTCGAACCAGCCGGACTGGCCGCGCACGCGCGCCTGGAACAAGCGGTCCAGCGCCTGGGCGGCGGGGCTGCGACCCTGGCAGCAGGCGCAGGCGACGGCATGCGCCGTCACGCCCGCCTCGAAGGAAACCGCGGAGATGGCGCCGGCAGGAAGCGGGCCGGGCGGGGCCAACGTGACGACGGCGGCGGGTTTCCCGCCAGCCAGCGCCGCGGCCAGGGCGGCACCCTCCGGCAGGATGGAAACGGGGATTCGGGCGTCTAAAGACCAAGCCATGGGGTAGACATAAGGATATCTTTATGCCATTTGCAAGCCCATGGACACGCTCCTCTCCCAGCTGCGCGCGACGGCCGAGCCCACCCGGCTCCGGCTGCTGGCGCTCTGCGCGCGGGGCGCCTTTTGCGTGACCGAGCTTTGTGCGGTGCTGGGCCAGTCCCAGCCGCGCCTCTCCCGCCACCTGAAGCTGCTGACCGAGGCGGGTCTGCTGGATCGCCTGCCCGAGGGGTCCAACGTCTATTTCCAGGTGCCCGGCCAGGCCGAGCTGGTGCGCGTCATCCTCGCCCGCCTGCCGGAGGAGGAGCCGGTGCTGCAGGCCGATCGCCGCCAGGCCGCGCGCATCGCCGCCGAGCGTGCCCGCGCCGCCTCCGACGCCTTCCAGCGCGAGGGCATGGACTGGGACGAGCTGCGCGCGCTCGATCTCGACGCGGCCGCCATCGAGGCAGCGCTGCTTGCTGCCCTGCCGGAGCGGATCGAAGCACTGCTGGACATCGGCACCGGCACGGGCCGGCTGCTGGAAGTGCTCGCCCCGCGTACGCGCCGCGCCCTTGGCGTGGATGCGAGCCGTGAAATGCTGGCCCTCGCCCGCGCCCGCGTCTCCGAGCGTGGCCTCGCCGAATCCTGCACCGTCCGACAGGCCGACATGTACCGCCTGCCGCTGGCCGATCGCAGCTTCGACGCGGTCACCCTGCAAATGGTGCTGCACTACGCCGAGGACCCCGCCGCCGCCCTGGCCGAGGCGGCGCGCGTGCTGCGCCCGGGTGGGGTGCTGCTGGTGGCGGACCTCGCCTCGCATGGCGCGGCCGAGGTGCTCACCCGCTTCGCCCATCGCTGGCCGGGCTTCGATGATTCCGAATTGGCCGGCTGGCTCGGCCAGGCCGGCTGTGCGCTGGCCGACCGGCAGGATATTTCCGGCCGGCTTCCCGTTCGCGTCTGGCGCGCCGAAAAACTGCCTGCCGACGCCCTCACCCACGCCTGAACTGAAGAAGAATCCCCATGGCCTCTCGCCCGCACCTCCTTGATGCCCTGCGTGACCGCGTCCTGCTCTGCGATGGCGGGATGGGCAGCCGCGTCCAGGCGCTGACGCTCGATATCGTCAAGGACTTCTGGGACAAGGAGAACTGCACCGAGGTGCTGAGCCTCTCCCGCCCCGAGCTGATCCGCGAGATCCACCGCGGCTATTACGAGGCCGGCGCCGACATGGTGCTGACCAACACCTTCGGCGGCAGCCCGATCACGCTGGAGGAGTTCGAGCTCGGCTCTCGCGCCTTCGAGATCAACAAGCTCGGCGTCGAGCTGGCGCGCGAGGCGGCGGAGAGCTTCGCCGATGGCCGCCACCGCTGGGTCGTGGGCGATATCGGCCCGGGCACCAAGCTGCCGAGCCTCGGCCACATCACCTATGACGCGCTGGAGGAGGCGCTGACGCTCCAATGCCTCGGCCTGATCGCCGGCGGCGCGGATGCGATCCTGACCGAGACGAACCAGGACACGCTCTACATCAAGGCCGCGGTGAACGCGGCCAAGATCGCGAAGGCGAAGACCAAGAGCGACATCCCCATCTTCGTGCAGGTGACGGTGGAGACGACGGGCACGCTACT
>JAIYCD010000185.1 GCA_027488195.1 Acetobacteraceae bacterium | reverse complement strand
TGCAACAAAGCATGCAAGAGACGAGGAGCTATACGGATATCCGCACCGGGGGGTGGGTTTCGAACCTTCCGCCGGCCGCGCGCCCCTATGCGCTGCTGATGCGGGCCGACCGGCCCATTGGGTCCTGGCTGCTGTTCCTGCCGGGGCTCTGGGGCATCGCGCTTCAGGCCACGGGCTGGGGGCAGGGGATCTGGCTCACATTCCTCTTCCTCGTCGGTGCGTTGGTGATGCGCGGCGCGGGCTGCGTCGTGAATGACCTGTGGGACCGCGACATCGACCGCCAGGTGGAGCGCACGCGCGGCCGCCCGCTGGCCTCGGGCGTTGTCAGCCCGCGGCAGGCGGTGGCCTTCCTCGCCCTACTCTGCGTCATCGGCCTGCTCATCCTGGTCCAACTCAACGCGGCGGCGATCTGGCTCGGCGTGCTCTCGCTGCTGCCGATCCTGCTCTATCCGCTCGCCAAGCGTGTCACGGATTATCCGCAGCTGGTGCTGGGCTTCACCTTCGGCTGGGGCGCGCTGATGGGGCCCGTGGCGGCCAGTGGCTCGCTCAGCCTCGCCATGCTCGTGCTCTATGCTGCGACGATCTTCTGGATCCTTGGCTATGACACGATCTATGCGCACCAGGACCGCGAGGATGACGCGCTGGTGGGCATCCGCTCCACAGCGCTGAAATTCGGCGCGCGCACGCGGCCTTTCCTGGCCGGCTGCTACGCGCTCACGCTTCTGTTGCTGGCGCTGACGGGCTGGGTATCCGGGCTGGATTCCTGGTTCTACCTGGCGCTGGGCATGCCGGCGGCGCTGCTCGCCTATCAGGTGCTGGACCTCGACATCCACAACCCCGGCCATTGCCTCACCCTGTTCAAGCTCAACCGCGAGGTGGGGCTGCTGGCGGCGCTCGCCATCGTGATCGGGCGGATGTGAGCGCCGCGGAGGCCTTCATCCGCGCCCAGACCGCGATCGCCGAAACGCCCTTGCTGCCGGGGTTGCGCCTTCACCTCGCGAGCGAGATCACGCCGATCTGGCAGGCCAGCGAGGACTTCCTGCGCGAGGCCGGCATCGAGCCCCCCTTCTGGGCCTTCGCCTGGCCGGGCGGGCAGGCGCTGGCGCGCGCCATCCGCGATGCGCCGGCCATGGTGCGGGGACAGCGCGTGCTGGATTTCGCGGCCGGCTGCGGCATCGCCGCCATCATCGCCGCGCAGTCGGGTGCCGCGCTGGTGGAGGCGGCGGAGATCGACCCGCTGGCCATCGCCGCCATCGGCCTGAACGCCGCGCTGAACGGCGTCACCGTCACGACATTGTCCGAGGATGTGGTGGGCAGCGCCTGCCGCTGGGACGTGATCCTCGCCGGCGATGTCTGCTACGAGGCGCCGATGACGGCGCATATCCTGCCCTGGCTGCGCGCCATGGCGGCCGTGGGTGCGGAGGTGCTGGTGGCCGATCCCGGCCGCGCCTACCTGCCGCGCGAGGGGCTGGTGCCGCTCTCCACCCATGCCGTGCCGACCACGCTGGAGCTGGAGGACGGCATGGAGAAATGGGTCACGATCGCCCGATTGCTGCCTTCTTGACGCCATGACCGGCGGGGAGAGTCCCCAGCATGTGGCCAGCTTTCCTCGCAGCCCTGCTGCTTACCATCCCGCCCGCCGGCGCCCAGACCAAGCGCGACTATGACGCGCAGGGCCGCAGCCTCGGCCGCACCGAGCAAAGCGGCGAAACGCTGCGCCAATATGACGCGCAGGGCCGCTCCGTCGGTCGCAGCGAATTTCGCGGCGACACGCGGCGCGACTATGACGCGCAGGGCCGCGCCATCGGCCGGACCGAGCGCAGCGGCGACACGCTGCGGCAATATGACGCCCAGGGGCGCTCCGTGGGCCGCAGCGAGGTCCGCGGCGACACCACGCGGCATTACGATGCGCAGGGCCGCAGCCTCGGCCGCTCGGAAGCGAGCGGCGACACGATCCGGCATTATGACGCGCAGGGGCGGCTGACGGGCCAGACGCGGAAGTAGGACCCGCGTTCAGACCGTCCCCCAGACCTCCCGCGCCACCTCGACGCAAAGGCGCAGCTTGGCCCATTGCTCCTCGGCCGTGAGCAGGTTGCCCTCCTCGGTCGAGGCGAAGCCGCATTGCGGGCTGATGGCGAGCTGGTCGAGCGGCGCGTATTTCGCGGCCTCCTCGATGCGGCGCTTCAGCAGGTCCTTCGATTCCAGCTCGCCGCGCTTGGAGGTGACGAGGCCGAGCACCACCGTCTTGCCGCGCGGCAGGAAGCGCAGCGGCGCGAAGCTGCCCGAGCGCTCGTCGTCATACTCCATGAAGTAGGCGTTCACGTTGATCGCGTTGAACAGCACCTCGGCCACCGGGTCGTAGCCGCCCTGCGCGATGTGCATCGAGCGGAAATTGCCGCGGCAGAGATGCATGGAGACGAACATGTCGGCCGGGCGCGCATCGATCGCGCGGTTGATGAGGGCAGCGTATTTGCCGAGCAGCCCCTCCGTCTCCTCGCCGCGCGCCTTGAGCTGCGCGATCTGCTCGGGGTCGCAGAGATAGGCGATGTTCACCTCGTCCAGCTGGAGGTAGCGGCAGCCGGCAGCCGCGAAATCCGCCACCGCGGCGGCATAGGCCGCGCCCAGATCGGCGAAGAAGCCCGCCATGTCGGGGTAGGTGTGGGCATCCACCGCGCGGCGGCCGCCGCGGAAATGCAGCACGGAGGGCGAGGGGATGGTGATCTTGGGCGCGGCGCCGCCGGCATTCGCGGCGACGAAGGCGTAGTCGCGCACGAAGGGATGGGTTTCGTAGCGGATGGGGGCGGTGACCTTCAGGCCATAGGCCTTGGTCTGGCCCCCCTGGAACTGGATGCCCTGGTCGGCCTCATACATCTCGACGCCACCGAGGCCGGCCAGGAAGTCGAAATGCCAGAAGGCGCGGCGGAACTCGCCATCGGTCACGGCCTTGAGGCCGATCGCCTTCTGCCCGGCGATGGCGGCCTGGATGGCGACATCCTCGGCCGAACGCAGCGCCTCGGCCGAGAGGATGCCCTTCGCGCGGGCGGCGCGCGCCTCGCGCAGCGGGATGGGGCGCAGCAGGCTGCCGACATGGTCGGCGCGGAAGGGCGGCTTGGGCATGGCGTTTCCTTTTAGGCCTTGGCGATGAGTTGGGTGACGCCCGGCTCGCCGGCGGCGAGGATCAGGCGGAGGTTGCGGCGGGCATTTTCCGCGTGTTCGCGCATCAGCCCCTCGGCCCGGCTGCCCTGGCCGGTGGCGAGCGCCTCGACCACCAGGTGGTGCTGGTGATGGGCGTGGCGCAGCAGGGCGTGGCGCGCGGCCTGGCTGCCTTCATGCGGGACGAGGGCTGAGGCGGCGGCGAAGGGCAGGGCTGTGACGGCGGCGAGCGCGCGGACCAGCGCCGCGTTGCCGGCGGCCTCCAGCAGGATTGCATGCAATCGGCTGTTCATGTCGCCATAGGCGGCGAGGGCCGCGGCATCCAGGGCAGGGGCTTCCAGCGCCGCATCTCCCGCCGTCAGGCAGGCTTCCAGGTCGCGGCGGGTGGCGGGGGCGAGGCCCTGTTCGGCCACGAGGCGCGCGGCCATGCCTTCCAACTGGCCGCGCACGGCGATCGCGTCCTCGATCTCGGGCAGGGTGAAGCGCCGCACCAGGAATCCGCCGCCGGGCGAGGCGAGGACCAGACCCTCCGCCTCAAGCTGAGCAAGAGCGAGGCGGATCGGCGTGCGAGAAACGGCCAGCGATTCCGCGAGCGGGATTTCGGCCAGGCGGCTGCCCGGCGGGTGCCCGCCCGCGAAGATGCGGGCACGGAGCGCATCGGCGATGCGGGTGGGGTGTCCGGCCATGCGCCGCTTCTGGCGCAGGACCGAATTGCATGCAATATGTTACAAAATAACGCCCCGAGCCTGATCGCCTTCGGCGGAGCGCCGCAGGCGTCAATCAGTCTCGCAACAGGATCAGGCGTCCACGCTGGCGCCCGTCTCGCGCACCAGCCGGCCCCATTTATCGGCCTCGGCGCGGGCGAAGGCCGCGAATTGCTCGGGCGTGCCGCCCTGCACGGAGGCGCCCTGGTTGGTCAGCAACTCGCGCAGCGCGGGCTCGGCCAGGATGGCGTCCACCTCGGCCGCGAGGCGCGCCGTGCGGTCGCGCGGCGTCGCCGCATGGGTGCAGAGGCTCATCCAGGTGGCGGCCAGGAAGTCGGGCGAGCCCTGGGACACCAGCGTCGGCACATCCGGCAGGATCGAGAGGCGCTCCGCATGCGCGATGCCGATGGCCTTGAGCCGTCCGTCGCGGATGAAGGGCGCGATGGAGAAGGCCGCGTCGAACATCGCATGGGTCTGCCCGCCCACGATGGAGGTGAGCGCGGGCGCCGAGCCGCCGAAGGGCACCGAGGTCACGTCACCCCCGCCCGCCATGCTGCGGAACATCGCGACGGCAAGGTGCGAGGGCGTGCCAACCCCCGCATTGGCGAAGGCGAAGCTGCCCCCCTGGCGGCGCGTCAGCGCCACCAGCTCGGGCAGGGTATTGGCGGGCACCGAAGGGTGCACCGCCAGCACCAGCGGGATCACGCTGATCAGCGAGGCGAAGCTGAAATCCCGGAAGGGGTCATAGGGCAGGTTGCGATAGAGGCTCGGGTTGATGGCGATGGGCCCGGCCGGGGTCGCGAAGACGGTGTGCCCGTCGGGCGGTGCCTGGAGGAAATTCTGCACGGCGACGATGCCATTGGCGCCGGGCCGGTTCTCGACCACGACGGGCTGGCCCCAGCGCTCGGCCAGGCGCTGCGCCACACGGCGGGCCTGCGCATCGGCCGAGCCGCCGGCGGCGACGGGGACAATGAAGCGCATGGGGCGGCTGGGGTAGGCCTCCTGGGCGCCAAGGGGACGTGGGGCCAGGCCCGGCGCAAGGGCAGGTGCTGCGAGCAGGCCGGCGAGGGCGCGGCGGCCGATGATGGCGTTGGACAAGGGTGTCACTCCCAGGATGCGCCCCGCCGTTCCGGGACGGGGCGCATATGGCGGGAGCGCAACTTTTTGTCCATCAGCCGTCGAAGACGATGTTCCGCTCGCGGATGATGCGGCCCCATTTCTGGCTCTCGGCCATGACATGGGCGCGGGCCGCGGCGGCGTCCGTGCCGCGCAGCAGGAAGCCCGCCTGGGCGCCGCGCGCCTGGACATCGGGCTGGCGCAGCGCCTCGTTCGCCACCTCCTGAAGCCGGGCGGCGATGGGGTCGGGCGTGGCCGCCGCCAGCCACCACATCACCCAGGAATAGGCCTCGAAGCCGGGTGCCACGCTCTCGCTGATCGTGGGCAGGTCGGGCAGGGTGGGCAGGCGTTCGGCGGTGCCGACGGCGAGCGCGGGGATGGAGCGGTCGGCGATCATGGCCGCGGCCGAGGGCAGGTCGAGGATGGAGAAATCCACCCGGCCGGCGCGCAGTTCCACGAGTGCCGGCGCGCTGCCACGGAAGGCGACATGGGTGATGTCGGCCCGCGTCATCGAGCGGTAGAGCTCGCCCGCCAGATGGGCCGGATTGCCCACGCCGCCCGAGGCGAAGGTGAAGCGGCCCGGGTTGCGCTGGATCACCTGGTGCCATTCCTGCACGGTGCGCGCCGGGAAATCCGGGCGGACGACGAGCACGGTCGGCGTGATGGCGAGCAGGCTGAGCGCCCGGAAATCCCGCACCGGATCATAGGGTGCGGGGTTCATCATGAAGGGCGCTGTGAGCGAGGAGATGGTGGCCGCCAGCACGGTGTGGCCGTCCGGCGCCTCGCGCGCGACGAAGCCCGAACCCACCGTGGCGCCGGCGCCCGTGCGGTTCTCGACCAGCACGGATTGGCCGAGTGCCGCCTGGGCGTGCGGAGCCATCAGGCGCGTCAGCACATCGGGGCTGCCGCCGGCGGGGAAGGGGACGACCAGGCGGACGGAGCGGCTGGGCGCCCAGCGCGCCGGCTGGGCGAGCGCAGGGGCGGCCAGCGCGGGTGTGGCGGCGAAGGCAGCCAGAATTTGGCGGCGGTTGGTCATGGTCATCTCCGGTTGCATCAGGCGCACCGGCATTTCGTCCCGAAGTGGACATAATGCAATCCGTCGGCAGGGAACAGGGCCTGCGTGGATCATCTTGCATCGCCGGCACGAAGTGGCACCTATGGCGGATGCGAGGGATGCACCCATGGCCGAAGATGACGTCACCCTCACCGGTGCGGTGAAGGACAAGCTGATTGCCAGCAAGGAGAAGTGGGCGCGCGAGGGCCGCCTGCTGACCGGCGCTACCGGGCAGGACCGGCTGCCGCCGGGCCAGCGCCTGGTCACCGATTTCCCCGTGCTCGACCTCGGCGTGCAGCCGGAGGTGAAGCTCGATCGCTGGCGGCTGCGGGTGGAGGGGCTGGTCGAGAACAAGCTCGCCCTGGACTGGGACGCCTTTCGCGCGTTGCCGCAGCGCGAATGGAAGAACGACATCCACTGCGTGACGGCCTGGAGCCGCTACGACAACATCTGGCACGGCGTCGCCGCGCGGGACCTGCTGGAGATGACGCGGCCCAGGCCCGAGGCGCGCTTCATCGTCTTCCACTCCTATGACGGCTACACGACGAACGTGCCGCTCGAGGTCTTCGCGGCCGAGGATGCGCTGGTCGCGCATTCCTGGAACAACGCGCCGCTGGAGCGCGTGCATGGCGGGCCGGCGCGCATCGTCATCCCACGCTACTACTTCTGGAAGTCGGCCAAGTGGGTCACGCGCATCGAATTGCGCGCGGAGGACCAGCCCGGGTTCTGGGAGGTGCGCGGCTATCACAACAATGCCGACCCCTGGCTGGAGGAACGTTATGGTTGAGCGCCGTACGCTTCTGGCCGGCCTGGCCCTGAGCGCGCCCGCGCTGGCGGCGACCCCCAACGCCTTCGACTTCAGCTTCCAGGCACTGGAGGGCGGGCCCATGCCGCTCTCGGCCTGGCGCGGGCGGGTGCTGCTGGTGGTGAACACGGCGAGCTTCTGCGGCTTCACCCCGCAATACGCCGCCCTCCAGCGCCTGCATGACGCGCATGAGGCGCGCGGTCTGACGGTGGTGGGCGTGCCCTCCAATGACTTCAACCAGGAAAGCACCGATGCGCGGAAGGTGCGGGAGTTCTGCGATGGGATGTTCGGCATCACCTTCCCGCTGACCGGCCTCAACCCTGTGCGCGGCGAGCGCGCGCATCCCTTCTTCGCCTGGGCGGCACGTGAGGCGGGGCCGGTGCGCTGGAATTTTCACAAGTACCTGGTCAGCCGGGACGGGCGCCGCGTGCAGGGCTTCTCGACGCAGACGGCCCCTGATTCCCCGCCGATGATTCGCGCGATCGAGGCGGCGCTGGCGGCCTCCCCAGCCGCGTGATGGAGTTTCTCCCGGCCGATGCCACCTTCTACGGCCTGCCGCTCGCCTTCCTGCTGGGGGCCGCGGTGGGCGCTGAGCGGGAATGGCGGCACAAGCCGGGGGGCCTTCGCACCTGCGCCCTGGTGGCGCTGGCCAGCTCCGCCGTGGCGGATCTGATGCTGGCGCAGGTGGAGCCGGGCAATCTTGGCGCCGGTTATGGGGCTGTCATGACCGGCGTGGGGTTCCTGGGGGCGGGCATGATCATGCGCGACGGAACCACGGTACGCGGCCTTTCCACGGCGGCCACCATGTGGTGCGCGGCCGCCATCGGCCTGCTGGCCGGCGCGGCGGAGACGGTGGGCGCGCTGCTGCTGGCCTTCATGGTGCTGGCGGTGAACATCCTGCTGCGCCCCGTTGCGCGCTTCGTCCGCAGCCGCCGGCCTGACCCCGCAAAGGAAGGGCTGCATGAGGATTGAGCCGTGATCCTCATCGGCATCGGCGCAAGCCTGCCCACGCCCGATGGCACCCTCCCGCGCGCGACCTGCCGGGCGGCGGCGGCCGCGCTGGATGCGCTGCCGGGCCTCAGGTTGCGGGCGCTCTCACGCTGGTGGGAGTCAGCGCCCATCCCGCCCATGCCGGGCGCGCCCTGGTTCGTGAACGGCGTGGCGCGGCTGGAAGGCGAGGCGGAGCCCGAGGCGCTGCTGGCGGCGCTGCACGCGATCGAGGCTGCGCATCACCGCGCCCGGCCCTATCCCAACGCGCCCCGCACGCTCGACCTCGATCTGCTGGATTGCAAGGGCGCGCTGCGGGACGGGCCGGGGCTGGTCCTGCCGCATCCGCGCCTGCACGAGAGGGGCTTCGTGCTGCACCCCCTGGCGGAAGTGGCGCACGGGTGGCAGCATCCGCGGCTGGAGCTCGCCGTCCATGCGCTCCTCGCCCGGCTGCCCCCGCAGGAGATCGCGCCGCTCATCCCTTGAGCGCTTGCGGAGTCATGCGGCAACGCTTATCTGAAAGGTTCGCCGCGGCGCAACATCTCGCGCCCGCCCCTGTCACTTACCCTCCCGAGGTGCCCCATGGCGCGCGTTACCGTCGAAGACTGCGTCCTCCAGGTTCCGAACCGCTTCGAGCTCGTCTTGCTCGCGGCGCAGCGTGCCCGCAACATCAGCCGGGGCGAAAGCCTGACGATTGACCGCGACAACGACAAGAACCCCGTCGTCGCCCTGCGCGAGATCGCCGACCAGACGGTGGAGCTGCCCGCCCTCGAGCAGGACCTCATCAAGTCGCTCAGCCGCGCGCCGGAGCCGGAGCCCGTCGAGGACGAGGTGATGGACCTGATCGACACGAACGAGAACATCTTCGGCGTGATGGACGTGAACGAGGAACTGCCCGCCGATATGGGCGCCGAGGACTTCTCGCCAGACGACCTGGAAGCCCAGCTGGCCGCCGAACTCGGCGGCCGAGGCGACTGAGCGCGTCCCGGTGACCATGGGCGCCACCCCGGATGAGCCGGTGGTGGCGCGCGCGCCGGATGGCGTCTCGGGCGGTGCGGCCACCATCCCCGGCCTCGATGCCGTACTCGAATTCTGCGGGCGCATCACCGAGGGCGACCCCCGCCTCGATGCCGACCTGATCCTGCGCGCCGGTCGCTTCGCCGCCGAGGCGCATGCCGCCCAGGCGCGGCAGAATGGCGAGCCCTACATCATCCATCCCATCGCCGTGGCCGAGATCCTGGCCGGCTACCACCTCGACACCGCCACCATCGCGACCGCCCTGCTGCATGATGTGGTGGAGGATACGCCGCACAGCCTGGCCGAGATCGAGAAGCGCTTCGGCGCCGAGATCGCGCGCCTGGTGGATGGCGTGACCAAGCTCTCCCGCATCGAGGTACAGAGCGAGCGCACCAAGCAGGCCGAGAATCTCCGCAAGCTGCTGCTGGCGATGAGCGAGGATTTGCGCGTCCTCCTCGTGAAGCTCGCCGACCGGCTGCACAACATGCGCACCATCGGCTTCGTCACCAAGCCCGAGAGCCGCCTTCGCACGGCGCGCGAGACACTCGACATCTACGCGCCCTTGGCCGAGCGAATCGGCATGGAGGCGCTCAAGACCGAGCTGGAGACGCTGGGCTTCCGTGAGCTGAACCCTGACGCCTGGGCCACCATCGCGCAGCGGCTGACCTATCTGCGCGGACGCTCGGCCGACATCATCCCGGAGATCGAG
>JAIYCD010000218.1 GCA_027488195.1 Acetobacteraceae bacterium | reverse complement strand
TTCCCCGCCGCGCGGTCCTCGCCGCGCCGCTCCTCGCACCTGCCCTGGCGAGCGCCCAGCCTTGGGCGCCGACGCGGCCCCTGCGCCTGGTCATCCCCTTCCCGCCGGGCGGGACGCCGGACCTGATCGGCCGCACGGTGGCCGAGCGGCTTTCGCCCAAGCTGGGCCAGCCGGTGATCGTCGAGAACCGGCCGGGGGCGGGCGGCAACATCGCGGGTGACTTCGTGGTCCGCGCCGAGCCGGACGGTCAGACGCTGTTCTTCACCTCGATCGGCACGGGTGCGATCAACTACGCCGTCTATGGCGCGCGCATGCCCTGGCGGCCGGAGGAGATGGCGGCGGTCGGCCTTGTCACCCGCATGCCGAACGTCCTGATGGTCGCCAACCGGCTTCCGGTCCGAACCATGGCGCAGTTCCTGGACTTCGCGCGTGGCCGGCAGGGCGAGATCACCTATGGCACGGCGGGCATCGGCAGCAGCCCGCATGTCTGCATGGAATTGCTGGGCCAGCTGACCGGCATCCGCTTCGTGCATGTGCCCTTCCGCGGCTCGGGCCCGATGCTGACGGAATTGATGGCCGAGCGGGTGGATTGCGGGATGGACAACATCCCCTCCGCGCTGCCCTTCATCCGCGACAACCGGCTGCGCGCGCTGGGCATGAGCGGCGCGGCGCGCGGCCCGGTGGTGCCGGAGGTGCCGGTCATCGCCGAGACCATCCCGGGCTTCGAGGCGACGGCCTGGTTCGGCGTGCAGACCGGCGCCCGCGTGCCGCGCCCCGTGATCGAGCGGCTGGGGGCCGAGGTGGATCAGATCGCGCGTGATCCCGCCTTCCGCGCGCGGCTGGCGGAGTTCGGTGCCGAGGGGCCGGGACTCACGCCCGATGGCGGCACCACCCCCGCGGCCTTCGAAGCCTTCATCGCGGCCGAGATCCGCAAATGGGGCGAGGTGGTGGAAAAGGCGCAGGTGCGGGTCGAATAGCCCGCGCCTGGCCCCTGCGGCGAGGCTGATTCACGCCTTTGGTGAAGTCACCAAGGGCGATCAGGCTCTATAGCAGCGAGGCTGATTCACGCCTTTGGTGAAGTCACCAAAGGCGATCAGGCTCTATAGCATCTCGATCAGCAGCCCATCCGCGCCAACCTGCGCGGCGAGGCCGGTGCGGGTGGGGGTCAGGTTGAGCCGCACGCCCGAGGTGTTCTGCAGCCAGAGCCCGCCGCGCATCTGGGCACCCGGCGCCACCAGCCCGGCCCTTGCCTGGCCATAGAGGCCGGGGAACTGGTCGATGCTGGTCATGTTGTAGACGCGGCCGATCGCGCGGATCCGCGCCATGCCCACGCCACCCGCGCCCAGCCCACGCACCCGGAAGCGATGCGTGCGGCCCTGGTAGAGCACCGAGCCCGAGCCCCAGGCCACCTGGCCGATGAAGCCCACCTGCCAGTTGTTCATCTCGACACGCGCGACGGCGTTGCCGAGCGGCGGTTCGCGGGGCGGTGCCGGCGGCGCGGCCGGGGTGGCGGCGACAGGGGCCGGCGGCGTCTCGCTCGCGCATGCGGCGAGGCCCAAGGCGGGTGCGGCGAGGAGCCAGAGGCGGCGGTTGAGGATGGCGTCGGACATAGCGAAAAGCTCTCCCATGCTCCGCGCAAGCTTGCGCCGCCCGCGCGCCGCCGGCCAGCCCTTCATGCTGGCCCGTGCCTGGGAATCTCTGTATCGAGCGTCCCAAATCACATGGAGAATCGTCATGCTGAACCGCATGCTGAACCGCCGCGCGGCCCTCGCCCTGCCCACTTTGGCCATGCCTGCCCTGCTTCCCGCCTCCGCCCTCGCGCAGCCCTGGGCGCCGACGCGTTCTGGCCGGATCATCGTCCCCTTCACCGCCGGCGGCGCCACGGATGTGACCGCGCGCATCATGGCCGAGCGTCTCTCGGCACTGCTGGGCCAGAGCTATGTGGTGGATAATCGCCCGGGCGCCGGCGGCAATGTGGGAGCCGAGCTGGTGGCGAAGGCGGAGCCCGATGGCCACACGCTGCTGATGGGCACGATCGGCACGGTCAGCATCAACCAGTTCCTCTATCCGCGCCTGCCGTTTGACCCGCAGCGCGACTTTGCCTCGATCGCGCTGGTGAACCAGGTGACGAATGCGGTGGTGGTGAACCCCTCCGTGCAGGCCAATACCTTCCAGGAATTGCTGGCCCTGGCCCGCCGCCAGCCCGGGCGCCTCAACTACGCGACGCCGGGCAACGGCACCTCGGGCCACATGTCGGGCGAGTATCTGAAGTTCCGCACGCAGGTGGACATCAACCACGTCCCCTATCGCGGCACGGGCGCCCTGATGCCCGACCTGCTGGGCGGGCGCGTCGAGATCGCGGTGGACAACCTGCCCGCCTATATCCCGCATATCCGCGAGGGGCGGCTGCGCATCCTGGCGGTGACGAGCCGCGACCGCTGGTTCGCCGTCCCGGAGACGCCGACGGTGCAGGAATCGGGCGTGCCGAGCTTCGAGGCCGTGGCCTGGTTCGGCATCCAGGCGCCCGCCCGCACGCCCCGCGCCGCGCTGGACCGCCTGACGGCCGCCTGCATGGAGATCTGCGCCGAGCCCGCAACCATCGCGCGCTTCCGCGAGTTGGGGGCCACGGCCTCGCCGCTCGGCGGCGCCGATTTCGACCGCTTCATCGCCGCCGAGAACGACAAGTGGCGGGAGGTGGTGCGGGTCGCCAACATCAAGCTGGAATAGGATGGTCCCATGGCAGTCGAGGACACCCTCAGCCCCTAACTCGTGGTGGCGGATGCCACGGCGGCCATCGCCTTCTACAAGGCCGCCTTCGGGGCGGAAGAATTGTTCCGGCTGCTCGACCGGAAGAGCGGCCGGATCGGCCATGCCGAGCTGCGCGTGCAGGGCGCGCTGCTCATGCTGGCCGATTCCTGCCCGGAATACGGCACCCGAACGCCCGCAGACCTCGGCGGCACGCCGGTGCGTCTCTCGCTCACCGTGCCTGACGTGGACGCCATGGCAGCCCAGGCGGAAGCCGCCGGCGCCACCATCACGCGCCCGCCGACCGACGAATTCTACGGTGCCCGCTCCGCCAATATCACGGACCCCTTCGGGCATTCCTGGATGCTGACGCGAACCATCGAGGCGGTGACGCCAGAGGAGATGCAGCGGCGCTGGGATGCAATGAGCGGTTGAGCCAAGAAAAACCCCAAAGGGAGGTTCACCGCCGCGTCACGAGAATCCGGGCCGAATAGGCCCGGCGGGATGCTTCAGCATCCCGAAGCCCAGGCGGCGGATGCCGCCGCCCGGCGTCTGAGGGCAGAAAAGCTGCTTCCAAGATCGCCTTTCAGGCGATCTTGGAAGCGATCCAGTCCTTCATCTGGCCCTTCGGCATCGCACCCACCTTGGTATCCACAGGCTTGCCGTCCTGGAACAGGATCATCGTGGGGATGCCGCGCACCGAGTAGGTGTTGGGCGTCATCGGGTTGTCGTCGATGTTGACCTTGGCCACGGTCAGCTTGCCTTTGTATTCGGTCGCGATCTCGTCGAGGATGGGCGCCACCATGCGGCAGGGGCCACACCATTCGGCCCAGAAATCCACGAGGACGGCGCCCTTGGCCTCCAGCACGTCGGTCTTGAAGGTCTCGTCGGTCACGGCCTTGGTCACGTCGCTCACAGGGGGGCCTCCTCGGGTTCTAGTCGCTTAATGGTTGTATCGTCGGCGTTCCAGGTCAAGCGCCCTATAGCTTTGGCGCATGCGCGTCCAGCAGGGCGTCGGGCAGGGGCATCACCTGCGCGCCATAGGTCCAGACCAGGCTGCAATCCACCGGACGGCCGGGAAAGGCAAGACGGAGCACGGCGCGATAGGCGGCCATCTGCCGCAGATAGGCCGGCGGCGCGGCCTCGGCGAGCGTCGGCGGCGGGCGGTTGCTCTTGAAGTCGAGCAGGGTGATCCGCGCCGGCGTGACCAGCAGCCGGTCCACCTGGCCCAGGATCAGGCGGCCTTGCACGCGGCCCGCCAGCGGCGCCTCGGCCAGGCTCCCCGGGCCGAAGGCGGGGGCGATGGCGGGATGCGCCATCACGGCCAGGGCCTCGTGCAGGATTTCCGCCTGCTGCGCCGCATCCAGGCCATGGCCCGGCCGGGCCAGGAAGGCCCGCCCCGCGGATTCGCGCGCCTCCGGCGGCAGTTCGGGCAGGGATTGCAGCAGGGCGTGGATCAGGTTGCCGCGCCGGAAGCGGCGGCCCAGCGGGTCGCCCGGCGCATGCGGGGCGGCGGCCGGCACTTCGGCCTCCTGGTCCTCCATATGCGAGGGGGTGGTGATGCCCGGCGTGGCGATCGGGGCGGCGGGGATGCGCGCCCAGGCGGGCAGCGCGGCGGCGGCACCGAGGGCGCGGCGCGGCTGCGGCCGGCGCGGATCGGTCTGCGGCGAGGCGAGGCTGAGCAGCGGGCCGGGCGCGAAGCCATCGGCATCCGCGCCCCATTCCGCCGGTTCGAAGTCGCGCTCGACGACGCCGTCCAGCCGCTCGAAGCCGGCCCTGACCTTCTCGTACCAGCAGCCCTGGGCGGGGCCCTTGCTGCCATGCCAGCCGCAGATGATCAGCCGGTCCTCGGCGCGGGTCAGGGCCACATAGAGCAGGCGGTTGGCTTCCTCCGCCTCGCGCGCGGCCTGGCGCGCCTCGGCCTCGGCGTAGGCGGGGGCGTTGAAGCCGGTGCGGCGGGGCGCCCAGAGGGGCAGTTCCTCCTCGGTCCAGCGCAGGCCGGATTTCTGCGGCGGCGCGCCGGTGGTGTCGGGCAGGATGACGATCGGCGCCTCCAGCCCCTTCGCGCCATGCACCGTCATCACGCGCACCATGTCCGCGCCGCCCTCCGCCTCGCGCTTCACGCTGGCGCTGGAGCGGCGGAGCCAGTGCAGGAAGCCCTGGAGCGAGGCCGGGTGCGCGCGCTCATGCGCCATGGCGGCGGTCAGCAACTCATCCAGCGGGTCGGCCGCGTCAGG
This sequence comes from Acetobacteraceae bacterium, assembly GCA_027488195.1. Lineage (GTDB taxonomy): Bacteria > Pseudomonadota > Alphaproteobacteria > Acetobacterales > Acetobacteraceae > Roseococcus. Next base: position 14,097 of record JAIYCD010000218.1, on the reverse strand, counting down.
GCCGAGGCGCGCCAGCAGCCGGGCGCGGCCGCCGCGCTCGCCCAGGATTTCGGCGATCAGCGCCTGGGCGGGCACATGGTCGGCCCGGGCGGTGAGGGCCGCGAAGAGATCGGCGGCGCGGCCGGTGGGGGTTTCGGCGCCACGCTCGGCCATCAGGCGGGCGTGCAGCGTGCCGCTGCGGCCATGCGCGAGGGCAAAGAGGTCGGCATCGGATAGCCCGAAGATCGGCGATTTCAGTGCGGCGGCGAGCTGCAGGTCATCCTGCGGCAGCAGGATGGCGTCGAGCGTCGCCAGCACGTCCTGCACCGCGATCTGCTCGACCAGCACCATGCGGTCCACGCCGCCCACCGGCACGTCACGCTCCTTCAGGGCGCGGACCAGCAGGCCGAGGAAGGCGTTGCGGCGGCGCACCAGCACCAGGATGTCGCCCGCGCGGATCGGCCGGCCCTGGCCGGGGTCCGTCTCGCAGCGGGAATCGAGGCGGCCATGGGCGATCATGTGGGCGATGCGCGCGGCGAGTGTCGCGGCCAGGCGCGCATCGGCGCCGGTCTCGGCCATGGGGGTCTCGGGCACGTCCCAGGCGGGCGGGTCTTCCGCCTTGGCCTGGGATTGCAGCGGCCAGAGCTCGACCAGGCCGGCCGCCCCCGCGCGGTCCGGCAGGTGGCGCAGGGTCTGGCCGGGGGGGACGACGCCGTCCCGCGCCGCGCCTTCCGCGAAGACCGCATCCACCAGCGCCAGGATGGGCGGCGCCGAGCGGAAGGAGACCTCCAGCGGCACGGCGCGGAATTCCTGGCCGGCGGCGCCGATGGCGGCGCGGAACTCGCCCTCGGCGCGGGGCAGCCCGCCGGCATCGGCGCCCTGGAAGCCGTAGATGGATTGCTTGACGTCCCCCACCGCAAAGACGGTGCGCGGCGGCGTGTTGGCGCGCGTGCCCTGGCCCGCGAAGAACTCGGAGGAGAGCGCGCGGGCGATGGCCCATTGCTCCGGATTGCTGTCCTGCGCCTCGTCCAGAAGGATATGGTCGAGGCCGCCATCCAGCTTGAACAGCACCCAGGCGGCGCCCGGGTTTTCCAGCAGCTTGCGCGCGGCCTGGATCAGGTCGTCATAGTCGAGGCGCCCCATGCGCTGCTTGGCGGCGGCAAAGCGGCGCAGCACCGGCAGGCCGAGGATCAGCGCCGCCTCGGTGGAGCGCAGCAGGGCCAGGGCTTCGACCTGCGCCTCGACGCGCTGGATACGCTCGCCCTCGGGCACCATGATGGCGAGCGCTGCGGCCTGGGCTGCGGCCCCCAGGCCGCCCTTCGTGGCGAGGTTCTTGTCCGCCTTTATCTTGCCCTTCTCGGTCAGGAAGACCTGGCGCCATTCCTCCATGGAGGCGAGGCGCGCCTCCGCGCCGGCCATGGCGAGGAAGCGCCGCATCGCGGCTCCGCGCTCCTGGTCGCTCTGGTTGGTGCTCGCCAGCAGCATCGCCGCAACGCGCGCCAGGCCGCTCTCATCCGCCGGGCTCGCCGCCTCGCGCAGCAGTGCCGCCTCATCCGCCTCGGGATCGAGGCCGAGGCGATGGGCGATCTCGGCGACCAGCATGGGCAGCCCGCCCAGCGCGCCGAGACCCGATTGCAGCATCGGCTCCGCCCGGCGCAGCTCGGCCATGACATCGCCGAGGCCCTTGGCGTTGCTGAGCGTGGCCAGGCGTTCCAGCGCCGGGCTCTGCGGCAGCTCCACCTCCCGCGCGCCAGCGAGCTGGGCATTGGTTTCCAGCTCTTCCAGCACGGCGAAACCCGGCGGCAGGCCGGCTTCGAGCGCGAAGCCGCGCAGCAGGGATTGCGCGAAGCTGTGCAGCGTCGCGATGCGCATGCCGCCGGGCAGTTCCAGCACGGCGGCGAAGCCGGCGCGGGCGCGGGCGATCTCCTCGCCCGTCGGCGGCCGTTGCAGCAGGACGAGCAGCTCGGCCTCCAGCGCGGGCTGCGCGGCCACGGCCCAGCGGCCGAGGCGGCCGTTCAGCCGCGTCGCCATTTCGGCCGCGGCCGCCTTGGTGAAGGTGAGGCAGAGCAGACGCTCCGGCCGCGCGCCGCCCAGCATCAGGCGCAGCAGCCGGTCCGTCAGCAGCTTCGTCTTGCCCGAGCCAGCCGAGGCGGTGACGAAGGCGGAGACGGCGGGATCCGAGGCGCGGGCCTGGCTCGCTTCGGCGATGGCGCGCGGGCTGCTCATTCCGCGCCCTCCGCCTCGGCCGACCATTCGGCGGTGCGGGCCAAATGCTGGAAATCGCGCCCGGCGCGGCGGCGGGGGTGCGGGTGCGCGGTGAAGGCGGCGTCCCCCAGCAGAAAGCGATCGGCGAGCGCCTGGAGCGAGGCCGCGGCGGCGGCGATGGTCTCGGGCATGTCGAGCTTCAGCGCCTGCACCTCGCCCGGCTGGTCGGCGCCGGTCAGCCGCCAATATTCCAGAGCGGCGACGGGCCCGGCGGGCACGCCCTGGAAGGCGCCCTGCTCGGCCAGCCAGGCTTCCAGCGGCAATTGCGGCGCGGTGCCGGCCTTCACCTCAGGCTTGGTGGGCACGGTGCCGGTCTTGTAGTCGAGGATGCGCAGCGAGCCATCCAGCAGCCGGTCCACCCGGTCGGCGCGGGCTTCCAGCGTGACGCTGCCGCCGGGGCGGCGGAGGGTGAGGCTCGCTTCCACCTCCGCCCAGCTGGCCAGAAGGCCCGCGCGCTGCTGCGCCTCCAGCCCCCGGATGAAGCGGCCGATGCGGTGGAGGCGCGGCACCCAGAGCGCCGCGACGGCGGGGCGCAGCGCCGCGCGCGCCACGGCCCATTCCGCCGCGGCCTCCCAGAGCGGCGCGGCGGCCGCCTCGCCCGGCCAGGCCTGGGGCAGGCTGGCCAGGAAGCGATGGATCGCGGCATGGACGAGGTTGCCGTAATCCGCCACGCCCGGCTCCTGCTCCAGCGGATCGAGCGCGCGGAGGTCCAGGATGCGGCGGGCATAGAAGGCGTAGGGGTCGGCCAGCAGGGTCGCGACATCGCTGACGGTGAGGCGTGCGGGCCGGGCGGTGGGCGGTGGGTTTGGCGCGGGGCGCTTGCAGGGCTCGATGGTCGCGGGCTGGTCCAGCAGCCGGGCCCATTCGGCGCAGGGATCGGCCGGCAGGCGCAGCCCCTCCTGGCCTTGCAGGAAGACATCGAGCCGCGTCAGCCAGCGGGCGGGCACGGCCGGGCTGCCGCCACGGCGTGCCGCGCGGGAGAGCACGGCGCGGCGCGAGCCGGCCGCCGTCAGCAGGAAATCCGCCGCCACCCGCCCGATGCGCAATTCGGGCGAAGGCAGGCCGAAATCGCGCCGCATCGGGCGGCTCATCCAGGGGCCGGGGTCGCTCGCCTGGGGCCAGATCGTCTCATCCAGGGCGCCCAGGACCACCAGGTCGAAATCCAGCAGGCGCGCTTCCAGCAGGCCCAGGATTTCCACCTGCGGATGCGCCGCATCGCTCCGCCCGCGCGAGATGCGGGCGGCCTGCGTCGTGCCCTGGGCCAGCGCCGCTTCGAACAGGCCGGGCCAGTCGGCGGGCGAGATCGGCGGCATGGCGGCCATGGCGGGGGCGAGGGCGGCCAGGTGCCGGGCCAGCGCCTCGCCCTCGGCCTGGGCATAGAGGCGCAGGCCACCCGGCAAAGTCGGGGTGGTGGCCAGCGCCTCGGCGGCTTCCAGATGCTCGGCCAGGATGTCGGCAGGTGGGCGCGCGGGAGAGGAGGGCAGCGCGGTGAAGGGGCCGAGCGCGGCTTCCAGCCCGTCGATCAGCGCGGCCAGGCGCGGCTCGGGCGCGCGCAGCCCGGCGATGGCGGTGCGCAGCCCCGCAAGCCCCGGCCCGGGCGAGGGGCCGCGAAGTGCGGCGCGTTCCAGCGCCTGGGTGGCGGCGAGCCATTCGCCGCGCTCCATCCCGCCCGCGCAAAGCGGGTGCTTCAGCACGGCGAGCAGCGAGACCGGCCCGCATTCCCCCGCCGCCAGATGCGCGATCAGCCGCAGGAAGGCGCCGGGCGGCGTATCGGAGAGCGGCTGGCCTGCGCTGTCATCGGCCAGGATGCCATGGCGCGGCAATTCGGCGGCGACGCGGCGCGCGAGATCACGGTCGGGCGTGACCAGCGCCGCGCGCGCGCCGGGCGTCTCCAGCGCGCCGCGCAGGGCGAGGGCGATGGAGGCCGCCTCGTGCTGCGCGTCGCTCGCCTCGATGCGGCTGAGCGAAGCGAGGGGCGCCTGCCAGCGCGCCGGCTCCGGGCGTTGCCAGGGGGCGAGATGGCCGGCGGGCAGCATCGCCGTGCCCAGCAGTTCCGAGACGCCATCTGGCCCAGCCGCCACCCAAGGCGCTGAATCGGCGAGCGTGGCGCCCATGCGGACCAGCATGGCGCGCTGCCCGGCATAGGGGTGGGTCGGCGCGTCGCTCAGCGCCTCCCAGGGCAGGGCGGCGGTGGCATGGTCCTCGCCGGGCAGCACGACGAAGCCTTGCGGCAGCCGCATCGCGATCACGCGGAGCAGGTCGGCCGCCGCGGGCACCGTGCCACCCATGCCGATGCCGGCGGCGATCACGGCACCTTCCGGCGGCGCATCTTCCCACGCCACACGCTGCGCGCGCAGCGCCAGGACGCGCCGCACGCCGATGTCGAGCAGCTCCTGCCCGGTCAGCCAGGCCTGCCACTCCACCACGATGGCGCGCAGGAAGGTGGTCGTGATCTGCCAATGCACGGCGAGCGACTCAGGCGCCAGCGCCTCCAGCCGCTCCAGCCAGCGATGGCCGAGCAAAGCGGGGTCATCCGGCAGGATCTCGGCTTCTTCCAGCGCGATCTCATCCAGCAGCCGGCCGAGTTCGAGGCCCAGCGCCCAGGCATGCTCGGCGCTGGCGGGGCCGCCCATCTCGCGCGGGAGGCGGCTGGCGAAACCGGCGAGCACGGCCTGGCGGCGCAGCGCATCCACCGCGGGCGGCAGGCGCAGCAGGGCGGGGAGCGCCAGCTCGTCCGCATCCTCGGTGGAAAGGCCGGCCAGGGCGCGCATGCGCGGCAGCAGCAGGGCCGGCGAGTCGGCTTCGCGCAGGAAGGCGGCTTGCAGGGCGCGGGCGGCGCGGCGGGTGGGCAGCAGCAGCGTGGCGGCGGCCAGTGCCTCGCCCGAGCCGAGCCGCGCCAGCGTGCCGCGCGCCAGCGCGGGCAGGAAGGCCTGGTCCGGTGGGATGGTGAAGAGCTTCAAAGCCAGTTGCTCGCCCAGCCCTGGCTCAGCCGGCGTTCGGTGCGGGTGAGGTCGGCGGGGGTGGAGAGGTGGAACCAGGCGCCATCATGCACGAGGCCGAAGAGGCGGCCGGCCTCGATGGCGCGGTCATAGCAGCGGTTCAGGCTGAAGCGGCCTTCCGGCTCGGGCGCGACCAAGGCGGGCGCCATGACCTGCACGCCGCCAAACAGATAAGGGGCGATCTGCCCGGCGCCGGGGCGAGAGAGGCGGCCTTCGCCATCCAGGAAGAAATCGCCGCGCCCCACCTCGCCCTCGATGCGGGAGGTGCGGATCAGCAGCAGCAGCGCGTCCATCCGCGCGGGGTCGAAATGGCGTTCCAGCAGGGCCAGCGCGGGGATGGGACCGTCCAGCCAATAGGCGTCGCCATTCACCACGGCGAAGGGTGCATCCCCCAGGCGCGGCAGGGCGCGGCGGATGCCACCGCCGGTTTCCAGCAATTCGGGCTCGAGCTGGAGGCGCAGCTGGGGCGGCGAGCCCTCGCGGGCCGCCAGCGCGGCGGCCACCTTCTCGGCGCGCCAATGGGCGTTCACCACCACCTCTTCGATGCCGGCCTCCGCCATGCGGTCCAGCGCGTGGTCGAGCAGGGAGCGGCCCATGAGCGGCAGCAGCGGCTTGGCCGTCTCGGCCGTCAGGGGCCGCATCCGCTGGCCGAGGCCGGCGGCGAGGAGCATGCCGTGCCGGATCATGGGTTGCGCCGCCGGTCGGAGGGCAGATGCGCATCCAGGAAGCGCGCGAGCGGCCGCGTGGCGGGGTGCTCCAGCGCGCGGGCCAGCAGCGCCCAGCAGCGCGGGCCGTGCTGGAGGTAATGCGGCTTGCCGTCCCGCCGGTCGAGCCGGACCCAGAGGGCGGCCACGCGCAGATGCCGCTGCGCCGCATGCACGGCCATGGCGGCGCGGAACCCTTCGGCGTCCAACTCCGGCCGCTGGGCGAGATAGGCGCTGATCACGGCCTCGCGCAGCGTGGGCTCCACGTCGCGCCGCGCATCCTCGACCAGGGAGACGAGGTCATAGGCCGGGTGGCCGGTGGCCGCGTCCTGGAAGTCGATGACGGCCATGCCGCGCGGCGTGGGGATGAGGTTGGCCGGGAAATAGTCGCGATGCACGAAGCCCTGGCCGGGGAAGGGCGCCAGCATGGCGGAAAGCGCCGTGGCCAGGCCCTGGCGGGTTTCATCCGGGCAGGGGGCGCCGAAGCTGGCGGGCCACCACCAGTCGCAGAAGGTGGCCTGGGTGGCGCGGATCATCGCCGCCGCATCCCAGGCGGGCAGGCCGGGCGGCGGGGGCGCGGCATGCAGCGCGACCAGGCTGCGCGCCGCGTCGAAATAGAGCGCCGCGGGCTCGGCCCCCGCATCCAGCGCGCCCGCCATGCTGGCCGCGCCCAGATCCTGCACCAGGGCGGTGTGCGTGGCCGCCTCCACGCCGATCACGCCCGGCGCCGGAACGCCCAGCGATTCCAGGTGCCGCGCCACGCGGAGAAAGGCGTCGAGATACGCGGCCGAGGGCGTGCGCATGAGCAGCGCCGGGCGCGGCCCGCCAGAGAGGCGGGTATAGTGCTTGCTGGCATCGGCCTGCAGCACCTCGTGCCTCGCTTCGGCATAGCCATGGGCTTCGAGCAGCGTCACAGGCGGTCCTCCCATCCAGAGAGCCTGGCCAGGCGCGATTCCTCCGCCGGGCCGGGCGCCAGTTCAACGCGCAAGGCGGCCGGTGGTAAGAGGCGGCCCAGCCGCTCGGGCCATTCCACCAGCACGATGCCCGCCCGGGCCTCATCCCAGCCCAGTTCCAGCAGGCCGTCCGGACCCGTCAGGCGATAGAGGTCGAAATGATGCGCGGCGGTGCCGCCGGGCAGGTCGTAGCTCTGCACCAGGGTGAAGGTGGGGCTTGGCACCTCGAGCGCGGGGTCACGCGCGGCGGCGCGGAGGAAGGCGCGGGCCAGCGCGGATTTGCCCGCACCGAGCGGGCCTTCCAGCAGCAGCGCATCGCCGGCGCGGGCAAGCGCCGCCAGCCGCGCCGCCAGCGCCTCGGTCGCCGCCAGGTTTTCCAGGGTGATCTCCATGCCCCTCCATCTTGCCGGGAGAGCGCGAGTCCCGCAAAGCGGAAGACTGGACGCGTTTGGCAAAGCAAGGCATGGCCGTGGCATGAGCGAGATGATCGAAACCGACGTGGCCATCATCGGCGCGGGGCCCTGCGGCCTCTTCGCCGTCTTCGAATGCGGCATGCTGAAGATGCGCTGCGTGGTGGTGGACACGCTGGAGGAGATTGGCGGCCAATGCGCCGCGCTCTATCCGGAGAAACCGATCTTCGACATCCCGGCGCATCCGCAGATCGCCGGCGCCGCCCTGATCGAGCGCCTGGCCGAGCAGGCGGCACCCTTCGAGCCGCGCTTCCTGCTGAACCAGCGCGTGGAGGCCCTGGCCGAGCGCGAGGGCGGCTTCACCCTCACCACCAGCCTCGGCAACCAGGTGCAGGCCAAGGCCGTGATCATCGCGGCCGGCGCCGGGGCCTTCGGCCCGAACCGCCCGCCGCTGGAAGGTCTGCCCGGCTACGAGGCGAGCGGCGCGGTGCGCTACATGGTCACGAAGCGCGAGGAGTTCCGCGGCAAGCGCGTGGTGATCGCGGGCGGCGGCGACAGCGCGGTGGATTGGGCGCTGAGCCTGAAGGACGTGGCGGCGAAGGTGGTGGTGGTGCATCGCCGCCCGAAGTTCCGCGCCGCACCCGAGACCGCCGCCCAGCTCGAGGCCGCCGCCGCGCGGGGCGAAATCGAGATGGCCATCCCCTACCAGCTGCACGCGCTGGAGGGCGATGGCTCGCGCCTCGATGCCGTGGTGCTGGCGACGCTCAAGGGCGAGGAGATGCGCGTGCCGGCCGACCACCTGCTGGCCTTCTTCGGCCTCTCCATGGAGCTCGGCCCCATCGCGGAATGGGGGCTGGGGCTGGAGCACAAGCACATCGCGGTCACACCCGCGACCTGCGAGACGAACATCCCCGGCATCCATGCGATCGGCGACATGGCGACCTATCCGGGCAAGCTGAAGCTCATCCTGCAGGGCTTCTCCGAGGCGGCGATGGCGGCGCATGCCATCCACCCGCGCGTCTTCCCCGGCGAAGCGCTGCATTTCGAGTATTCCACCAGCAAAGGCGTGCCGGCGGCGTGACCGCCGAGGACCCCCGGCGCTTCGCCCCGGCCACGGCCCGCAATCGGGATGCGCTGCTGGCGGCGCTGCGCGACATCCTGCCCACCAGCGGCCTGGTGCTGGAGGTCGCGTCCGGGACGGGGGAGCACGCCGTCCACATCGCCGGCGCCCTGCCCGGGCTGACCTGGCAGCCGAGCGACCCTTCGGAAGAGGCCCGACGCAGCATCGATGCCTGGGCCGCGGGCCAGGCGAATATCCGCCCAGCCCTGGCGCTCGATGCCAGCGCCTGGCCCTGGCGGATCGCCGCTGCCGATGCGGTGCTCTGCGTGAACATGATACATATCGCGCCGTGGTCGGCGTGCCTCGGCCTGCTGCGCGGGGCCCGGGCGCTGCTCCCGCCGGGCGCGCCGCTGGTGCTCTACGGGCCGTATCTGCGCGATGGCGTGGAGACAGCGCCGAGCAACCTCGAATTCGATGCGAGCCTGAAGGCGCGCAACCCGGAATGGGGGCTGCGCCGGCTCGAGGATGTGACGGCCGCCGCCGGGGGATTCACCCTGGCCGAGGTGATCCCCATGCCTGCGAACAACCTCACTGTGGTGTTTCGCCGCACTGCGTGATGCGGGCGTCTCAACAGTCTCGCTCCACGGGCAATTCTCAGGTGATTTCTGAGCTATGCCTCAGCAGCCCAAAACACAAATCAAAATGAGACGATAGTCTCTTTATTAACGCCAAACGCACTCTTAATCCAAAATTAGTCAGAAATCAGGATTGCACAACCCAGGATGGTTTTGCATGGTGAAGCGGCTCTGGGGGGGGATTACTCAAGTTGACGCAAGCCAATATCTCATTTTCGGCGCAATGAGGGACCGGCCTGATCGGCCAAATGCGCGTCTCTAACAGCTCGGATACTGTCAATCATTGGACGATCACCTTTGAGGTGCCGTTCCAGCTCGCCAATATCTGGGATGCCACCATCCTGAGCGCGAGCAGCCTGGGCAACGCGCCATGGAACGCCCCGGTGCCGCCCGGTGGGGCGGCCAGCTCGAAGGCGTGCGGGATGATCCGGTGGTGCTGCAACAGGCCAACAAGCTGGTCTATTCGCCGCACGACTATCCGAACTCGCTCTATCCCAACAGCCGGTTCGAGGGGCCGAACTTCAAGGACAACCTGCCCAACGTCTTCCGCGAGCACTGGGGCTTCATCTACGAGCAGGGCATCGCGCCGATCTTCACTCGGCGAGTTCGGCACCAAGCTGCTCGACAGCCGTGACGTCGCCTGGCTGGACGAGCTCACCCAGTATCTGAACGGGGATTTCGACACGAATGGCGTGCTCGACATCGCCTCGGGCCAGCAGGGGATGAGCTTCGCCTACTGGTCCTGGAACCCGAACTCCACGGATACGGGCGGCATCCTGATGGATGACTGGACCAGCCTGCAGCAGGCCAAGCTCGCCGCGCTCCAGCCCCTGATCGGCTGAGGCGCGGCCCGCGTCAGAATTCCTCGGCGCGCAGGGCCCGGGCCAGCGCGTCCAGCACGCCGTTGCAGAAGCGCGGCTCCTCGCCGCCGAAGAAGCCATGGGCCACGTCCATGTATTCCTTGATGACGACGCGCGCGGGCGGCCCGCCCATGTCGCGCAACTCGCCCCCCGCAGCGCGCAGGATGGCGCGCAGCACGGGATCGAGGCGTCCCATCGCCCAGCCCGCTGCCAGATGCGCCGCGATCAACTGATCCAGATCCTCGGTGTGGGTGGCGGCACCCCGCATGATGCGCGCGAAGAGGGCCACATCCGCCTCCTCGACGCGGCCATCCTCGAAGCCCTGCTGGCCGGGTGCGGCGCCCAGGCGGTGGCGGACGAATTGGTCCAGCACCGTCTCGATATTGTCGCCCGACTGCTCGGTCTGGAACAGCGCCTGCACGGCGGCCACGCGCGCGCCGGTGCGCGGGCGGCTCGCCGCTTTGGGGGCGGGCTTCAAGCCAAGCCCCAGCGGCGGCGCAAGGCCACCTGCATGAGCGCCGCCTGCGCGGCCTCGGCCCCCTTGTTGTGCTGGTCCTGGCGCGAACGGTCGATGGCCTGCTGGAGCGTATGCACGGTCAGCAAGCCGAAGCCGATGGCAGCCCCGGAATCGGTCGAGATGTTCATGACGCCCGAGCAGGCCTCGCGGCAGATATGGTCGTAATGGTCGGTGTCGCCGCGCACCACGCAGCCCAGCAGCACGAAGCCGTCCCAGCGGGGCTCCTCGTCATCGGCGTCGAGCGCCATGCGCAGGGCCGCGGGGAGCTCGAAGGCGCCGGCCACGTCCACGATTTCGAGAAGGCCGCCGGCCTCGGCCACCACGCGCTCCACGCCCTGGCGCATGCCGCCCACGATCTCGTCGTAATAGGGCGCCTGGATCAGCAGGATCCGCACGGGCGCGCCCGGCACCTGGACGGTATCGCGCTTGGGGCCATCAATGGTGCTCATTGATCTGCTCCGCAGATGGGGGTGCTCATGCCGTCTCTCCCACGACCGGGCGGGTGGCGACGACGCGCAGCCCCCAGCCCTCCAGCCCCACCAGCGGGCGCGGATGGTTGGAGAGGCGGATGATGTCGGTCAGGCCCAGATCCGCCAGGATCTGCGCGCCCACGCCATAGTCGCGCAGCTGCGGCGTCGCGTTGTTGTCGCGGTTGCGGCGGACATGGGTGCTGATGCCATCGCGCCGGTAATCGCGGAGAATGACAACGACGCCGCGTCCCTCGGCGGCGATGGCCTCCATCGCGCCGTGCAATTCACGCACGCCGCGGCCGCCCACCAGGTCGGTCATCAGATTCGCCGCATGCATGCGCGTCAGCACCGGCTCAGACCCTGTGATGTCGCCCTTGATGAGCGCCACATGCTCGCCCGCTTCCAGCGCCGAATTATAGACCACGAGGCGCCAGTCACCGCCCACGGCATGGGTGATCTCACCCTCCTCGACGCGCTTGATCAGCCGCTCGGTGCGGCGGCGATGGGCGATCAGGTCGGCGATGGTGCCGAGCTTCAGCCCATGCATCTGGGCGAAGGAGACGAGGTCCGGCAGCCGGGCCATGGTGCCATCGTCATTCATGATCTCGCAGATCACGCCTGCGGGGTTCAGCCCCGCGAGGCGGGCGAAATCCACCGCCGCCTCGGTGTGGCCGGCGCGTATCAGAGTGCCGCCCTCGCGCGCCACCAGCGGGAAGACATGGCCAGGGGTGACGATATGCTCGCGCCCCAGCTCGGGGTTGATGGCGACGGCGACGGTGCGCGCGCGATCAGCCGCCGAGATGCCGGTGGTGACGCCGTCCCGCGCCTCGATGCTGACGGTGAAGGCCGTCTGGTGCCGCGTGCCGTTGGACTGCGCCATCAGCGGCAGGGCCAGCTGCTCGACGCGGCTTCGCGTCATGGCGAGACAGATCAGGCCGCGGGCGAAGCGGGCCATGAAGTTGATGGCGTCCGGCGTTGCGAATTGCGCGGGGATGACGAGGTCGCCTTCGTTCTCGCGGTCCTCGTCATCCACCAGGATGAACATCCTGCCGCGCCGGGCCTCTTCCAGAAGCTCCTCGGTGGGCGTGATGAACTCGTGATAGGTGGTGGTCTTCGTCTGGACGCTCACGCGCGAAACTCCATCAGCCGAGCGACGTAGCGCGCCAGGGTGTCGATCTCGATATTCACCGCATCCCCCGGTTGCAGCGTCCCGAAGCTGGTCACGGCGGCGGTGTGGGGGATGATGTTGACCCCGAAACTCTCTGCGTCAACCTCGTTGACCGTCAGCGATACGCCATCAATCGCGACGCTCCCCTTCACCGCGATGTATTTCGCGATCTCGGGCGGGACGCCGAAGCGCCAGCGGACCGAGGCGTTCTCCGGCGTGGCGGAAAGCACCCGGCCCACCCCATCCACATGGCCGGAGACGAGGTGCCCGCCCAACTCATCGCCAAGCTTCAGGCTGCGCTCCAGGTTGACGCGGTCGCCTGCGCGCCATTGGCCCATGGTGGTGCGGGCCAGCGTCTCCGCACTCGCATCCACGGCGAAGCTGTCGGCGTTGAGTTCCACCGCGGTGAGGCAGATGCCGGAGCACGCAATGGAACAGCCCAGCGCCGCCCCCGCCAGGAAATCGGGCGAGACGCCGATGACCAGGCGCATGTCATGCCCCTGGCCGATCGGCTGCACCTCGCGCAGGCTGCCGAGGCCCGTGATGATTCCGGTGAACATGCGCCTACTCCTTCACGAACTCGCTCATCACATCCTCGCCCACCGCCTCGGTCGCCACGCGCCGGAAGCGCGGCATGGCGGAGAGCACGGCCACGCCGAGGGGCCCGGCACTCGGCAGGCCTTCGGCGCCCATCACGCCAGGGGCATGGAACCAGACGAGCCGGTCCACAAGCCCCGCCCGCAACAGGCCAGCTGAGAGACCCGCGCCGCCCTCGGCCAGGACGCGGGTCACGCCGCGGGTGGCCAACGCGGCCAGCATCGCCCGCGGCTGGAGGCCACCGCCGGAAGCGCGGCGGATGGTCACCACCTCGACCCCCGCCTCGATATAGGGCGCCAGCGCGGAAGGGCGATGCCCGGCGCCGGTCAGCAGCCAGGTGGGCTGCCGCCCCGCCTCCCGCACCAGCCGCGCGGTGGGGGGCGTGCGCAACCGGGCATCGGCGATGACGCGCAGCATGGGGACGGGGTCCATGCCGGGGATGCGGCAGGTGAGGTCCGGGTCATCTGCCAGGACGGTGCCGCTGCCCACCAGCACCGCGTCATGCCGGGCGCGCAGCGCATGCACGGCGCGGCGGGCGGCGGCGCACGTGATCCAGCGGCTCTCGCCCGCCTGGGTGGCGATGCGCCCATCCAGCGTGGCGGCCAGCTTGAGCGTCACCAATGGCAGGCCCTGGGTGATCCGGCGGATGAAGCCGGCATTGAGCGCCGCGGCCTCGGCGCCCAGCAGCCCTTCCTCCACCGTGATGCCGGCCTGGCGGAGGCGCGCGAAGCCGCGGCCATCCACCCGGGCATCGGGGTCGCGCAGCGCCACCAACACGCGGGAGACGCCCGCACGGATCAGCGCATCGCAGCAGGGGGGCGTGCGGCCGTGATGGGAGCAGGGCTCCAGCGTCACATAGGCGGTCGCACCCCGCGCGCCCTCACCCGCGCGGGCCAGCGCCTCGGTCTCGGCATGGGGGCGGCCGCCGGGTTGGGTCCAGCCGCGGCCGATCACCCGGCCATCCTTCACCAGCACGCAGCCGACGGCCGGGTTGGGCCAGGTGTTGCCCAGGCCGCGCGCCGCGAGTTGCAGCGCCGCGCGCATATGGGCGGCGTCATCCGGCATCAGGGGGCGTCCAGGCCACCCAGGAAGGCTTGGAAATCCTTGGCCTCGGAGAAGTTCTGGTAGACCGAGGCGAAGCGCACATAGGCCACCTGGTCCACGCCCTTCAGCGTGTCCATCACCATTTCGCCGATGCGGCGGGAGGGGATCTCGGCCTCGGTCTCCATTTCCAGCCGGCGCTGGATGCCGTTCAGGATGCGCTCGATCCGCTCATCATCCACCGGGCGCTTGCGGCAGGCGATCTTGAGGGATTTGGCCAGCTTGTCGCGGTCGAAGGGCACGCGGCGGCCATCGGATTTGAGGACCGTGAGTTCACGCAGCGTGACCCGCTCGAAGGTGGTGAAGCGGTTGCCGCAGGCCGGGCAGAAGCGGCGGCGACGGATGGACGAGCCGTCCTCGGAGGGACGGCTGTCCTTCA
>JAIYCD010000340.1 GCA_027488195.1 Acetobacteraceae bacterium | reverse complement strand
GCGGCGGCCCTCGGCGCGGGCGGCGTTGATCACGGCGGCGGCCTCGGGCGTCAACTCGGCCCATTCATGGTGCAGCTTGTGCGCGCGGGGGTCGCCGTCGCGCATCGGCAGGAAGGTGCCGGCCCCCACATGCAGCGTGACCGTCGCGCGCTGCACGCCGCGCGCCTCGAGGGCGGCCAGGATCCCGGGCGTGAAGTGCAGGCTGGCGGTGGGGGCGGCCACCGCGCCGGGGCGGGCGGCGAAGATCGTCTGGTAATCGGCGCGGTCCTCGCCGCGCGGGGCCTCGCGGTGGATATAGGGGGGCAGCGGCATCTCGCCCGCCTGGTCCAGCGCGGCGGCGAGCCTGGCCGGGTCGCCGCCGAAATCGAGCCGCGCGCTGCCGCCCTCGAACTTCTCGACCACGCGCGCGGTCAGGTCGCTGCCCTCGATCACCAGCGTGTCGCCCGGGCGGATGCGGCGCGCGTTGCGGACCAGGGCGTGCCAGGTGCCATCGCCCTCGGCGCGGTTCAGCATCACCTCGATGCGCGCCTCGCCACGCCTTGCATGCAGGCGCGCGGGGATGACCTGCGTGTCGTTCACCACCATCACATCGCCGGGCTGGAGCAGGCCGGGCAGGTCCCGCACGCCGCGATCCTCCAGCGCATCCGGGCGCACGACGAGAAGCCGCGCCGCGTCGCGCGGACGGATCGGGGCTTGCGCCACCAGCGCTTCGGGCAGGGCGTAGTCGAAATCGCCAAGGGAGAGGGGGGCATCGGAGGGGGACATGCGGGGCGGCGGTAGCGCGGGAGCGGGACCCACGCAACGCCGCCCGCGCGACAGACGCGACAATTCAGCCATCTTCTCACGATCATCGTGACATGAAGCGGCCCTAGGGTGTTTCCGTTCGGATGGGAGAACGAATATCATGGACACGCACCGCATCGCCCTGCTGCGCGACAGCTTCCACCGTGTGCTCCCCATCGCCGGTCCGGCCGCCGCCCTGTTCTACCAGCGCCTGATGGAGATCGACCCCAGCACGCGCCCCCTTTTCGCGCGGACCGACATGGCGGCGCAGGGGGTCAAGCTCATGCAGGCGCT
Organism: Acetobacteraceae bacterium; assembly: GCA_027488195.1. Taxonomy (GTDB): domain Bacteria; phylum Pseudomonadota; class Alphaproteobacteria; order Acetobacterales; family Acetobacteraceae; genus Roseococcus. Next base: position 13,955 of record JAIYCD010000340.1, on the reverse strand, counting down.
GGCCATGGCGGTCGCCTCGCTCGAGAAGCCGGATGTCCTGGTGCCCAAGCTGCGCGACATGGCCCGCCGCCATGTGGCGTACGGCGTCGAGCGCGAGCATTACGCGAGTGTCGGCGCCGCCCTGCTCTGGACGCTCGGGCAGGGCATGGGCGAGGCCTTCACGCCGGAGGTCGAGGATGCCTGGACCGAGGCCTTCGCCGTGCTCTCCGACGTCATGACGGATGCCGCCTATAGCCGCCGCGCGGCGTAAGCTGCATGACTGGGCGTGCGGCCATGCGCCACGCGCGTTTGTGAGGCCATGGCGGGGCGTGAAACACTGACACTCCCTCCAGGAGGTCACGCCCATGCTTGCCAGCCCGCGAGGCGCCGGACTGCTCATCGCCGGCGCCGTGCTCTGCGCCGCCCTCGCCACCGGCCTGCGCCAGAGCTTCGGCCTTTTCCTGGCACCCATGACGACGGAGCTTGGCTGGTCCAGCTCGGGCTTTGCCTTCGCCATCGCCCTGCAGGTGCTGCTGAACGGCTTCGCGCAGCCGCTGGTGGGCCAGGTGGCGGACCGCATCGGCGGGCGGACGGTCATCATGGGCGGGGCTGCGCTCTACTGCATCGGCATCCTCGGCATGGCGCTGAGCGCGGGCCTGCCGATGTTCACCTTCTTCGCCGGCATCGTGATGGGGATCGCGGTCTCGGCCGCCGGCATGCCCGTCATCAACGCGAGCCTGACGCGCCTGCTGCCCGAGCATCTGCGCGGCCGCGCCGTCGGCATGGGCACGGCGGGGTCGAGCTTCGGGCAGTTCCTCGTGGTGCCCTTGGCGCAGCTCGGCATCAATCTGGCGGGGTGGGAGGGCGCGCTCTATCTGCTCGCGGGGGCCGCGCTGCTCATGATCCCGCTGGCGCTCCCGCTCGATGGCCGGCCGGCGCCGCCCAAGCCCGGGCAGGATGACCAGACGGCGATGCAGGCGCTGAAGCTCGGCCTGACGACGCCGACCTTCTGGTACATCTTCTTCGGCTTCTCGATCTGCGGGCTGCATGTGAGCTTCCTGGCCGTCCACCTGCCGGGCTTCGTCGCCAGCTGCCACCTGCCGGCCTCGGTGGGCGCGGCCGCCATCGCGCTGATCGGGCTGTTCAACATCGCGGGCTCGCTCATCTCGGGCGAATTGTCGCAGCGCTGGAAGCGGCGGGAACTGCTCATCATCATCTATGCCGGGCGCGGCGTGCTGATGACGCTCTTCCTGATGGCCGACAAGACGACCACCAATGTGCTGATCTTCTCGGCCGTGATGGGCATTCTCTGGCTCTCCACCATCCCGCCCACCGTGGCGCTCGTCGCGCGCAATTTCGGCACGCGGTGGCTGGCCACCATGTTCGGCCTGGTCTTCGTGGGCCATCAGCTGGGCGGCTTCGCCGGCGCCTTCCTCGGCGGCTACATCTTCGACCGCACCGGCAGCTACGACCTGATGTGGAGCATCTGCATCGCCGGCTCCGCGTTTGCCGCCTTGATGCACATCCCCGTGCGGGATGGCCCCCAACCCGTCATGACGCCGCCGCCACGACCGGCTACAAGCTGAGCATGACCGTTTTCCTGGAGCTGGCCTGACATGTTGCGCCGCCGTTCACTGATCCCCGGCCTGCTGGCCGCGCCCGCCTTGATCACCACCGCCCTCGCCCAGCCGCGCCAGGGCCCGCCGCATGAATGGATGTTCGGCAGCTGGACCGGCGGCATCTTCCCGGCCGTGGACACGGAAGGGCCGGGCTGCTTCGGCAATGTCGCGCTGATCGTGATGCGGGACCTCATCATGCGCGTCTCCAGCCTCGACTACGCCTATCGGCAGCGCGGCATCGAATCGGTGGCGGTGACGCCGGACGGGCTGGAGTTCCGCCTGATCCCCGTGCCGGGCCGCCCGCTCCCCGAGATCGGCTTCGGCTGCGAGGGCAACCCGAACCTGTTGCGCGTCACCCGCCGCGGCCCGGATGAGGTGCTCTTGCCCGGATGCGTCGAATTCCCCGGCGCGCTGCGCCGCTGCAAGACGGTCTGAGCCCGATGGCCCGCATCACCCTGATCCATGCGCTGCGGCACTCGCCACCGCCCATCGAGGCCGCCTTCGCGGCACTCTGGCCGGGCCAGACGCTGATGAACCTGATGGATGACAGCCTCTCGGCCGATCTCGCGCGCGAGGGGAAGCTCACACCCGCCATGACGGAGCGTTTCCGCACCCTCGGCCGCTACGCCACCGGCACGGGGTCGGACGCCATCCTCTTCACCTGCTCGGCCTTCGGCCCCTGCATCGAGGCGGTGGCGGCCGAGCATGCGGGGATGCCCGTGCTCAAGCCCAATGAGGCGATGATCGAGGAGATCGTGGCCTCGGGGGCGAAGCGTGTCGGCCTGCTGGCCACCTTCCCGGGCACGCTGACCTCCATGCCGCCGGAATTCCCGGGCGACATCGAGGTGGTTCCCTGCCTCGCCGAGGGCGCGCTGGCGGCACTCGATGCCGGCGATGTGGCCGGGCATGACCGCCTGGCGGTCGAGGCCGCGATGCGCCTCCAGGATTGCGATGCCATCGCGCTCGGCCAGTTCAGCCTCGCGCATGTGGCGCCGATGGTCGAGCAGGCGACGGGCAAGCCGGTCTTCTCCACGCCGGGCAGCGCGGTGCGCAAGCTGCGGCGCATGCTGCGCGGCTGATTCACGCCCCTTGGTGATGCCACCAGGGGCGATCAGACGCGTGCTGCGCGGCTGATTCACGCCCCTGGTGTGCCACCAGGGGCGATCAGACGCGGCTCGGTGGTTGAACCGGCGCGGAGCGCACGCATCTCTCACCGCATCACAAGCAAGGGCCAAGAAGGGAATGATTGCATGAGCGAGCTCGCCGTGGGCGCCAAGGCGCCCGATTTCTCCATGCCCGCCAGCGGCGGCCGCACGGTCAGCGCCAAGGCGCTGAAGGGCAAGCCCTACCTGCTCTATTTCTACCCCAAGGCCGATACGCCCGGTTGCACCAAGCAGGCCTGCGGCATCCAGGAGGCGCTGCCGCAGCTCGGCAAGATCGGCCTCGAGGTCATCGGCATCAGCCCCGACGCCATGCCGCCCATCGAGAAATTCGCGGCCAAGTACAACCTCACCTTCCCGCTGGCGAGCGACGCCGACCAGAAGGTGGCGATGGCCTATGGCACCTGGGTCGAGAAATCCATGTACGGCAAGAAGTATATGGGGATGGAGCGCACGAGCTTCCTCATCGGCGCCGACGGCAAGATCAAGGCGATCTGGCGCAAGGTGAAGCCCGAGGCGCATGCGGCGCAGGTGATGGAAGCGGCCGCCGCGCTGTAATACCAAGCCGCGCTGACGTTGACCTGTTCGGAATGGGCATCCGCGAAGGAAGAGCCTCCGGCGGCTGGGGCCGGGGCCCCAGACCCCATTTGTTTATCGTATGATACCAGGACACTGTCGGTCACGGCTGATGGATTGGGGTCTGGGGCCTTTTGGCCCCAGCCGCCGGAGGCGCTTCCCCTTCCCGAACCGGCACTTGCGAGATTTGGCAGAAGGGTTCAGCCGGCGTCGACCAGCGGCCGCGCCACCTCCAGCATCTCGGTCAGCAGGCGCTCCAGCGCCGCGGCGGCACCACGCGCCGCCGTGACCTCGCCCTGCTGCACCGCGATCTCCACCGCCTGCGCCTGCTCGGCCAGCAGCCGCGCGCCCACCATGCGGGCGGCGCCCTTGAGGCGATGCGCCGCCTGGCCGAGGGCCGCCGGCTCGGCCGCCTGCATCGCCGCGATGTCATGCCGGGCCTGCTCGGCGAAGCTCTCCAGGATGCTGGAAAGCCGCGCGCGATCCTGGCCGAACAGGCCGCGCAGCGCCTCGGGATCGAAGAGCGCGCCGCCCTGCGCGGCCCCCTCGGTGGCGAGCGCGGGCAGGAAGCGCGACAGCGCGCGGGAGAGGCCATCGAGGTTCAGCGGCTTGGCCAGGAAACCGTCCATCCCCGCCGCATAGCAGCGCTCCGCCTCGCCCTTCAGCGCATTGGCGGTGACGGCGATGAGGGTGGTGCGGGAGTGGCCCTGCCGCTGCTCCTCGGCACGGATGGCGCGCGCCAGCTCGAAGCCGTCCATCACCGGCATGTGGATGTCGAGCAGGACGATGGATTGCCGCTCCTCGCGCCAGCGGGCCAGCGCATCGGCGCCGTCCACCGCGGTCTGTGCGGTGAGGCCGAGCAGCTCGAGCTGGCGCAGCATCACCTCGCGGTTGACGGGGTGGTCATCCACCACCAGCACGCCGCCGGCACCCCCGGCTGTCGCCGCGGGCGCTGGCGTGGCACCACGGGCGATGGCGCTCAGCACGGCCGGCGCGGCCGCGATGCCCAGGCGCAGTGTCACGGTGAAGCGGCTGCCGCGCCCCGCCTGGCTCTCCGCCCGCACCTCGCCGCCCATGAGTTCGGCCAGGCGCCGCACGATGGAGAGGCCGAGGCCCGTGCCGCCGAAGCGCCGCGTGGTGGAGCTGTCGGCCTGGGTGAAGGGCTGGAAAAGCCGCGCGAGTGTCGCTTCGTCCATGCCGAGGCCGCTATCCTCGACGGTGAGCGTGAGCAGCGCGTCGCCCGTCTCCATCCTGGCCTGGGCCGAGACGCGCACGAAGCCGCGCTCGGTGAATTTCAGCGCATTGCCGACGAGGTTGAACAGGATCTGCCGCACGCGCGTGGGGTCCCCCTCCAGCCAATCGGGGCCGGGGCCGGCCGCATCGGCGAAGAGGGCGAGGCCACGGCGCCGCGCCTCGGGTGTGAGCGTCTCGATCGTGCCTTCCACCATGGCGCGCAGGCTGAAGGGCATGCTCTCCACATCGAGCCGCCCGGCCTCGATCTTCGAGAAATCCAGGACGTCGTCGATGATGCGCAGCAGGGAATGGGCGCTCTCGCGCATCACGGTCACGCTGCGCGCCTGGTCGGGCTTGAGGCCAGTGCGGCCCAGCACTTCGAGCATGCCGAGCACGCCGTTCATGGGCGTGCGGATCTCGTGGCTCATGGCGGCCAGGAAGCTGGACTTGGCGAGTGCGGCCGCCTCCGCCGCCTCCTTCGCCGCGATCGCCGCCTGCTCGCTCGCCTTCAGCGCCGTCACGTCCCGCCCCTGGGCGATGATGCGGCCATGGCCGATCGGGCTATAGCTGAATTCCAGCCAGCGACCCCCGGGTGCCGGGCGGGTGAAGCGCACGGGCCGGCCCGCGAGCACGGCATCCACGCGCCCATCCACCCAGTGCTCCTCCGGCTGGTCGAAGCCGAAATCGCCGCGGCGATACATGTAGCGCATGGATTCCCGGAGCGACCCGCCCTCATCCACCAGCTCGGCCGGAATATCCAGGAGGTTGCGGCCGCGCCCGTTCGACATGATGACGCGGGAGGTGGAATCGAGCAGCACGACCATGGCATCCATGGAGTTCAGCACCTCGGCCAGCAGGGCGCGTTGTTCCTCCACCTCGGCCTCGCCGCGCTTCAGGGGTGTGACGTCGCGCGCCTGCATCAGCGTGCGCCCGCCCGAGAGCGGCGTGTACTGGAACTCCACCCAGCGCCCGTCGCTGGAGGGGCGGGTGTAGCGCTGGCCGGAGGGCGCGGTGATGAAGGCGATGCGCTCGCCGATGCGCGCCTCCTCGTCGAGATCGGTGCCGTATTCGCCGCGGCGGTACAGGTGGCGCAGCACCTCGCGCATGCTGCCGCCGGGTGCGAGCAGCTCCGGCCGCTCGGGCAGGAAGTCGGTGCCCCGCGCATTGCTGGCGAGGATGGATTGGTCGGGGCCGAGCAGGACCACCGCCTCATCCAGGCCGTTCAGCAATTCGAGCAGCAGGTGGCGCTCGGCCTCCACCTGCTCTTCCTGCTGCTTGAGCAGCGTCACGTCGCGGTAGAAGGCGAGCAGGCCGCCATCGGGCAAGGGCTGCATGCGGATGTCGAGCCAATAGCCATTGGGCGTCTTGCGGACATAGCGGCGCCCGCCCGGCTCCAGCAGGCCCCGGATGCGGGATTCCACGGCCTCGGCCAGCGCCGCCTCGCTTTCGGGCACGGGGCCGAAATCGCCGCGCAGCGCCTGGAAGCGGGTGACGTCGCGCAGGCTGGTGCCCACGCCGAAATGGGCCGGCAGGTCGAAGAAGCGCCTGATCGGCTCGCTCACGATGGTCCAGCACAGCTCGGTGTCGAAGAGCATCACGCCGTCGCGCATGTTGTCCATGACGCGGCGCAGCTTCTGCTGTTCGGCTTCGAGGGCGAGCTGCACCTGCTTCAGGCCCGTGATGTCGCGCACATTGATGAGCAGCGAGAGGTCGGGCCGCGTGTCCATCGTGACCTCGACCCAGCGGCCATTGGGCAGCACGCGTATCACCTGGCGGCGGCCGGGCTTGGAGACGACGTGGCGGATGCGGCCCGCGAACTGATCCTCCGTCTCGTCGAAGCCATGGTCGCCACGGCGGTGCACGGCGCGCAGCAGCCCCTCATGCGTGGCGCCGCGCGCGAAGAGTTCCGGCGGCAGGTCGTAGAGGCCCTCCACGTTGCGCGAGGTTTCCAGCAGCACGCCCTTCGCATCGAAGAGCAGGATCGCATCCTCCGTGCTGCCCAGCAGCAGGGCGGCGCGGCGGCGTTCCTCCTCGCGCTCGGCGCGCTCGGCTTCGAGGGCGGCCAGCGCGTTGCGCAGCTCCGTCACGTCGCGCACCAGGATCAGCAGGTCGCCATTGGGGAGCGGGCGGAAATTGTATTCGGCCCAGCGGCCGTCCGGCATGCGGCTCGGCAAGGTGAAGCGGCCGGCGGCGAGGATCATGGCGCGGCGCTGCGCCACGAACTCCTCCTCCGTCTGCTCGAAGCCGTAGTCGCCGCGCCGGTGTATGAAGCGCAGGATGTCCTGGTGGGAGCGGCCGGGCTTCACCAGCTCGTCCGGCAGGCCCAGCAGGTCGCCGCGGCCGGTGGAGTTGTCGAGGATGGTGCCGTCCGGGTCCATCAGGACCACGGCATCGGTCACGTTCTCCAGCAGATAGGCGCTGCGCAGCAATTCATGCGCCGAATCCTCATCGGCGCGGATCTGCGACAGCACGCCGAGGCGCCCGCCGCCGGGCAGCGCCTGGATGGCGAGGTGCAGCGCGCGCCCATCGGCCCGCGCCCAGCGCGCCGTGCCGCCGGCGGGTGCCTGGAAGGGGGCGAGCAGATGCGGCAGCAGGGAGGGCATGGCGAAGGCGCCCTGCGCGAGCAGCGCCTCCAGCCAGGCGGCCAGAGTATCGCCGCGCATGGGCGCATCGACCCGCAGCAGATGCGCGAAGCCGGGCGAGATGCGGCGGATGCGCCCCTGCGCATCCAGGTCGAGGAAGGCGGCGTCGGGCTGGGCGAACAGGGCATCGAGCAGCGCGGCATCATGCGCTGCCCCGGGGAGGGCGTGATCGAGCATCGGAGGGTTATGTCAGCTTTCCGTCGCGGCTTCAGTCGCGTCTGTCGCGCGCGGCCGATGCGCGGCGCGACAGATGCGACGGAAGCCGGCCCGCCGCGCGATCCTGCCGCGACAGAGACCGGCCAGGTTGGGTTCATCGAAACGCTACCCCTTCCCGGAGACCTGCCGATGCGCCGCTTCCTCTTCACCGTCCTGCTCTCGGTTGCGACCATCGGCAGCGCCGCCGCCGCGCCGGGTTCGGCCACCCGCGCCCAGCCGGACCGGATGAGCCGCATGCAGGCCGACCTCACCGCCGCCTGCCGCGCCGATTGCCTGGAGCAGGCGCGCCGGCCGGGGGCGCATCCGGCCGCGGCCCAGGCCTGCCAGCTGCGCTGCGGCGCGGGCCAGGCCTTCGCCCAGCAGCAGGCCCGCAACCCGGCGGTGGCCGCAGGCCGGGGCGTGCAGCTGGTGGCGCACCAGGTGGCGCCCGCCAATCACGGCGTGGTCTTCGCCGCCCGGAGCCCCTCGGCCGGCTACGGTCTGGTGGTGGGCGAGCGGGACCGGCTGGCCGCCTTCCGCCATGCCGAGGCGCTGTGCACCCAGGCTGGCCCCGGCTGCCGCATCGTCGCCGAATTCACGGCCGCCTGCGGGGCGGTGGCGCAGGGCGTGAAGCGGCATCGGTCGGCCCTCATCATGACCTCCCACGCCTCGACCTTCCTGGTCATGTCCACCAGCGCCGGCAGTGGCGAGACGCGCGAAGCGGCCGAGCGCGATGCCCTGGCCGAGTGCCGCGCCCGCGACGGGAACTCCACCTGCCGCATCGCCGCCGTGCAATGCCGTGGCCCGGGGTGAGGGGCCCGGGGTGAGGGGCCAGGGGTGAGGGCCAAAGCCCGCCCGCCTCGCCCTCAGGCGGCGGCGGGATCCGCGGATTCGGGGAAGCTGAAGCGCAGCTCGTCCAGCAAGGCGCGGGCGAGCCGCAGCGCCGCCGGGTCCTCCTCGCGCAGCGCCTGAAGCACGCGGCGCGTGCGCGTCACCTGCTGCGGCGCGCCGAGGTGGCCGACAGTGCCCGCCAGCGCATGCACGATGGGAATGGTGGGCGCGCCCTCGCGCAAAGCGAGGTCGAGCTGGTTGAGGCGCAGGTTGAGCTCGGCCAGCAGCATGGGGCGCAGCGCCTCCAACGCATCGGACGCGGCCCCGGGCGCGGCGGGGGCGGGGACGGCGGCGGCCAGGGCGCGCAGCAGAAGCGCACGGTCCACCGGCTTGATCACATGGCTGTCCATGCCGGCCGCGCGCGTCTCGGCGATGTCCTCGGGGAAGGCGCTGGCGGTGACGGCAATGACCGGCATGCGGCCCATGGTGCCGGGCAGGGCACGCAGGCGGCGCGTCGTCTCCTTCCCGTCCATCTCCGGCATCATCACGTCCATCAGCACCACGTCGAAGGGCCGGCCCTCACGCGCCGCGACCTCGACCGCCTCCAGCGCCGCGCGGCCCTCGGTGACGGTCTCGAGCTCGAGGTCGGCCTGCGCGAGCAGGGCGCGCAGCACCGAGAGGTTGGAGGGCGCGTCATCCACCGCCAGCACGCGCAGGCGGCGGGCGGGCAGGGGCTCGGCCGCGGCCTCGGCTGGCGGGGCGGCGGCGCGCAGCGGCAACTCGATCCAGAAGCGGGCGCCGGGGCCCGGCTCGGCATCGGCGCAGCCGATCCGCCCGCCCATCAGCGCGGCCAGCCGCGCCGTGATGGAGAGGCCGAGGCCCGAGCCCTCCGGCCGGCTGGAGGCGAGGCGCGTGAAGTCGCGGAAGAGGTGCGCGCGCTCAGCCTCCGGCACGCCCGCCCCCTGGTCGGAGACGTCGAAGACGAGGTGATCGGCCTCGGCGCGGACCTGCAGCCGCACCTCGCTGCCCTCGGGCGTGAACTTCACGGCGTTGGAGAGCAGGTTCAGCGCCATCTGCCGGAGCCGCGTCGCGTCCACCTCGACATGCGAGGGCAGGCCATCCGCGGTGAAGCGCAGCGCGATGCGCTTTGCCTCGGCGAGCGGGCGCACCATCGCCATGGCGTCGAGGAAGATCTCCTGCGTGGCGGCGACCTCGGGGTGGAGCGTCAGGCTCTGCGCCTCCATGGCCGCGAGGTCGAGCACCTCATTCGCCAGCGCCAGCAAATGCCGCGCGGTGGCACCGACGAGGCCTGCCTGGTGGCGGTTGGCGGCGGAGAGGCCCGCCTGGCGCTGCAACGCGTCCGACAGGCGCAGCAGGCTCGAGAGCGGGGTGCGCAATTCATGGCTGACATGGGCCAGCAGGTTGGACTTGGCGGCCGTCGCCTGGTCGGCCGCGTCGCGCGCCGAGGCCAGCGCATCCATCGCCTGCTTCAACTCGGTGATCTCGGTGACGACGACGACGAGGCCGCCATTGGCCATGCGACGCTGGGCGATGCGCAGCCAGCGCCCATCCTGCAACTCGCATTCGGGGTGGCCGGCGGCGTCGCGATGGCGCCGGACCAGATCCTCGATGAAGCTGTCGGGATCGGTGCCATGGGTGGCCAGCACGCCGTGGGTCACCCAGCCGCGCGCCAGCTCGGCGAAGCGGAGCCCGGGTTGGAGCAGGGACGCGACCGCGGCATTGATGTCCCGGTAGCGGGAATTGCAGATCACCAGCCGGTCCTCGGCATCCCAGAGGACGAAGCCATCGGGCAGGCTGTCGATCGCGGCGCGCAGCCGGGCATCGGCCATCTCGCGCTCGCGCGCGGCGCGCTGGCCGTTCCACGCGGCGAAGAACAGGGCGGCGGCCAGCGCGACGACGAGCAGCGCCGCGATGCCCGCGCCCGCGAGGATGCTGAACCTGAGCGCCGGCCAGCCGGCCAGCGCCACGGAATCGGGCAGGGTGACCACGGCAAAGAGGCCGGGCAGCATGATGGGGCGTGCCGCGGCGAAGACCTCGCCCGGGCCCTGGCGGCTCGCGTGGCGCAGCACCTGGCCTTCGCGCTGCGGCAGGGGGAAGGGCAGGGCCTGGGGCAGGGCGGCGGGCGGCAGCACCTGGCCGACCAGGAAGGTCTGCCCCGGCCCCGCCGCCAGCACCAGCCCGTCCCGGTTTTCCAGCCGGACGCGCATCTCGGCCGGGTTGACCATGGGGGCGAGCACGCCGGTGACGACCGCGTTCGGGATCTCGGCCACGGCCAGCACCGGCCGCCCTTCGGCATCATGGCCCACACGGCGCAGCAGCATCAGCATGGAAAGGCCGGTTTCCATGTTGCGCAGGGGGCCGTGCAGCACGGCCGGCCCGTCCTGCGCCGCCGCGTCGAGCACGCTGCGCGGCAGCGGCAAGGACAGGCCGATGCGCGCGGGGATGGCCGAGGCCCAGACTTCGCCCCGCGCATCGGCCAGCATGAGATTGCGATGGGTGTAGCTGTTCGTCGAGAGCTGCTCGAGGGCCAGGCTCGCGCGCTGCGGGTCGGCCGTCGATATGAAGCCGCGCTCCAGCCATTCCCGGAGGCCCGAGACCTGGCCATCCACCTGCAGGAAATGGCGGTCCAGCACGGATTGCGCGACCAGCGCGGCGCGGGAGACCGCGGCCTCGGCCCCGGCCACGGCCAGCGCCTCCCCGCGCGAGAGGTTGCGGGCCGTGCTGATGGCCAGCGACATGAGAATCACGAAGCTGGCGGCGAGAATGAGGGGCGGTACGGCGCGGGCGGGAATGCCCCGCCAGCGGCGTGTCCTGGGCGCAACGGCCGATCCCGCCTTGTCATCGCGCCTGCTGGACACGGCACCCTTTTTCCCGCGGGGCGCATGGCCGCGCCTGGCCCTGCTACCTATGCGTGAACATCATTAACATAATGCAGCGCCGGATGCAGCCCCGGATGGCAGCCGGGATAACAGGGCTGGGCCGGGTCAGGGCTTGATCAGCGTCCCCGCGCCGCCAACGGTGAAGAGTTCGCGCAGCACCGCATGCGGCACGCGGCCATCGAGGATGACCGCACCCTTCACGCCCTGCTCGACCGCATAGATGCAGGTCTCGACCTTCGGGATCATGCCGCCGGCGATCCAGCCATCGGCGATGCCGGCGCGGGCCTCGGCCACGGTCATCTCGCTGATGAAGTTCTTGTTGGCATCCATGACGCCGGGCACGTCGGTCAGCATCAGCATCCGCTCGGCCGCCAGCGCGCCGGCCACGGCACCCGCCACCGTATCGCCGTTGATGTTGTAGGTCTGCCCATCGGCGCCCACGCCGATGGGCGCGATGACGGGGATGATGTCGGCGCCGATCAGCAGCTTCAGCACGCGCGTGTCCACGCTCTCGGGCTCACCCACCAGGCCGAGGTCGAGCACCTGCTCGATGTTCGAGCCGGGGTCCTTGATGGTGCGCGTCGCGCGGCGGGCGCTGATCAGCCCGCCATCCTTGCCCGAGATGCCGACGGCCAGCGCCCCCGCGCGGGTGATGGATTCCGCCACCTGCTTGTTGACGGTGCCGCAGAGGACCATTTCCACGACCTCGACCATCTGCTGGTCGGTCACGCGCAGGCCCTGCACGAAGGTGGATTTCACGCCGAGGCGCGTCAGCATCGCGTTGATCTGCGGCCCGCCGCCATGGACGACGACCGGGTTCACGCCCACCTGCTCCAGCAGCGCGATGTCGCGGCCGAAGCGCAGCGCCGTCTCCTCCTCGCCCATGGCATGCCCGCCATATTTCACGACGACGATCTGGTCGTCATAGCGCTTCAGATAGGGCAGGGCGCCGATCATCGTCTGCATCTGCGCGATGGCGTCATCCATGGGGCTGGTCCTCAGTGCGTTGCTTCGGCTATCGGCCGCGTGCCGGGACGCGTCAAGCCGCCAGCGCCGCAAGCTCGGCCCGCAATTCCGGCATGCCGAGGCCGGTCTCGCTGCTGGTGGTGAGAACGAGGGGATGGCCGGCGGGATGCTTGCGGGCCAGCGCCTCGATCTCGGCCTGGCGGGCCTTGAGCTGGTGGGGCTTCACGCTGTCGGCCTTGGTCAGCACCAGCTGGAAGGGCACGGCGGCGCGGTCCAGCAAATCCATGACCGCGGTATCCGAGGCCTTGGTCTCGATGCGGCTGTCCATCAGCAGCAGGATGCGGCGGAGATTGGGCCGGCCGCGCAGGTAGTCGAACATGAGGCCCTGCCAATCCTCCTTCACCGCCTTGGACGCCTTGGCGTAGCCATAGCCCGGCATGTCCACGAGGGTCATCTGCCCCTCATCCAGCTTGAAGAAGTTGAGCTGCTTGGTGCGGCCCGGCGTCACCGAAACGCGGGCCAGCGCCTTCTGCCCGGTCAGCGCGTTCATCAGCGACGACTTGCCGACATTGGAGCGCCCGGCCAGCGCCACCTCGATGCCATCGGGCGGGGGCAGGTGGTCGAGGCCCTGGGCCGCGGTGAAGAACACGCAGGGGCGGGCGAAGAGCAGGCGGCCCGCCTCGATCAGGGCCGCGCGCTCCTCCTCGTCCCGCGCTTCGAGCAGGCCGCCAGCGGGAAGCGTCATTTCTTCACGGCGACCGCGCCGCCCCCGGTTCCGCCCTGGCTCGGCGGCTTGGCCGCCTCGCGCTTCGCATCGAGGCGCATGATGTACCATTGCTGGCCGATGGAGAGCAGGTTGTTCCAGGTCCAGTAGATGACCAGGCCCGCCGGGAAGCTCGCCAGCATGAAGGTGAAGATCACCGGCATCCACTGGAAGATCTTCTGCTGGATCGGATCGGGCGGCTGCGGGTTCAGCTTCTGCTGGAAGTACATGGTCAGGCCCATGGCGATGGCCCAAGCCGGCAGGTGCAGGAAGGTCGGCGGATCAAAGGGGATCAGGCCGAAGAGGTTGAAGAAATTCGTCGGGTCCGGCGCAGAGAGGTCGAGGATCCAGCCGAAGAAGGGCGCATGGCGCATTTCGATGGTGACGAAGAGCACCTTGTAGAGCGCGAAGAAGACCGGGATCTGGATCAGGATGGGCAGGCAGCCCGAGGCCGGGTTGATCTTCTCGCTCTTGTACAGGCCCATCATCTCGGCCTGCATCTTCTGCGGCTCGTCTTTATACCGCTCGCGGATCTCGGTCATCTTGGGCGCGAGCAGGCGCATCCGGCTCATGCTCTTGTAGGCCTTGTTGGCCAGCGGGAAGAAGGCGATCTTCAGGCCCAGCGTGAAGAGCAGGATGGCGATGCCCATATTGCCGGTGAGCACAAACAGCCAGTCCAGCCCGTAGAAGAAGGGCTTGGTGATGAAGTAGAACCAGCCGAAATCGATCGCCTTGTCGAAGTCCTGGATGCGCAGGCGCGTCGCGTAGTCATCCAGCAGGCGGACTTCCTTGGCGCCGGCGAACATCCGCGTCGCCAGCATGTCGGTGGCGCCGGGTGCCACGGTGACGGGTGCCGGCGGCGCCACATCCACCTGCCAGCGATCGATCGGCCCGTCCTGGATGTGGCGGAAGGCCGAGCGCAGGCGCACGCCGTCATCGGCGCGGGTCAGCGCTGTCAGCCAGTATTTGTCGGACAGGCCGGCCCAGCCCTCGGCCGCCTCATTGTCCCAGGCGGAGCCCAGCGCGCGGCGGGGGCCGGTCTGTTCCTTCTTGCCGTCGCTGTAGGTGATCTCGGTCAGGCGGCCATCCTG
>JAIYCD010000245.1 GCA_027488195.1 Acetobacteraceae bacterium | reverse complement strand
TCGGCCTTGAGGTCCACCAGCAGGTTCAGCACCTGCGCCTCGACCGACTTGTCCAGCGCCGAAACCGGCTCATCCAGGATCACCAGCTTGGGGCGCAGCGCCAAGGCGCGCGCGATATTGATACGCTGCCGCTGCCCGCCGGAGAGCTCATGCGGATAGCGCCGGGCGAAGCTTTCGGGCGCGAGGCCCACGGCCGCCAGCAATTCCCGCGCGCGCACCACCGAATCATCGGCCGAAAGGCCATGGATGCGCGGGGCAAACGCAATCGTCTCCTCGATCGGCAGGCGGGGGTTGAGCGAGGCGTAGCTGTCCTGGAAGACCATCTGCACCTGGCGGCGATACTCGCGCAGCGTGAGGCCGCCGGCCTGGACATTCTCGCCCACCGTTTCGCCGTCGAAGATCATGGTGCCGGCATTGGGCTCCAGCAGGCGCATGAGAAGCCGTGCGGTGGTGGATTTGCCGCAGCCGGATTCGCCCACGATGCCGAGGGTCTCGCCCTTGATCACGTCGAACTGGACATCGTCCACGGCGCGGACCACCGCCTGGGTGCGGCCGAGCAGCCCCCCCTTCAGCGGGAAATGCTTGACCAGCCCCTTCACGGCGAGAAGGGGCTGCGCGGGGCCACCGCGGTCGGGCGTGGGATCGAGAACATCCATAGGGCCTAACTATCTCCTCCTGCCGGCGGGCGAAACGCGCCCCTTCCCGAGATAGCAGGGCACGGCGCCGCCAATGCCGCAATCCTGGGCAGTCCCGCCGTCGCCAAGCACGCGCCGGGGTCAATCCTCCCGCGACGGCAGCCGGCTCTCCGCCAATTCGCCCGCCGCCTCCAGGATCGGATAGGCGACGGTGGTCAGGTGGCCATGGATGCGCTTGAGGTCGCGGGTCATGTCGAGATGGATGGCGCTCGTCTCCAGGGATTCCGAGCGGCCCTGGCGGAGGCGGTCGAAATGCAGGGAAGCCGCCTCCCGCTCGGCCGCGCGCAGCCCCGACTTGTCGGCCAAGAGGCGGCGGGCGAGGCCGATATCGCGGGTGGTGAAGACATTCAGCGAAAGCCGCATCGTCTCCATGATGCGGCCATGCATGTCGCGCAGTTCGGCGAGCCCTTCCTCCGAAAAGGAGAGGCCGAGGCGGCCACGCTTGGCAGCCAGTTCCATGAGGTTCTTGGCGAGGATGTCGCCGACATGCTCGAGATTCATGATGAAGCCCAGGATTTCCACGGCCCGGGCGCTCTCCGCGGCCGACATCTCCGCGCGGGAGGCCTGGACCAGATAGAGCTTGATCGCCTCATGCAGCCGGTCCACCGCGTCATCGGCGCGCTCCACGGCGCGGATTCGGGCGACCTCGCCGGTCTCGATGGCGGTCCAAGCCTGGTCCAGCATGGCGCCCACCTGCTCGCCCAGACGGATCGCCTCGCGCGTGGCGCAGCCCAGCGCCTCAGCGGGGGAATCGAGCACGCTCGGGTCCAGGTGGCGCGGCTGGTCGGCATCGGCGCCCGGCTCGGCCGGGGGAGAAGCCGGTCCAGCCAGCGCCCGATGGAGGGGATAAGGGGGAGGAAGACCAACGCGACCAACAGGTTGAAGGCAAGATGCGCCATGCCCACGCGCAGGGCCGGGGCAGCGAAAATCGCCTCCAGCCCCTCCCCCAGCGGCCCCGCCAGCGGCAGCGCCAGCAAGGCGAGGCCGCCCCGCATGCCGAGATTGCCAAGCGCCACACGCCGCGCCGCCGGCCCCGCGGCGGAGAGCGCCAGCAGCGGCGCGGCCGCGCGCCCCGCATTCGCGCCCAGCACCAGCGCCACCGAGAGCCCAGGCCCCACCAGCCCCGAGGCCGCGAGAGAGATCACCAGCAGCACGATGGCGAGGCTGGAATGCACGAGCCAGGTCAGCAGGGCCGCCAACAGGAAGGCCAGCAGCGGCTCGGCCCCCAGCGTCGCCAGCACCAGACGCACGGTGGGGGATTCGCGCAGCAGCCCGGCGGCCAGGCCCATCTGCGACAGGGCCAGCAGCACGAGGCCGAGCCCGATCACCAGCCGCGCGATCCCCTTGCGCCGCTCGCCCGTCGCGGTGGGGAAGAGCGGCACGCCGCCGGCCAGCAGCACGGCCCAGAGCCATTTCACGTCCATCGCCAGCAATTGCGCGGCCAGCGCGGTGCCGACATCGGTGCCCAGCAGGATGGCCAGCGCCGGGGCCGTGCCGATCAGCCCCTGCCCGGCAAAGCCGCCGATGATGACGGCGACCGCCGTCGAGGATTGCAGGGCGGCCGCGGCCAGCACCCCACCCGCGAAGGCGCCCGCCAGCTCGCGCGAAGCGGCGGCGAGCAGCCTGCGCAGGGCGGCGCCGAAGGCCCGCAGCACGCCGGTGCGCACCATGCGCACGCCCCAGACCAGGAGTGCCACGCTGCCGAGGAGCAGGAGAAGGATCTGCGTTCCCATCAGCGGGACGGCTCGGGCAATGGGTTCATCGCGATTCCGCAGCAAATCGCGCGGGGTGGCGCAGTGCCTTTACGCCTCGGCGCGCCTCGCCCATGTTGAAGCCCTGTCCGGGAGGCTCCTTGCATGCGCGCGATTTTCGTCATGGTGAAATGCGAGATGGGCCAGGCCTATCGCGTCGCGCGCGAAATGGCGGACAACATCGCCGAATTGTCCGAGATGCATTCCGTCTCCGGCCAGTATGACCTTCTCGGCAAGTTCTACCTGGAGCCGGACCAGGATATCGGGCTCTTCGTGGTGGAGCGGGTGCAGAGCGTGAAGGGCGTGAAGGACACCTACACGCTACAGACCTTCAACGCCTTCTCCGGCGCGCGGGGCTGACGCCACGGCACCGCCACCATTGTGGCGGAAATGCCCTGATCCCTCCGTGCTGTCGCCACAGGCGGGTGGCTTGATGCGCGGCAGAGGAACAGACCCCCCTCCCGGCCCGGCGCCCGAAAGCGCCGGGCTGCTGCTCCCGAGAGCCAAGACGATGCGCAAGCTGCTCCCTGCCCTCGCCCTCACCAGCCTGCTGGGCTTCACCGCCTGCACCGACGCCTATGGCCGCTATGACCCGGTCGCGACTGGCTTCCTCGCCGCGGGTGCGGCGGTCGCGGCGGTGGCAGTCGGTGTTGCCGCCAGCCAGCCGAGCCGCCCGGTCTATTACGGGCGCCCCTATTACGGGCGCCCGGTCTATGGCCGGCCCTATTACGGCCCGCCGGGCTATCGCTACAGCAGCTATGGGCCGCCGCGCCGCGCCTATTGGTAGGCGCGGTTCAGTCCCAGGTCTTGAAGGCTTCCATCTCGGCGATGGGGCGCGCCTTGGCCAGCGCCGCCACATCCGGCACGGGGCGGCCAAAGGTGGCATCGCCGGCGAAGGCCGCCTCTATGGCGGCCGCCACCTGCAGCACGAGCACATCGCCACCACGCGGGCCCACGATCTGCAGGCCGAAGGGGAAGCCCTTCTCGTCCACGCCCACCGGCAGGCTCATCGCCGGGTGCCCGGTCAGCGTGACGTAGTAGGCCAGGCTGAGCCAGTGGAAGTAGCTCCGCACCGGCTTGCCGTCGATCAGCGCCGGATAGAGCTCGCGCCAGGGGCGGGGCGAGCAGCAGATGGCCGGGCTGATCAGCACCGAATGCTCGGCGAAGAACTTCTGGAAGTTGCGGTAGATCTGCGTCTGCCGCGTCAGTGCGGCCGAATTGTCGGCGAAGCTGTAGCGCCGCGCCTCCTCGACATTGGCGTGCATGTTGGGGCCGCAGAGATGCGGCGTCTTGTCCACCTTCTCGCCATGGGCGGAGAGAACGTTGACCGAGCGCAGCACCTCGAAGGCCTCGTCGCCGCCGGACACATCGGGCGTCGCTTCCACCGCGCGGGCGAACATGGGCGCGACTGCCGCCACCACCTTCTGGAAGGCGCGGCGAACGATGCTTTCCGTCGGCGCCAGGCCGAAATCCTCGGTGAAGGCGAGCTTCATGGAAGCGAGGTCAGCCGGCTGCACCGGGTGGAACAGCCCAGGCCGTTCGCGCATCGCGACACCGGGGAAGCTGTAGGCCAGCGGGTCCGCCTCGTCGTCGCTCGCCATGGCGCCGAGCATGAAGGCGAGGTCGGGCACATTGCG
Organism: Acetobacteraceae bacterium; assembly: GCA_027488195.1. GTDB lineage: Bacteria > Pseudomonadota > Alphaproteobacteria > Acetobacterales > Acetobacteraceae > Roseococcus. Next base: position 5,182 of record JAIYCD010000245.1, on the reverse strand, counting down.
CGCCATCGGACCCAGCATGGGCAAGGGCGACCAGCCATGGCCGCGCCGCTCGCTCGGCACCAGGCCGGAGGAGGGGCGATAGCCGACGATGCCGTTGAAGGCGGCCGGATTGCGGAGCGAGCCGCCGGTGTCGCTGCCGGTGGCGAGCGGGATCATGTTGGTGGCCAGCGCCACCGCCGAACCGCCTGAGGAGCCGGCCGCGTTATAGGCCGGGTTGAAGGCATTGCCCGTCGCGCCCCAGACCACGTTGCGGCTGTTGGCGCCGAGGCCGAATTCCGGGACATTGGTCTTGCCCAGCACATTGCCGCCTGCCTCGCGCAGGCGGCGGACCATGCCCTCGTCATGATCGGGCACATGGTCGGCGAAGAGCGGGCTGCCCCAGGTGGTGCGCAGGCCCTTGGTGGATTCGAGATCCTTGATGCCAAGCGGCAGGCCGTGCAGCGCGCCCAGCTTCTCGCCCATCATGGTGGCGGCGTCGGCCGCCTTGGCGGTGGCGCGGGCGGCGTCGGGATCCATCGCCGTCATGGCGTTCACCGCCGGGTTCACGGCGGCGATGCGCGCGAGGCAGGATTCCAGAAGCTCCGTCGCGGAGAGCTTCTTCGCGCCGATCATGCGGCGGGCCTCAAGGGCGGTCAGGTCACAGGGTTCGGTCATCACGAGATCCAATTTCCAGAATAACGCTGCACATCACGGCGCGCGCCGTGAAGGCACGGATCAATACCCCAGCACGCAGCCATCCTTGCGGGGATCGCTGCCGCCGATCAGCACGCCGCGGTCATGGTCCATGTAGATGGCCTGGCCGCCGCCATGCGGCTTGGAGATCGGCTCGCAGACATGGCCGAGCGCATTCAGCTTCGCGATGGTCGCGGCCGGGATGTGCTTCTCAACCTGGATCTTGCCGTCCTCGGGGAAGAGGCGCGGGGCGTCCAGCGCCTCCTGCGGGTTCATCCCGTAATCGAACATGTTGGTCAGCAGCAGCGTCTGCCCCATCGGCTGGAAATGCCCGCCCATCACGCCGAAGGGCATCACCGCGCGGCCATTCTTCATGGCCATGCCGGGGATGATGGTGTGCATGGGGCGCTTGCCCGGCGCGATGCAGTTGGGGTGGCCTTCCTGCATGCGGAAGCCGAAGCCGCGATTCTGCAGCATGACGCCCGAGCCCTCGGCCAGGATGCCCGAGCCGAAGCTCTTGAAGAGCGAGTTGATGAAGGAGCAGGCGTTGCCCTCCTCATCCACCACGCAGAGATAGACGGTGTCCTTGTGCTTGGGCATCAGCGTGTCGGACCAGGGAAGCTCGGCCATCGCCTTGCCGTCGCTGATGTTCTTCGCCATGCCGTGCAGATAGGCGTCGGAGAGCAGCGTCTCGGTCGGCACCTCCACCTTCGCGGGGTCGGCGATCCAGGTATCGCGGTCGCGATAGCCCAGGCGCGCGGCCTCGATGTGGCGGTGCAGCCGCTCGGGCGACATGGGGCCTTCGCCTGGCGCCTGGAAGGTCTCCAGCATGCCCAGCATCATCAGCGTCACGATGCCCGAGCCATTCGGCGGGCATTCGAAAATCTCCATGTCCTTCCAGGCGCGCTTGATCGGATCGACGAATTCGGCGCCGCGCAGGGCGTTGGCGAAATCCTCCTCCGTCTGCATGCCGCCGAGCGCGCGCAGGCTCTTCACGATGTCGGCCGCGACCTCGCCCTCATAGAAGCCGCGCGCGCCCTTGGCGGCGATGGCGCGGAGGGTCTTGGCCAGCGCCGGGAAGCGCATGGTGTCGCCCTCGACCGGGGCCGCGCCGTTCTTCAGGTAATGTCGCGTCGAGGCCTCGTTCAGCCGGAGCTTGCCGGCCGCATCCGCCCAATCGGCCGCCACGCGGTGCAGCACCGGGAAGCCGTTCTCCGCGAAGCCGATCGCCGGCTGCAGCAGCGCGTCCAGGCCCTTGCGGCCATGCGCGGCGTTCAGCGCCTCCCAGGCGGAAACCGCGCCGGGAATGGTGACCACATGCGGGCTCGTGTCCACGAGCGAGGTGACGCCCGCCGCGTGCAGCTTCTCCATCGAGTAGTTCTGCCCCGCCCGGCCGGAGCCGTTGATGGCGTAGACCTTGCCCGAACCGGCCGGGCTGTAGAGGCAGAAGCAATCGCCGCCGATGCCCGTGCTCTGCGGCTCGATGACGCCCAGCACCGCGACCGCCGCGATGGCGGCGTCGATCGCGTTGCCGCCGGATTTCAGGACCTCGATGGCGGTCAGGGTCGCGGCCGGCATGGAGGTGGCGGCCATCCCGCGCGCCGCGATGACGGGGCTGCGGCCGGGGGCATGGAAGTCGCGCATCAGGGCATTTCCTCGAAGAGACAATCGTTTCCCCTCCATTCTGGACGAAGCGGCGGCGGCAGGGAACCCGGCCCCCCTCTCGCCTCCGCCCCGGAAATGGGATAGCCGACCCGGCATGGAGACGATCACCCATCCGGATTTCGAGAGGGTCGACATTCGCGTCGGCACCGTGGTGGATGCGAAGCCCTTCCCCGAGGCGCGCAAGCCCGCCATCCAGCTCTGGGTGGATTTCGGCGCGGAACTCGGCCTGAAGAAAAGCTCGGCGCAGATCACCGCGCATTACTCGCCGGACCGGCTGATCGGCCGCCAGGTGCTGGCGGTGGTGAATTTCCCGCCCCGCCAGATCGGCCCCTTCATGAGCGAGGTGCTGGTGCTGGGCCTGCCGGATGAGAATGGCGCCATCGTCCTGCTCAAGCCCGATCTTCACGTGCCCGATGGCGGAAGGATGTTCTGATGGCCCAGCGTTATTTCACCGTCACCTGGGACCAGCTGCACCGCGACAGCAAGGCGCTGGCCTGGCGCCTCTTGGAACTCGCCCCCTGGAAGGGCGTCGTCGCCATCACGCGCGGCGGGCTGATCCCGGCCGCGATCATCGCGCGCGAGCTGGAATGCCGCATCATCGAGACGGTGAGCGTCGTCACCTATGACGAGGAGACGAAGGGCGAGCCCCGCGTCATGAAGCCGCCGGCCGCGGCCGGCGACGGCACGGGCTGGCTCATCATCGATGACCTCGTGGATACGGGCACGACGGCGAAAGTGGTGCGCGCCATGCTGCCGCACGCGCATTTCGCCACGATCTACGCCAAGCCCGCCGGCAAGCCGGTCGTAGACACCTTCGTGACCGAGGTGAGCCAGGACACCTGGATCCTGTTTCCCTGGGACACGGAAGTGCAGTTCATCGCGCCCATCGCCAAAGGACAGGTCGCGAAATAGCGCTCAGTCATCCCGCGTCAGCGCATCACCCAGGCGGATCGCGCCGCCTTCGATGACGCGGGCGGTGATGCCGCCATGGCCGCGCACGGCGTTATAGCCGCCCGGGCCCAGGATCTCCTCCATGCGGGAGCAGGGGTGGCATTCACCGCTGCATTCCAGCAGCGCGGCGCCCAGCCGGAAGCGGCGGCCCTTCAGCGCCAGCAGATTCACGCCTGAGATGACGAGGTTGCGGCGCAGCGCCTCGGGCGGCAGCGGGCCACCGCCGAGAAAGCCGCCAACCGCGGCCAAATGCTCGGCCGCGATGAGCGTAACCTGCCGGCCGCCTGTCGCGGCACCCTTCCAGCGATCGCCCTCCAGGCCCTGGCCCGGCGCCAGCATCGCCGCCTCCATCGCGAGCACGGGCGCGCGCCGCGCAGGGCGCAGGCCGATCCATTCCAGGCGGCCAGGGGTCATCGGCGCATCGAGCAGACGGGCCATGAGCGAGTGAGCTGGGGGGCGCATGGCGCGCGTATAGCAGGGCGGCACGCGGCTTGCTCACCCCCGCGCAGAATGCCCGAGCGCGCCGCTCAGCCAAACGGGGTGGCGCGCGGAAGGGCAAAGCCGCTTCCAGGAGCCTGAACTTGATGCAACGCCGCCTTCTCCTCGCCACCCCCGCTTTGCTGGCCGCGACCGCCGCCCAGGCCCAGGCGCCTTGGCCGAACCGCCAGACGATCCGCTTCGTGGCCGGCTTCCCGGCGGGCGGCCTGGCGGACGCCATCGGGCGGCTCTACGCCGCACCGCTGGGCGAGGCACTGGGCACCTCCGTGGTGGTCGAGAACCGCACCGGGGCTTCGGGCACGCTCGGCGCCGATGTGGTGGCCAAGGCCGCGCCGGATGGGCTGACGCTCGCCGTCTCCCACGCGATTCCCTTCGGCTTCGCGCCCGGCGTGCTGCCCAGCATGCCCTACGACCCCGTCGCGGATTTCACCCATCTCGCCATGTTGGCCGAGGCACCGACCATCACCGTCGTGCTCGGCCGCTCGCCCTTCACGAGCATGACGCAGCTGCTGGAGGCGGCGCGCACGCGGCCCGTGCGCTATGGCTCCTCGGGCGTGGGTTCGGCCGAGCACATCACGGGCGCGGTCGTCGCCCGCGCGGCGCGCGCCACGCAGCTGGACCACATCCCCTATCGCGGCACGGCGCCGGCGCTCCAGGACCTGATGGGCGGGCAGATCGATGCGCTGAATGCGCCGATCACCACACTGGTGGGGCAGCTGCGCGATGGCTCGCTGCGCATGCTCGCCACCTCCTCCGAGCAGCGGGTCGCGGCCTTCCCGGATGTGCCGACGCTGGCCGAGCTTGGCTATGGCCAGGCGACGCACACGCAATGGATCGGTATCAGCGCGCCGCGCGGCCTGCCGCCCGCCATCGCCGAGCGCATCATCGCCGCCGTGCCACCCATCGCGGCCACGCCCGCCATCCAGGCGCGGCTTGCGGAATTCGCCTCGGCCCCGCGCAGCCCGGCCCTCTATGGGGCGGATTTCACGCGCTTCGTGGCCGCCTTCCGCGACCATTGGGTGGCGATGGCGCGCGCCGAGGGGATCGTCGTCAGCTGATCACGCGGCGGTGAAGGCCTGCGTCCGCACCAGGCGGGCGTAGAGCCCGTCCATCGCCATCAGCGCGGCATGCGTGCCCTGCTCGATGGCGCGGCCTTCCTCCATCACCACGATCCGATCGGCCTTCTGCACGGTGGCGAGGCGGTGGGCGATGACGAGCGTGGTGCGGCCGGCGCGCAGCGTCTCCAGCGCGGCCTGCACGGCGGCTTCGTTCTCGGCGTCCAGCGCACTCGTCGCCTCGTCCAGCAGCAGCACGCGCGGGTTGCGCAGCAGGGCGCGCGCCAGGCTCACGCGCTGGCGCTGCCCGCCCGAGAGCCGCCCGCCCGAGGGGCCGAGCG
>JAIYCD010000221.1 GCA_027488195.1 Acetobacteraceae bacterium | reverse complement strand
CTCTACGGGATCGAGGCGATCCGCGCCTTCCGCTCCAGCGTGAAGGCCTATGCGCAGCGGGTACAGAAGCGCGTCCACATCACCAGCTTCGGGCAGGACTTCGCCTGCACGCATCTGGAGTATGAGCGCGTGGGCACCGGGCTGATCGGGCGGGAGACGAAGATCATGGTGCGCCTGCCGGAGATTGGCTGGCGTGTCGTCTCGGCGCATGTCTCGCTGCTGACCCAGAATGATCCGGGCCGCAGCTGATGCTTGCGCCGTGAACGCCCTTCCCGTCCGGTAACAGAGGCGCTCAATGGCGGCTCTACCCAAGCGTCCATCAGCCTTTGCCACGCGCCTGCGTGCATTAAGGATGAGCTTACCCCCACCGCAGGGACAGCCAGAAATGTCGCAATCGGCCTTTGCCGCCCAGTTGGGTATCGCAGCCGAAACCTATCGGCGCTACGAGCGCGGCGAAACTGAACCACCCTTGGCTGTGTTGGCCCGCATCCGAATCCTAACTGGTGCATCTTTGAACGCGTTGATTGCGGGCGAGATTGATCGCTCCCCATGACGACCTTTAGGATTCGGAGATGGATAAGCCTAACGCCTCTGATTCAAGCCTCCAGGTTCGGCCCTCCGCCGATCGAGGGCGCCTCGCCATCCTCGGCGGCGGCATTGTCGGCGCCTGCACGGCGCTGGCCGCGCAGCGCGCGGGCTTCACCGTCACGCTGATCGAGCCCGCGGCGCCCGGCGGCGAGCAGGCGGCGAGCTATGGCAATGGCTGCTGGCTCAGCCCCTCCAGCGTGGTGCCGCCCGCCGTGCCGGGGCTTTGGAAGAAGTTGCCGAAGTTTCTGAGCGACCCGCTGGGCCCGCTGGCCATCCGCTGGACCTATCTGCCCAAGGTGGCGCCCTGGCTGGTGCGCTACCTCCTCTCCGGCTGGACCGAGGCGCGGGTCATGAAGACCGGCCACGCGCTGCGCGTGCTCGTCGCCGGCGCGCCGGCACTCCACGCGGCCCTGGCCGAGGAAGCGGGCGTCGGCCACCTGATCGAGCGGCGCGGCCTGCTCTACATCTACCCGAGCCGCGCGGATTTCGAGGCCGAGGCCCTGGCCTGGCGCGTCCGGCTCGAGACCGGCGTGAAGTGGCTCGAAATCCATGAGGATGAGTTGCGCCAGCGCGAGCCCGACCTCGACCGCCGCTACACCTTCGGTGTGCTGGTGGAGGAGGGCGGGCATTGCCGCAACCCCGGCGCTTATGTCGCCGCCCTCATCGCCCAGGCCGAGGCGCAGGGCATGCGGCGCGTTTCGGCGCGCGCCACGGGCTTCGTGATCGAGGGCGGGCGGCTCAAGGCCATCCGAACCGACCAGGGCGAAGTGCCGGCGGAGAAGGCGGTGATCTCGGCCGGCGCCCATTCCCGGGCACTGGCGCGGGAGGCGGGCGACGACCTGCCGCTGGAGACGGAGCGCGGCTACCACGCCGTCATCGCCGATGCGGAGGTCGGGCCGCGCACGCCCATGATGCCCTCGGACGGCAAGATGAGCCTGACCTGGACGGAGACGGGGCTGCGCGTCGCAGGCCAGGTGGAGATCGCCGGGCTGGAGGCCGCACCCAATTGGAAGCGCGCGGAAATCCTGCGCGATCATCTGCTGCGCAGCTTCCCCGGCCTGCCGCGGGACTTGCCGAAGGAGCGGCTGAGATTTTGGATGGGCCATCGCCCCTCCATGCCCGATGGGCTGCCCTGCATCGGCGCATCCTCGGCCAGTGCGGATATCCTGCACGGCTTCGGCCATGGCCATGTGGGGCTGGTGGCCGCGCCGCGCTCGGCGGAACTCCTGGTTTCGCTGCTGGGCGGGACACCGCCGCCCATCCCGCCCGAGCCCTATTCGCCCCGTCGGTTTGCTTGACGTTTTCGCGTGCATTTCCGAACAAGCAGTGGCATTCTCACATTCCGCCGGCCCAGCATCCCGTTTGGCTGCGAACACTAGCGTGGATTGAAGAGCGACGTGTCTGACGATTATGCGCCTACGGGCGGTGACACTGGCCTGATCGAGGCCAAGGTGAAGTGGTATAATGGGCGCAAGGGCTTCGGCTTTGTGCTCGGGCCGGATGGGCAGGATGTGTTCTTCCACGCATCCGCGCTGACGGATGCGGGCATCGAGCAGCCCGATACCGACGATATTCTGGTGTGCGAGATCGGATCGGACCGCCAGGGCCGCCGTCTCGTCACCCGCATCACCGAACTCAAGCGCGGCCCTGGCGGCGGCATGGGTGGCGGTGGTGGTGCGCGCGGTGGCTTCGGCGACCGTCCGCCGCGCCGCGATTTCGGTGGCCCCGGTGGGGGTGGTGGCTTTGGCGACCGTCCGCCGCGCCGTGACTTCGGTGCGCCCGGTGGTTTCGGCGATCGTCCGCCGCGTCGTGACTTCGGTGGCCCGCCCGGTGGGGGTGGTGGCTTCGGCGACCGTCCGCCGCGCCGTGACTTCGGTGGCGGTGGTGGCGGCGGCTTTGGTGCCCCGCGCTCCGGCGGCTTCGGTGGTGGCGACCGTGGCGGTCCGCCGCGTCGCAACTTCGATGAGGGCACCGGCCCGGTCTATCCGCTGAACGGTACCGTGAAGTGGTTCGACCAGGTGCGGGGCTTCGGCTTCGTGACGCCGGAAGATGGCGGGCAGGACGTGTTCCTGCACTCCTCCGTGCTGACGCGCGCCGGCCGCACCGATCTCGCCCAGGGTGAGAAGGTCTCGCTCGATGTGCGTGACGGCCAGCGTGGCCGCCAGGCGATCGGCATGAAGTAAGCCCTGCGCCTCGGCGCTGGCTTGGCGAAGGCCCCGCGAGTGATCGCGGGGCCTTTTGCGTTTCTTAACCCGGAGCAGCGCAGGCTCACGCCATGCACTTCCTGCTCCTTGCCCTTGTGATGAGCTGGCCCGCCGCGGCCCAGGTGCCCATCTGCCAGGCGCAGCGCGAGGGCATGACGGCCTGCTTCGACGGGCGCCTTTGCCGTTGCCGCTACGAGGCCGGCGGGCAGCTGACCGGCCGGCCGGATGGGTTTCGCTGGGATTGCGGCGCGCTACGGCCCGATTGCCGGCCGGCGCCCGCCACGCTGCCGCAGGCGGATGCGCCGCCCTGGCCGCAATACATCCCACCGCCGCAGCTGTGGATCGAGCCGCCCAAGCCGCGCTGAGGGTCAGCCCCGCACGCGCCGCCGCCAGAGCGTCAGCAGGGCCGCCACCACCGTGACACCTCCGCAGATCATCCCCGCCAGCACCGCTGGCCGTGGCCCGAAGGTGAGATCCAGGTTGGCGAGCGCGATGCGCCCGGCCGGAAGGTTCGAAAAGGCGGAGTACCAGAGATACTCGATCAGCACCGCCCCCAGCAGGGCAGCGAGGCTCAGCCCCGCGAGTGCGGACAGGCTTGACTGCCAACGCGCCGGCAGCGCCCGCCAGCCGAGCAGCCAGACCAGCAGGCCTGCCAGCACCACGGCGCGGGATATGTCCGATTTCGACTGGATGAAGGCGTGCAGCAGCCCGAGCAGCATCACCGGAAAGATCAGCCGGTGCAGCCGTTTCCAGCCACGCCCGAGGCGCTTCATCCAGCCATCTGTCGAGGTCCAGCCCAGCACGACCAGGCCCAGCAGCGCGGCAAAGCCGATCGTCAGGTAGGCCCGGCTCACGATCTCGAGCCCCACGCGTAGCAGCCGCCAATTCTGGTCGCCGATATAGAGCACGAAATGCAGCAGCACCCAGGCCAGCGCACCGAGGCCGAGCATGCGGCGCAGCTGGAACAGCTTGGGCCAGCCCAGCACACGCCCGAGTGGCGTCACCGCCAGCGTCGCCACCAGCAGGCGGATGGCCCAGCGCCCGGTCTCATGCGTCGCGGCCTCCAGCGGCTCGGGCCCCAGCCCGTCCGTCCCCCAGAGCATGAGCAGGTTGAGCGCGGGCAGGGTCATGACGAGCAGCGCCGCGACCCTGAGCCAGGAGAGCCGGCCCGCGCGGTCCCGCCAGGGGGCGAGGCTCATGCCCAGCCCCGCGCCCGGATCTCGGCGGCGATGCGCGCCGTCTCGTCGCGCGTGGCGCGCGGCGGGGGCACGGCTTCGCCCAGCCGGGCAGCCAAGCCCGCGGCCACCAGGCTTTCCGTGACGGATTGGTGGCGAGGGCCAAGGCCGCCCGGGTCGGCCACCAGGATCGGCGCGGTTGTCATCAGCGCCTCGGAGAGCATGGAAATGGAATCACCTGTGACGACGAGGATATCGGCGAGGGCCAACATGGCCCCGTAAGGGTTCGCTCCATGCCCCCCCCAGGGATACAGCACGTGTGGCACGTTCTTCAGCGCATCGGCCACGGCTTCGGTTGCAGCGGCGCCGGTGCGGCGTGAGGCGGTGACCAGGAGGCTGGCGCCCAACCCCGCCGCCTGGGTGGCAATCCGGGCGGCCAGCGCCGGCTCCATCCCCTCCGCGCGGACCGGCCCGCCCAGCAGCAGCGTGACGATGGGGCGGGGCAGGGCGGCGAGCTTGGGGAAGCCGTCGGGCGCGCGGGCCAGGGCCTCGGGCGTGAGGCGGTGGGCGGCACCCTGGATCACCAACAGGTTGGAAGCGGGCGCCGGACGGTCATGCGCGCCGATCACCAGAAGATCGAACCCCGCGGCACCCAGCCCCGGGCGCATGCAATGCACAGTCTTCGCGCCGCGGCCGCGCAGCCAGCGCGCCACGGGGGCCGAACGCCGCCCGGCCGAGATCACCAGACTCGGCCAAGGTGGGGTGAAGGCGCTGCGGTCGGCGAGGCCCGCCAGCGTCGGCCAGGGCCAGGGGATGCCGGCCAGCGGCCCGAAGCGCAGCGGCACGCGGCGAAAGGGCAGCCCCAGGCGTTCCGCGATGCCCAGCGCCTGCGCCGCGGTGCCCGCGCGCGGATCTTCCAGCACCCAGATCATGGACGGCGAACGCAGCCGGGGTTACGAGACGGCATCAGGATCGGAGTGAGAGAATGAGCGGCCATCACGCCTCGGATTGGGACAGGGACGCGGCACTGACCACGGCGCGCATCCTGCTGGAGATCAAGGCGGTGAATTTCCGCCCCGAGGAACCCTATACCCTCACCTCCGGCTGGAAGTCGCCCGTCTACATCGATTGCCGCAAGATCATCTCCTACCCGCGGGCGCGCACCCGCATCTGCGACCTGGGTGTGGAGAAGATCAACCGCGCCATTGGCTTCGAGACGATCGAGAGCATCGCGGGCGGCGAGACGGCGGGCATCCCCTTCGCCGCCTGGATCGCGGACCGGATGAACCTGCCCATGGCCTATGTGCGCAAGAAGCCCAAGGGCTTTGGCCGCAATGCGCTGATCGAGGGCGATGTGCCGGTGGAGCGCGAGACGCTGCTGGTGGAGGACCTCACCACCGATGGTGCGTCCAAGATCCGCTTCGCCGAGGCGCTGCGCGAGGCGGGGGCGAAATGCGCGCACACCTTCGTGGTGTTCTACTATGGCGTCTTCCCCGGCAGCTTCGAGCAGATGAAGGCCATGGGCCTCTCGCTGCACCACCTGGCGACCTGGTGGGATGTGCTGGAAGTCTGCCGGGAGCGGGCCTATTTCCCGGAAAGCTCACTGTCTGGCGTGCGGAAGTTCCTGGAAGACCCGGTGGCCTGGTCCCGCGCGCATGGCGGCGTGGGGAGCCTGGAGGAGGCGCTGGCGCATAAGGGCAAGGCGGGGTGAGGGACGCGCGAATCCGCGCGACTTCCTGAGGCCCTTCCGGCAAAATGGGCGGCTGAAGGAGTTTGGCATGGCAAGGATCAATGTGGAGATCGCCGACGAGGCCGCGGCGAATTTGCGGGCCGTCGTCGCTGCCAGCGGCGTGGATGAGGCCTCGGTGATCGAAACCGCCCTGCTGCTTTATGGCGAACAGGCCGCCGCCTTCCGCGCCTTCGTCGCCGAAGGCGAGGCCGATGTCGCCGCCGGGCGCGTCGAGGATTGGGAAGATGTGATGAAGGAACTCGAAGCCATCATCACCGAGGCGGAAGCCGCCCGCGCTTGAGGCGCGTTAGTGTTTCGACGCGGGCAAAGCGGGATTTGGCTGAAGCATTGCGTTTCATCGCGCAGGAAAATCCGAACGCCGCGCGGGCATTGTCCCGCCGGTTCGATGAAGTGCTGCGCGTGCTCGGTCGGTTTCCCGAGGCCGGAACGATCCAGCCCAACGGCATCGAACGCATCCTCCAGGCCAAGGGCACGCCCTATCGGCTGATCTACCGCAGCGATGTGGCGGAGGTGGTCATCCTCCGCATCTGGCATGGAGCCCGCTCATGGCCACCCGTTTCCTGATCCTCTTCCTGCTGCTGTTCACCCCCGCCCTCGCGCAGACCCCGCGCGAGACGCTGAACATCGGCATCACGCAATACCCCTCCACCCTGCATCCCAATATCGAGAACATGGTGGCGAAGTCCTACACGCTGGGCTTCACCCGCCGCCCCGTCACCGCCTATGACGCGAATTGGCAGTTGATCTGCCTGCTCTGCGAGACGCTGCCCACGCTGGAGAACGGCCTCGCCGTGCGCGAGACGACGCCGGATGGCAAGCCCGGCCTGCGCGTCACATGGCGCCTGCACGAGGGGCTGCGCTGGGGCGATGGCACGCCCATCACCACCGCCGATCTGCGCTTCACCTATGACGCCGGGCGCGACCCCGCCACGGGCATCGGCCCCGCCGAATTCTTCCGCTCCGCCTATGAATTCATCGCCGAGGATGCCCGCAGCTTCACCCTGCGCTTCGATCGCGTGACCTTCGAATTCGCGAGCCTGGGTGATTTCGCCCCACTCCCCGCCCATCTGGAGCGCGCCCGCTGGGAGAGCGATCCGCGCACCTACCGCACCCGCACCCTCTACGACACGGAACCCACCAATCCCGGCCTCTGGAACGGCCCCTATCGCATCGTCCAGGTGCAAGCGGGCTCGGCCATCACGCTGGAGCGCAACACCCATTGGTCCGGCCCGGCGCCGGCCTTCCGCCGCATCGTGATCCGCACGGTGGAGAGCACGCCGGCGCTGGAGGCGCAGCTTCTCGCCGGCCAGGTGGACATGATCGCGGGCGAACTCGGCCTGCCGGTGGAGCAGGCCACGGCGCTGATTCGCCGCACCGGCCAGCGCTTCCGCGCCGAATTCCGCCCCGGCCTGATCTATGAGCATCTCGACCTGAACCTCGACATCCCGGCCCTGTCGGACCGTCGCGTGCGCCAGGCTCTGCTGCTGGGGCTGGACCGCGCGCAGATCGTGGCGCGCCTGTTTGAAGGCCGGCAGACCGTGGCCCATACCAGCGTGAACCCGCTCGACTGGCCGCATGACCCGAACGTCCGGAAATATCCGCATGACCCGGCCCGCGCCGCCGCCCTGCTGGCCGAGGCCGGCTGGAATCCCGGCCCGGACGGCATCCGCCGCAATGTCGAGGGGCAGCGCCTTGCCTTCGAATTGCTCACCACCGCCGGCAATCGCTCGCGCGAGGCGGTGCAGCAGGTGATCCAGGCGCAATGGCGGCAGATCGGCGTCGAGGCGCGCATCCGCAATGAGCCGCCGCGCGTCTTGTTTGGCGAGACGCTCTCGCGCCGGCGCTTCCAGGGGGCGGCGATGTTCGCCTGGGTCTCGGCGCCCGAAAGCGTGCCGCGCAGCAGCCTGCATTCCGAGGAAATCCCCCGCGCGGAGCGCAACTGGTCGGGCCAGAACTACACGGGCTTCCGCAACGCCGAGATGGATGCGCTGCTGGAGGCCCTGCCCATCGAGCTGGACCGCGAAAAGCGGCGCGGGCTCTGGCAGCGCCTCCAAGCCATCTACGCCGAGGAATTGCCGGGCCTGCCGCTCTGGTTCCGCCAGGATGCGCATCTTTGGCCCGCCTGGCTGGAGGGTGTGCGGCCGACCGGGCACCTGAACCCCTCCAGCCTCTGGGTCGAGGAATGGCGGGTGCGCTGATGCTGGACCATGTCTCCATCACGGTGAACGTGTTGGCGCGCAGCGCGCCCTTCTACGACGCCGTTATGGCGGCGCTCGGGGTGCCCTGCGTTTGGCGCGAGGCGCGCGCGATTGGCTATGGGCCGCGGGACACGGGGGCGGGCTATCTGACCATCGCCGAATGCCCGGGCATGGTGGCGGATCGTCGCCACTGGTGCTTCCGGGCCGCGGATCGTGCGGCGGTGCGCGCCTTTCATGCGGCGGGGCTGGCGGCGGGCGGCCGGGATGATGGCGCGCCGGGCCTGCGGCCGCATTACCATGCCCATTACTACGCCGCCTTCCTGCTGGACCCGGACGGCAACCGCGTCGAAGCCGTGTGCCACCATCCATGCTCCGCCTGATCGTCGCGCGCCTCGCGCAGATCGCCGTCACGGCCGCGCTCCTCTCCTTCTGCGCCTTCATGCTGATCGCCCTGATGCCGGGGGACCCCATTGACCTCGCCATCGCCGGCGATCCGCGGCTGACCAGCGAGGATGCGGCGCGGCTGCGGGCGCTGCACGGCTTGGATCAGCCGCTCATGGCCCGCTATTTCGCCTGGGCCGGCGCGGTGCTGGAGGGGCGCTTCGGCCATTCGCGGCTCTTTGCCCAGCCGGTGGCGGCGCTGCTGGGGCCGGCGCTGCTGAGCTCGCTGGAATTGCTGGGACTGGCACTGGCTTTGGCGGTGGGCCTCGGCATTTCGCTGGGCGCCCTGGCCGCGCTGCGGCCGGCCACCGCGCCCTTCGTCCAGGGCATCGCGCTGGTGGCGCAGGCCGTGCCCTCCTTCTGGCTGGGCATCCTGCTGATCATTCTCTTCGCCGTACAACTGGGCTGGCTGCCGGCCGGCGGGGAAGGGGGCTGGCGCTTCCTCATCCTGCCGGTGGTGACGCTCTGCTTCGCCAATCTCGCGGCCTATGCGCGGCACGCGGCCGCGGCCCTGAGCACCGCGATGGAGGAGCCGCATATCCGCACCGCCCGCGCCAAGGGGGCGGGCGAGCACCGCATCATCCTGCACCACGCCCTGCCCAATGCCGGCGTGCCCTTGCTGACCATCGCGGCGCTGGATGCCGGCGCCCTGGTCTCCGGCGCCCTGATCACCGAGACGATCTTCGCCCGGCCCGGCATGGGCAAGCTGATCTATGACGCGGTGATGGGCAATGACTTCAACCTGGCCCTGCTCGCGCTGCTGGTGGTGGCGGTGGTGACCATGCTCGCCACCCTGGCGGCCGATCTGGCGCAGCGCTGGCTGGACCCGAGAATCGCGTGATGATCGGCCGATCCACGCCTCCAAGCTGCGCCTTCCAGCGATCGGACGGGGCATGAAATCCGGCCTCGCCCTCCTGGCCCTGCTGGTGCTGGCGGCCCTGGCGGCGCCCCTGGCCGGGCTTTGGCTGGGGCATGACCCCTTCCTGCCCGATCTGTTCAAGCGCTTCGAGCCGCCCTCCGCCGCCCACCCCCTCGGCACGGATGAGCTGGGGAGGGATTTGCTGCTGCGGCTGCTGCATGGGGCGCGGGTCTCCCTGACGGTGGGCCTGCTGGCCGCGCTGGCCGCGACGGGGATCGGCACGCGGATCGGCCTCATGGCGGCCTGGCGCGGGGGGCTCTGGGATGCGGTGCTGATGCGCCTGGCCGATGGCCTCCTGGCGCTGCCGGCCTTGCCCTTGCTGGTGATCCTGGCGGCGCTGGACCCGGCCGTGGTGGGGCTGCCGCGGGGCGAGGCGACGGCGGATATCCTGCGCATCGCGGTGCTGCTGGCGGCCTTCATCGG
>JAIYCD010000048.1 GCA_027488195.1 Acetobacteraceae bacterium | reverse complement strand
CGCCTGCGACCAATATGGCCTGCCGCAATCGGATCTGATGATCGACCCGCTGACCTTCACCATCGCGACCGGCAATGAGGATGACCGCAAGCTCGGCGTCTGGACGCTGGATGGCATCCGCATGATCCGGGAGAAGTTCCCGGACATCCAGATCATGCTGGGCCTCTCCAACATCTCCTTCGGCCTGAACCCCGCCGCGCGCCATGTGCTGAACAGCGTGTTCCTGGATCACGCGGTGAAGGCGGGGATGACGGGCGCCATCGTGCACGTCTCCAAGATCAAGCCGCTGCACAAGATCCCGGCGGAAGAGGTGAAGGTCATGGAAGACCTCATCTATGACCGGCGTGAGGAAGGCTATGACCCCCTGCAGAAGGTGCTGGAGATGTTCTCCGGCCGGAAGGCCGCGGACAACGTCGCCAAGGTGAAGGCGGCGACGGTGCAGGGCCGCCTGAAGGACCGCATCGTGGATGGCGACCGCAAGGGCCTGGACGATGAGCTCGCCGCCGCGATGGCGGAGGGGATGGAGCCGCTCGCCATCATCAATGAGGTTCTGCTGGACGGAATGAAGGTGGTGGGCGACCTGTTCGGCGCCGGCAAGATGCAGCTGCCCTTCGTGCTCCAGTCCGCCGAGACGATGAAGGCGGCCGTCGCCTATCTCGAGCCCTTCATGACGCGCGTCGAAGGCCAGGAGAAGGGCACCATCGTGCTCGGCACCGTGCGCGGCGACGTGCACGACATCGGCAAGAATTTGGTGGACATCATCCTCACCAACAACGGCTACAAGGTCATCAACCTCGGCATCAAGGTGCCGCTGAACGACATCGTGGCCGCAGCGAAGGAGCACAAGGCCAACGCCATCGGCATGTCCGGCCTCCTGGTGAAGTCCACCGTGGTGATGCGCGAGAATCTGGAAGAGATGTCCCGCCAGGGCATCGACATCCCCGTGCTGCTGGGCGGCGCGGCGCTCACGCGCAACTATGTCGAGGATGACTGCGTGCAGGCCTATGCCTGCGGCAAGGTCGTCTACGCGCGCGACGCCTTTGATGGCCTGCACCTGATGGACAAGGTGATGGGCAATGATTTCGAGGGCTATCTCGGCGCCATCCAGGCCAAGCGCGCCGGCAAGTCGAAGAATGAGAAGCGCACGCTGGGCACCGCAGATCCGCGCGGCTTCGCGCCGGTGGATGTGGCCTATGCGCAGAAGCGCCGCCGCCGCGAAACGGCCAACCTGCCGACTCCCGTCCCGCCCTTCTGGGGGGCCAAGGTGATCGAGACCGATCCCAAGGCGCTGGTCCCCTTCATCAATGAGCGCAGCCTTTACCAGTTCCAGTGGGGCTTCCGGAAAGCCGGCCGCAGCCTGGAGGATTTCCTGGGCTGGGCGAAGCAGGAGCTGCGCCCCGTGCTGAAGCGCATGCTGGCGCTGACGCAGGAGCAGAACATCCTCAAGCCGCAGGCGATCTATGGCTATTGGAAATGCGCCGGCCAGGGCAATGACCTGATCCTCTTCGCCGAGGATGGCACGACGGAAGTGGCGCGCTTCAACATGCCGCGCCAGCCCAAGGAGGATGGCGACTGCATCGCCGATTTCGTGCGCGACGTGGATGACGCCGAGCGCGACGTGATCGGCCTGCAGGTCGTCACCGTCGGCCAGAAGGCCTCCGACATGGCGCGCGAGTGGTTCGAGGACAACCGCTACCAGGATTACCTCTATCTGCACGGCCTCTCGGTCGAGATGGCGGAGGCGCTGGCGGAAGTCACCCACAAGCGCATCCGCGCCGAACTCGGCTTCTCGGCGGAGGATGACCGCGACATCGAGAAGATGCTG
This sequence comes from Acetobacteraceae bacterium, assembly GCA_027488195.1. Classification (GTDB taxonomy): domain Bacteria; phylum Pseudomonadota; class Alphaproteobacteria; order Acetobacterales; family Acetobacteraceae; genus Roseococcus. The sequence goes on along the minus strand of JAIYCD010000048.1, from coordinate 3,713 downwards.
AGCCAGGGCTATCGCGGTGGGCGTTACTCGTTCGGCTATCCGGCCTGCCCCAAGCTCGAGGACCAGGCGCCGCTGCTGGATCTGCTGGATGCGAAGCGCATCGGCGTGGACATCAGCGATGAATGGCAGCTGCACCCCGAACAGAGCACGAGTGCCATCGTGCTGCATCACCCCCGGGCGAAGTACTTCTCGGTCTGAGGATGCGCGCGGCGCTCCTCCTCGCCTGCGCCCTGCCTCTTGCGGGCTGCGGGCTTGGGGAGCGCCGCGTCACGGATATCGGCGACAATTTCTGCGCGAACCGGCTCCGGGCTTCCGTGCTGCACCTCCCGGCCCCCGCGCCGGGCGAAGCGGAGCGCCTTCTGGCGGGCGGCTTCAGCGCCGATGCGATCGAGACCGCCGAGGCGATCGGCGTCATGGGCCGCATGCAGGCGTTGATCGAGGCTGAGCGCCGGCCCGGCAATGGCGTGCCCGTCATCCTGGCGCGCCAGGCGGTGACGGACCGCGTGCTGCTCGCGCTGCTGGACGTGCAGGCGACGCTCGCCACGATCGACTGCGAGGGCGAGCGCGCGGACCAGCTGCGCGGCCAGCTGCAGCGCAATGAGGCGCGGCGCGCGCGTAACCTCGGCCTTGCCGGCATCCTGATCGGCGCCAGCACGGCGGCGCTGACCGGCGGCCTTTCGCTGGCCGGCGCCACGGCGGCTGGCGATACGGTGGGCATCATCGGCGGTTCGACCGAGGCGGGGGTGGCGAGCATGCTGCTCTTTGGCGGTGGCAACGGCATGCTGCGCACCCGCGCCAACCTGCTGGCCGAGATCTACCGCCAGCCCGCGCAATCCACCCTGTTTCCCCCCACCGTCTGGCGCTACCTGACGCGGCGCGACGCACCGGGCGAGGCGAACATCGCCGAGGAGATCGTCGCAGAGTGGCGCGCCGCCGGATTGCTGGAGGAGGCGGATGACCCGCTGTTCCGGCCCGAGGCGCGCCTCGGTATTGATGAGCTGGAGCGGCGCGACGCCATGCTGGACCTGACCGAGGCGCGGATCGCGCTGATGAGCCGTGACCTCCGGCAATTGCTGGAGGAGGTCACCTCTCGCCCGATCCCCCGCTACAGGCGGGGCATCGGGCCATAGGCCTGCGGGATCTCGCCGAGATCGTGCAGCGGCAATTCCGGCATGGCATGCAGCCGCGCGGCATGCGTGCCATCGGCGTGGAATTCATGCTCGACCCAGCCCAGGATCTTTGCCCCAACGCGATGCTGCCACGGATCGCCCACGATGAAGCCGATGGCCGGCGCCCAGATTTGCCGTATGCCATCCGCCGTGCGGTCCCGCCATTGATGCACATGGCCGCTCGCGATCAGCGCGGGGCGGCGCCCGCCGAACATCGCCAGAAGCTCGGCGCGCGGTGAGGGCAGGAGGGGCCAGTAGTTCACCGCCGTGTCGTCCAGCGCCTCTTCCGTGATGGGCTTGTGCTGAAAGAGGGCGATGTGGCGCGGGCCGGCGGTGGCGATGGCCTCGGCGATGGCGGCGCGATGCGCGGGGTTGGCGGAGAAGCCCTGGCTGTCCAGCCCGATCAACCGCCAGCCTGGAATGTCGCGCGTGAAGTGCAGCGGGCCGACACAGCTTTCCCAGCGGGTGAGGCGTTCGGTGGTGATGGGTTGGCGCCCGCCCAGCGCGGCGTCATCGCCGACGTCGTGATTGCCTGGCAGCGCCAGCCAATCGAGGCCGAGCGCGTTCATGGCGGCTGTGCCGTGGCGCAGATCTTCGGAGGAGTCCGCGCCATCGAGCGAGAGGTCCCCCGTATGGATCACCAGGTCCGGCCTGTTCTGGCGCAAGGCGTCCTGCACCGGCGCGAAATTCCCATCGAAGAGCGGCCGGCTCTTCGACAGATGCGTATCGCTGATCTGCGCGACTTTCGTGATCATGGGATCTCTTTCAATCGGGGTCCGGGGCCTCTCGGCCCCGGCGGGTCCAGGGCAGCGCCCTGGAATCTCAACCGCGCGGCCGCGGCAGCAACCGGCGCACTTCGCTCGCCATATCCGCCAGCGCCTGTTCCGGCGTGGCCCGCTGCTCCACGATGCGCGCCTGGTTGTCCACCATGGTCTGCGTCACGCGCACCGAGTTGGCGCCGGGGAAGGCGTACCAGGGGATCATGATGTTCGCCTGCCGCGTCGCCGCCTGGAAGAGCGGGTTCTGCTGGTAGAATTCGGCCAGCCAGCGCGGCTCATCGATGGCGAGCTGGTTGGTCGGCACATAGCCGGTGTTGCGGACCATGAGGGTGGTGCCCTCGGCGCTGGTGGAGAAGCGCAGGAACTTCCAGGCGGCTTCGCGCTTGGCGGGGTCGCGCGCGGTCAGCATGCCGGCGGCGCCGCCGGTGGGCAGGCGGCCCCGGACGGGGTCGATCACCGGCATCACGGTGGTGCGGAGTTCGAAATTGCGGCCCACCTGCTGGATGGTTCCGCGCAGGGCGGCGGTGGTCCAGAAGAACATGCCGAGCCGCCCGGCGGCAAAGGCCTGCTGCGCGGCCTCGCGCGTCAGGTTCGGCATGCCGCCGACCTTTACCATGCTGTCGAGCAGGCGGAGCGAGGCCAGGCCCTCGGGGCCGGCGAAGGCGATGTCGCGCTCATCCTCGCTCAGCATCCGGCCGCCATGGCCGAAGAGCAGGGCGGAGAACATCCAGTCATCGCCGGGCCAAGTGTAGTACATGCCCTCTGTCCCGCCGCCGAGCGCCTTGATGCGCGCGGCCAGCGCCAGCGTGCCGGCCCAGTCGGTCGGCATCGCATCGGGGTTGCCGCCGGCGCGGCGGACGAGATCGGCGTTGAAGTAGCAGATCGGATTGGAGGCGGCGTAGGCCAGGCCCGCTTGCATGCCGCCGAAATGCGCGAGTGCGAGGATGTTCGGCGAATAGCCCATGGCGGCGGGCTCGCCCTCGGCGCGCAGCAGCGGCAGGAGGTCCTGCGCGATGCCGCGCTCGGCGAAGAGGCGCAGGCGGTTGAAGCCCTGATAGGACAGGTCCGGCATCTGCCCCGTGGCGGATTGCCGGAGGATGAGCTGCATGCCCTCCTCGTAATTCGGCGTCGTCACCCAGTTGATACGGATGTTGGGCTCGCGCCGCGCGAATTCGGCGGCGATGGCGTCGTAGCTCTCCTTGAAGATGAAGGGCTGCGCGTAGTGGACGGTGATCTCGGTCGTGCCCTGCGCGCGCAGCACAGTCGGCGTGAAGAGTGAGGCGGCGGCGATGCCGAGGGTGCGGCGTTCAAGCATGTGCGGATTCTCCATGGATGCTGGGCCTCATCCCTTGAGGCCAGTGGTGGCGATGCCCTCGACGAAGCGCCGCTGCGCGACGAGGAAGGCGAGAACAAGGGGCGCGGTCATGATCGCGCAGGCCGCCATGAGGGCGGCGAAGTCGTCGCCGGCTTCTTCCGTGCGGAAATGCAGCACGCCGAGGGCGGGGGTCGCGTAATCCGTGCCGGTGACGACGATGAGCGGCCAGAACAGGTCGTTCCAATGCGCGACGACGGAGAAGATCGCGAAGGCCGTGGCCGCCGGCCAGGCATTGGGCAGTGCGACGCGCCAGACGATCGCGCCCTCGCTCATGCCATCGAGGCGTGCGGCATGGATCAGGTCATCCGGCAGCGAGCGGAAGAACTGCCGGAACAGGAAGATCCCGAAGACCGAAATGGTCGAGGGGATGATCAGCGCGGCATAGGTGTT
>JAIYCD010000233.1 GCA_027488195.1 Acetobacteraceae bacterium | reverse complement strand
CCGTGCCCTGAACGCGATGATCGACCGCCAGTTCAAGTTCGGCGCGGATGCCTCGCTCGCCATCGCCCACCTGGGCGGCTCGGTGGAGGGGGCCACCACCACGGCGCTGGGGGCGGATATCCTCTCCTTTTCGCGCTCGCGCGGGCTGTTTGCGGGTCTCGCGCTCGAGGGGTCGGTGCTGAACCCGATGCCCGACTGGAACGCCGCCTATTACGGACGCGAGGTGGGCGCGCGGGAGATCGTGATCAGCATGTCGGCGCATAATCCGGGCGCCGACCCGCTGCGCGCGGCGCTGATGCGCTTCGGCGCCCCGGCCGCCCCGGCTGCCGCCGCACCACAGCCGGTCGCGAGTCCCGCCGCCGCGCCGGCCGCGCCGCGCGGCGGCGTCGGCCGCACGCCCCTGCCGCCGCCACCCCCGTCGCGCTGAGCAGGGTTGCCGCCTCCTCCGTTTCGCCCCTGGCGAGATTGGTCTAAACGGATGGCGTGTCCGACACGCCGCCCTTCTGGAAGACCAAGACGCTCGACGCCATGACCCGCGCCGAGTGGGAGAGCCTGTGCGACGGCTGCGGCCGCTGCTGCCTGCACAAGCTCCGCGAGGACGACACGGGGCTGCTGCACCACACCGAGATCGCCTGCCGGCTGCTCGACACGGCCACGGCCCGCTGCACCGACTACGCCAACCGCAAGCGCCGCGTGCCGGACTGCATCCGCCTGACACCCGCGCGCCTGCAAAAAATCGACTGGCTGCCGCCCACCTGCGCCTATCGCCTGGTGGCCGAGCGGCGGGACCTGCCCGAATGGCACCCGCTCCGCTCGGGCGACCCGGAGAGCGTGGTGCGGGCGGGCGTCTCCGTGCGCGGCCGCGTCGTGCGCGAGCGTGAAGCGGGCGCCACCGAAGATCACATCGCCACCTGGCCGGGCAACTGGCCGAAACGCGCGGGCGTGAAGCCCGCCATAGGTTCATTGGAAGGAACTGCCCCATGAAGGACGCCCTGTTCGGCGGCGTGAACGCCGCTGTCCTCACCGCGATGACGCCCGACTTCACGCCCGACCTCGATCGCATGGCGAAGCACGCCAAGTGGCTGCTCGCCAATGGCTGCAACGGCCTCGGCATCATGGGCACGACGGGCGAGGCGAATTCCTTCGGGCTGCATGAGCGCAAGCAGATCCTGGAAGGCCTGGTCGCCCGCGGCGTGCCGGCCGGTGTGATGATGCCCGGCACAGGCTGCGCCTCGCTCGCCGATACGGTGGAGCTGACGATCCATGCGCGCGAGCAGGGCTGCCGCGGCGTGCTGCTGCTGCCGCCCTTCTACTACAAGGGCCCGAGCGATGACGGCCTGTTTGCCTATTTCGACGAAGTCGCGAAGCGCGTGGGGGGCGGCATCGCGCTGTATCTCTACCATTTCCCGCAGCAATCGGCGGTGCCCTTCAGCCTCAGCCTGATCGGCCGCCTGCTCGATGCGCATCCGGGCGTCTTCAAGGGCGTGAAGGACAGCTCGGGCGACTATGCGAACATGAAGGCGATGATCGACGCCTTCGCGAGCCGCGGCTTCGAGGTCTATTCGGGCTCCGACGAGTTCGTGCAGAAGATCCTGGCCGAGGGCGGCGCCGGCTGCATCACGGCTGCGTCGAACTGCAACAGCCATTGGGGCGGCATCGTCTATGCCAAGCGCACCGGCCCCGAGGCCGATGCGGCCCAGGCCATGCTGACCGCGACCCGCCGCGCTGCCACTGCCGTCCCGCTCATCCCCGGCCTGCGTGAGATCATCGCGCGCAGCACGGGTGATGATGGCTGGCGCGTGATCCGCCCGCCGCACCTGCCGCTCTCGAAGGAGGATGGCGACAAGGCCTGGGCCACCTGGCAGGCGACCGGCGCGCTGCCGCTGCCCGGCATGCCCGCCCTCAAGCAGGCCGCGGAATAGGCGCGATGAAGGAGCCGCTGCGCTGCCGGGAGCCGGCGGTTCCCGTCCTGCAGATCGATGACGACAAGGTGCGCGTCATCCGCTGGGATTTCGGCCCGGGCGCCGAGACCGGCTGGCACCGGCATGGCTGGCTCTATGTCGTCGTGCCGATGATGGATGGCGAGCTGCTGGTGGAATACCCGGACGGCTCGACCACCACCTCCATCCTGAAGAAGGGCGAGGCCTATCACCGCGTCGCCGGCGTCGAGCACAATGTCGTCAACAATGGCGCGGGCCCGCTCTCCTTCGTGGAGACCGAAGTGAAGGCGTTCCCGGGCTAGCCTCGCGACTTCACTCCACCGTCACGCTCTTCGCCAGGTTGCGCGGCTGGTCCACATCCGTGCCCTTCAGCACGGCCACGTGATAGGCCAGCAGCTGCACCGGGATGGCGTAGAGGATGGGCTGGCTGAAGGGGTCCGCATCCGGCAGCACCACCACCTGCTCGGCGAAGCGGCGCAGCGCGGGCGCACCCGCGGCATCGGTGAAGGCCATGATGCGCCCGCCGCGCGCCGCCGCCTCCTGCAGGTTCGAGGCCGTCTTCTCATAGAGCGGCCCGGAGGGGCAGAGCGCGATCACGGGCACTGACTTGTCGATCAGCGCGATCGGCCCGTGCTTCATCTCGCCCGCCGCATAGCCCTCGGCATGGATGTAGCTGATCTCCTTCAGCTTCAGCGCGCCCTCGAGCGCGATGGGATAGAGCGCGCCCCGGCCGATGAAGAGCACGTCCCGCGCGCGAGCCACCTCGGCGGCCAGCGCCTTGATCTCGGCGTCCTGGGCGAGGATGGCGGCCGCGTGCTCGGGCACCTCCAGCAGCGCCTTGGACAGGCGCGCCGCTTCCTCGGCCGAGAGCGTGCCGCGCGCGCGGCCGAAGCCGATGGCGAGGCAGGCCAACACGGCCAGCTGCGCCGTGATCGCCTTGGTGGAGGCGACCGAGATCTCGGGGCCCGCCACGGTCAGCACGGTCGCGTCGCTTTCGCGCGCCATGCTGCTCTCGGGCACGTTCACGATCGAGAGGATCTTCTGCCCGCGCTCGCGCAGCATCTTCATGGCGGCGAGATTGTCGGCCGTCTCGCCGCTCTGGCTGATGAGCAGCGCGGCGCCGCCCTCCGGCAGGGGCGGGTCTCGGTAGCGCAATTCGCTCGCCACATCGGCATCCACGGGGATGCGGGCGAGCTGCTCGATCCAGTAGCGGCCGACGAGCCCGGCGAGGAAGGCGCTGCCACAGGCGGTGATGGTGAGGCGCGGCACCTCGCGGATGTCGAAGGGCAGGTTGGGCAGGTTCACGCCGAGCGTGGCGGGGTCGAGATATTGCCGCAGCGTATCGCCCAGCACGGCCGGGTGCTCATGGAGCTCCTTTTCCATGAAGTGGCGGTGATTGCCCTTGCCCATCGCCGCGCCCGAGACGGAGCTGATGCGGATCTCCCGCTCCACAGGGGCACCTGTGACGTCATGGAACGTCGCTCCGGCCGGGGTGAGGACGGCGTGATCGCCCTCGTCCAGATAGGCGATGCGCCGGGTGAGCGGGGCGAGGGCCAGCGCGTCCGAACCCACGAACATCTCGCCCTCGCCGAAGCCGACCGCGAGTGGCGCGCCATGGCGCGCCACCACCAGCATCTCGGGATGGCCGGCGAAGAGGATGGCGACGGCGAAGGCGCCATGCACGCGGGCGAGGGCCGCGGCCGCGGCCTCGCGCGGCGGCAGCCCCTCGGCCAGGTACCAGTCCACCATCTTGCAGAAGGTCTCGGTGTCGGTCTCCGTCTCGAAGGCGTAGCCCTTTGCCTCGAGGTCGGCGCGCAATTCGGCGTAGTTCTCGAAGATGCCGTTGTGCACCACGGCGACGCGCGCCGTCGCATGCGGATGGGCGTTGCGCTCGACCGGCGCGCCATGCGTGGCCCAGCGCGTGTGGCCGATGCCGGTCGTGCCGCTCAAGGGGGCGTCCGCCAGCGCCTGTGCGAGGTTGCCGAGCTTGCCCTCGGCGCGGCGGCGCTGCACCCGCCCATCCACCAGGGTGGCGATGCCGGCGCTGTCATAGCCGCGATATTCCAGGCGCCGCAGCGCCTCCAAAAGCCGGGGGGCTGCCGCTTCGCGACCGACGACGCCGACGATGCCACACATGCGCTCGATACTCCCCGCTGGCGCTCCCCGAGGGGCGCCTATTTGCCCTTGAAGCCGCGGCCCGGCTTGTTCACCTGCCGCCCGCGCGCGATCGCCAGCGCGTCATCCGGCACGTCCTCCGTCACGACGCTGCCGGCCGCGACCAGCGCGCGGTCGCCCACGCGGACGGGGGCCACCAGCGCCGTGTCGCTGCCGATGAAGGCGCCCGCGCCGATCACGGTGCGGTGCTTGTTCACGCCGTCATAATTGCAGGTGATGGTGCCGGCGCCGATGTTCGAGCCCGCGCCGATCGTCACATCGCCCAGGTAGCTCAGATGGTTGGCCTTGGCCCCCTTGCCGAGGCTCGCCGCCTTCAGCTCCACGAAGTTACCGACATGCGCACCCTCTCCGACCTCGGTGCCCGGGCGCAGCCGCGCATAGGGGCCGATGATGGCGCCGCCGCGCACCACGCATTGCTCAAGGTGCGAGAAGGCGCGGATCGTGGCGCCTTCTTCCACCGTGACGCCGGGCGCAAAGACGACATGCGGCTCAACCACCACGTCGCGCCCGAGTTGCGTGTCCCAGGCGAAGCAGACCGTTTCCGGCAGGGTCAGGGTGGCCCCGCCCAGCATGGCGGCCAGGCGCAACTGGCCCTGAATCTCGGCCTCGGCGGCGGCGAGTTCGACACGGCTGTTGATGCCGCGCAGTTCGGCCTCGGGCGCTTCCACGGCCAGGTTGCGCCGGCCCTCGGCGCGGGCGGCGCCCACCACGTCGGTCAGGTAGAATTCGCCCTGGCGGTTGTCGTTCTTCAAGCCAGCGAGCCAGCGCGAGAGGTCAGGCCAGGCGGCACAGACCACGCCGGCATTGCACAGGCCGATGGCGCGCTCTTCCTCGCTCGCATCCGCCCATTCGACGATGCGCTCCACGTCGCCTGATTCGTCCTGCACGACGCGGCCGTATTTCGCGGGGTCTGATGGGCGCATCGCCAGCATGGCGAGGTCCGCCTCGGCACGCGCGGCGACCAGGCGCTCCAGCGTGGCGGGCGAGATCAGCGGGTTGTCGCCGTAGAGCACCGCGACATCGCCGCGAAAACCCTCCAGCAGGGGGGCGGCCATGCGGGCGGCGTGGCCGGTGCCCAGCCGCTCGACCTGGACCACGCTGGCATGGGGCTGCACCGCCTTCTGCAATTCGGGCATGCCGGGGCCGGCGACGACGATGATCCGCTCGAACACCGTCTCGCAGGCGGCGATGAGGTGATTGATCATGGGCCGCCCGGCGATGCGGTGCATCACCTTGGGCATCGCGGATTTCATGCGGGTGCCTTGCCCCGCCGCGAGAATGATGGCTGCGCGCATGGGCTAAGGCGTAGCCGCCCCCACCCCTGCGCCGCAACCCTGCCGGGCCATGACGCTTTCTTGCGCCGCGTGTCGCGGCGCGTCCTTGCCGCCCCCCGGAGGTCGGGTTACCAGCGGGCATGCCCCTCGCCATTTTCGACCTCGACGGCACGCTGGTCGACAGCGCACCCGATCTCCGCGCCGCGCTCAACCGCCTGATGGCGGCCCAGCGCCTCGACCCCTTCGCCCTGCCCGAAGTGGCGGCGATGATCGGCGATGGCGCGCGCGCGCTGCTGCTCAAGGCCTTCGTGGCCCGGGGCGCGGCCTTCGATGAGGGCCTGCTGCCGAGCTTCCTCGATGATCTCGAGGCCAATTCCGCCGTGCTGACGCGCCCCTATCCGGGGATGGTGGCGGCGCTGGAGGCGCTCTCGGCACAGGGCTGGCGGCATGCGATCTGCACCAACAAGCCGATTGCCGCCACACGGGCACTGCTGGGCGAACTCGGCCTTTCGTCGCATTTCGCCCTTATCCTCGGCGGCGACAGCCTGGCGGTGAAGAAGCCCGATCCGGGCCATGTCCAGGGCGTGCTGGAGAGGCTGGGGGTGCCGGCGGGCGATGCGGTCATGATTGGCGACCACCAGAATGATATCCGCGCCGCGCGCGGCGCCGGGGTGCGCAGCGTCTTCGCCGCCTGGGGCTATGGCGATGGGACGGGCGCCGATCTCAGCGCCGAGGCACCGTCAGCGCTGCCCGCGATCCTCGGCTAGCTCGACCAGGCTGGCCTGGATCGTCCCCCACCAGCGGCTGGCGATCTCGACCTGGACGGGAATGGCGGGCGCGCCCGGCTGCGTCACGCCGAACAGCAGGGTGCTGCGCGTCGGTCGCGACGCATCCTCGATGGGACGATCAAGCGGGATGCCCGCGATCGGCCGGCTCTCCACGTCGCAGCGCAGCAGGCCACGATCGGCCACCTGCACCACGGGGTGCGTGGTGACCTCGAATTGGGTGACGCGGCGGCCGTCGAAGGTGCGGGCTCGCACGTCGCAGCGCGCCGTCTCCCGCACATGGGCCGTCAGCAGGACGAGGGCCGTGAGCGGATCGATATGGCCGCGCCTTGCGTCAGCCGGGACGGGCGTGCGCTCCATGTCATGCACGGGCTCGAGCGTGGCGATGTGCGCTGTGCCATCGGGCGCGTAGTCCAGCACGGTGCGGCGCGTCATGCCGCGCCAGGTGCCGTCGGTCTGATAGCGTCGGGGCTGTGCGGCGCCGGGACGCAACGTCCCCTCGCTGCGCGCCAGGGTTTCCGAGCGCATGAGCCAGGAGGCGACGCCACGGGTCCGGCTGCGGGTCTCGATGCTGTAGGGCGTGCCGGCCGGGCCCAGGGTGAAGCGCACCTCGGCATCGGCCACCGTGATTCCGGCCGCCGTGATGGCATAGGTCGCACGCCAGCGCTCCGCCGAGGCGGGGGCCGCGAACAGGACCAGGGCGAGAGCGGCACGACTGACCATCTATGAATATGTGGGCCCACCCGCACCCTTCCGCAACCGGCTTGACAGGCGCGGCTTCACGACGCAAAGGGAGCGCCGTCGGATGGGCGCGTAGCTCAGCGGTAGAGCACTGCCTTCACACGGCAGGGGCCACAGGTTCAATCCCTGTCGCGCCCACCATCCGGCCTTTCGTTCAGCATGAAACCGGCGGCTCGTTCAGCGGAACGCCCAGCGCAGGGTGCGCGCGACGCCAAGCGTGCCTGCGCGCAGCAAGGGCCGGCCCAGTGCCGGGTTGGGCAGCCCGTGCATGCGCCGGGCCCATTCGGGCAGCAGGTCAATCGCCGCCTGGTTGCCCAGCGCCTGGAGGGGTGCTGCGAGCGGCTCGCGGCTGGCCGGCCTGAGCAGGAAACGCCTGACCTCGCGCGTGCGGGCATCGCTGCGCAATTCGCCGCGGTAGGCGGCGACCAGGCGTTGCGCCGCCGCCGCGTCGCGTGGCACGGGAGCGGCACCCAGGCCCAATCCCACCTCGGCCATTTCCGCGAAGTAGCGATCCTGCGCGGCAACCGGCATCGCCGGCTGCACATATCGCCGCCAGGCGGCGAGGAAGCTCGTCGTCTCCGTCACATGCACCCAGGCGAGCAGCGCCGGGTCATTGGCCCGATAGGCCGAACCATCGGGGAGGGTGCCCGCCACCTGGTCATGGATGCGGCGAACGCGGTCGATCACCGCCAGCGCCTCCTCCCGCCCGCCATAGGTGGTCAGCGCGATGAAGCGCGCGGTGCGGCGCAGGCGGCCGTGCAGGTCGGTGCGGAAATTGGAGTGGTCCCAGACACCAGCCAGGACAGCCGGGTGCAGCATCTGGAGCAGCAGCGAGGCGATGCCACCCACCATCATGGAGGTGACGTCGCCATGCACGCGCCAGGCCACGGAATCGGGGCCGAACAAGCCGTCGGGCCGGCGCTTCACCGGCGCCTCGCCGCGCGCGCGGTCGTTGAACAACGCCACCACCCGGGCCGCGATGGCGTCCTTGATCGGCTGGGTGGGGTCCGTCCTGTCGCGCGTCATGTCCCGGATATGGGGCAGCCGGTCGCGAAGGCCAGCCCGGCTTGCGGGGAAGGCGCTTCGCCCCCATCCCTGCTGCCATGCATCCTGAACACCTCATCCCCGCCGTGATCATCGGCGCCACCGGCGGCATCGGCGCGGCACTGGCGGCCGAGCTGGAGCGGCGCGGCCATCCCGTGCGGCGCCTCGGCCGGACGACAGAGCCCGCGCTCGACCTGCTCGATGAGGGCAGCATCGCCCGCGCCGCGGCCGGGATCGGCCCGGGCCTGCGCCTCGTGGTGGACGCGACGGGCTTCCTGCATGACGAACGCTTCCAGCCGGAAAAGAGCTTCCGCCAGCTGGACCCGGCGCATCTCGCCCAGAGCTTTGCCCTGAACGCGTCCGGGCCCGCTTTGCTGATGAAGCATTTCCTGCCCCTGCTGGCCCGCGACGGCCGTGCCGTCTTCGCCACGCTCTCGGCCCGTGTGGGCAGCATCTCGGACAACCGGCTGGGGGGGTGGTACAGCTACCGCGCGGCCAAGGCGGCGCTGAACCAGATCATGCGGACGGCCGCGATCGAGCTGGCGCGCGGCCGGCCGGAGGCGATCTGCGTGGCGCTGCATCCTGGCACGGTGGAGACGCCGCTCTCAGCCCCCTTCGCCAAATCGGGGCTGGAGGTGCAGCCGCCGGCCCAATCCGCGGCGCGGCTGCTGGATGTGCTGGCCGCGCTCACGCCCGCCGGGAATGGCGGGTTCTTCGACCATCACGGCCGCCCCATTCCGTTCTGAAATCAGCCGCCCAGCTGCGCCAGTTCGCGCTCAAGTTCGGCGATCTCGGCGCGGGTCTGCGTCAGGAAATTGTCGCGCTGGACGATCTCGGCCTCGGTCTTCAGATGCCAGCCGAATGCGGTCGTGATGTCCTGTCGCTTGCGGCGGATGATGTTGCGCAGATCGGCCCGTCGCGCCGCACGCTCCGGCGTGTCGGCCGCCTCGGGCGCGGGCGGGGCGGCGGCATGGGGTGCGGGGCTGTTGGTCGGCTGCGCGACGGTGGCCGGCCACTCCAGGCCGCCATGCTCCCGCCCGGAAGGCAAGGCCTCCGGCCAGAGCGCGCCTGAGGCGGCCAGCTGGCCAAAGACATGGATCAACGCGGACCATCGCATCTCGGCCAGGCGCCGCGCCTGCCGGGTCACACGGCCCCGGCCCCGTCTCCTGCTTTTCTGACCTGGGGCCTGACCCGGGGCCTGACCTGGGGCCTCGCCCTGGCCCAGCGCCTCTATCTGCCCATGGAAGGCCCGCGCCGTCTCTGGTCCATATTCCGCCGCGAGGAAGGCCGCCACATCCTCCAGCCGGGGGCGGTGGGGCAGGGCGCGGCGATGCAGTCGCCAGCCCCGCATCACCTCCCGTGCCGCGATGCGCGCATCCAGCCGATCCATCGCGGCGATGCTCACCGCCTCGGCGAACCAGTCATACAGCCAGGCGAGGTGATAAATCGCCCAGCGGGCGGCCTCGCCCAGCCAATACGCCTGGTGGCGCAGGCGGAACAGCAGCCAGGCCCCGGGCGCCACGGCAGGCGTGATCCCGGCCGGAAGCGGCGTGCCGGCGACGAGCGCGACCGCGAGAACCATGCCCAGCCCGAGCATGGCGGCATCGAGCGCCAGGATCACCAGCGTGCCGAACTTGCCTGCGATCCGGCGTGCGCCGCCTTGGCGTTCCCGTAGCAGCGCGCGCGAGCGCTGGAGCAGGGCGCGGGCCTCCGGCCGCTGTTCGGCGATGCCGCTGCGCTCGAGCATCGCGATCAATTGGCGCAATTCCTGCGTTGAATGGCTGGTGCGCGAGCTGGACACGATCTTCTCCGGCGGGAGGGCAGGCCTTCGCGGCAGCGTCCCACAGGCGGATGACGGCTTCGTTAAAGCATCGGCTCGGGCCGCTGCTGCACATGTCCGCGTTCGATCTCGGCCACGGCCTCACGCGCGTCACCGTCCAGGCCGAAATACTCGATCTTCCAGAAATTCATGTATTTCGCGATGATGATCGCCGGCACGGCGACGCAGGCGAGGTTGTAGACGTAGACGGCACGGTTGAAGCTGTCCTGGGCGGCGGCAATCTCCTCATCCAGCGCGTCCAGCGCGGCCAGGGTCTGTCGAAAGCGGGCCTCGTCCGCCAGTTCGGGATGCTGCCCGGCCAGGGTGCGGACATTCTCGATCGCGGTGGCGAGGCTCATTTCCGCCTTGCCGGCGGCAAGCGGTGAAAGATCGGCCAGAGCCGCGCCCTTGCGGGCCTTGAGCAAGGCCTGGACCGGCTTCTGTTCCTTTGGCGGCAGGGTCTGCAACGACTGGATCAAAGGGCTGACCAGCCCGTGGCGCCGCCGCAGCAGCGCCTCCAGCGGCGGCCAGGCGCTGGTGGCCTCCAATCTCAACCGCCTGAGCCGCGAACGGATCAGCCCGCCCCAGGCCAGGAGCAGCACCAGCACAGCCGGGACCACCCACTCCATCGCAATGCCCTCCTTTTCTCTCGTTGCGATGCTAGTCCGCTTTGTCACGGACGGTAGAGGGGGCCAGCGGCCGGCCGCACTTGCGCGCGGCCCACGGATGACCTAATCCCCGCCCTTCAACGGCTGGGCAGCCATCGCCGCCTGCCGCATCCCGGAAAGCCCGATCATGAAGCCCGACACCCACCCCGCCTATCATGAGATGAACGTCATCATGACCGACGGCACCACCTTCAAGACCCGCACCGCGGGCGGCAAGCCGGGCGACACGCTGCGCCTCGACATTGATCCGAAGAGCCATCCGGCCTGGACGGGCGTGCAGCGCATCATGGATACGGGCGGCCAGGTCGCCAAGTTCAACAAGAAGTTCGCCGGGATCGGCATGCGCAAGGGCTGAGGCCCTCGCGACATTCAGCACGCGATGCCGCTCTGGCCCCCGGCCAGGGCGGTTTTTGCTGTTTGCGCGTCCCTCTTGAATCGCGGGCGGCGGCATTCCAGATCGGGAGAGTCGAGGCGCCGTCAGGGCCTCGGCGTGGATCCGACAGAGGCCTCGCCCGTTTCGGGGAGGCCAAAGGCGGGACACTCAACCTGGACCTTGCTATCGCAGGAGGTTCTTCATGAACGCCGTCGATTTTTCCCCGCTTCTCCGCACCGCCATCGGCTTCGACCGTTTCGCCCGTCTGTTGGATGGGGCGCGCGTGCAGTCCGAGGCGCCGGCCTATCCACCCTACAACATCGAAGTGACCGGCGATGACAGCTACGTGCTGACCATGGCCGTGGCGGGCTTCGGCCCGGATGACATCGAACTCGTCGTGCGCGAGGACACGCTGTTCATCTCGGGCAAGGCGCCGCAGGCCGAGGGCGAGGCCAGGCGCTACGTCCATCGCGGCATTGCCGGCCGCGCCTTCGAGCGCCGCTTCGTGCTGGCCGACCACCTGGTCGTCCAGGGCGCGCGCATCGAGAATGGATTGCTGCACGTGGCGCTGCAGCGCGTGGTGCCCGAGGCGTTGAAGCCCCGGCGCATCCCGATTGCGACCGGCGGCGCGCAACCGGCGCCCGGCCGGCCGGTCGCCATCGAGCAGGCTGCCCAGGCGGCCTGAACTCGGGGAAGGGGGGCGTGAGCCCCCCTTCTTCATTCCGGCGGCTTGCGGAAAAACGCCTCGGCCGCCGCGCGGTGGCTGCCGCAGGTCAGGATCGCCGCCTCGGCGCGGGCGATTTCGCCCTTCAACTCCGCGATATAGGCGCGCAGTTCCGCCTCGGACCAACCCTCCAGGCGGGGTGGCTGCAGGCCCTCGCGGGGCCTGGGCCGGGGATCATCCTCGAAGATCACGCGATTTCTCCTCTCCAGGCGGGGCTTCCCCCATGCGGGGGGTGACAGTGGCAGGGGGGGGACAGTATAGGCATGCACAGATCGGGTGTGGGCCCCCGGGCCGCCCCTCTCCCATCCACGGAACCTGACCTCCTTCCCCCGGAAACACAGACATGGCCCAGCCCCTGATGCCCAAGGCAACTGCCGTGTGGCTGATCGAAAAGACCTCGCTCTCCTTCGAGCAGATCGCTGACTTCGTGCAGATGCACCCGCTGGAAGTCCAGGCCATCGCCGATGGCGAGGTGGCGCAGGGGATCATCGGCTATGATCCCGTGTCCAACATGCAGGTGACGCGGGAGGATATCGCCCGTTGCGAGGCGGACCCGACGGCGCGGCTCGTGCTCTCAGCGGTCGCGGTGCCGGTTCCCAAGGGGCGCGGCAAGGGTGGGCGCTATACCCCCGTCGCCAAGCGCAATGACCGCCCGGACGGGATCGCCTGGCTGTTGCGCAACCACCCCGAGCTGCCCGAGGTGCAGATCGGCAAGCTGCTGGGCACCACCAAGGAAACCATCCAGAAGGTGCGGGACCGGACGCATTGGAACAGCGCGAACATCAAGCCGCGCGATCCCGTGATCCTGGGCCTCTGCACCCAGGGCGCCCTCAATGCCGCAGTCACGGCCGCGCAGGAGCGCATGCGGGCCGAGGGCATCGCCATTCCCGTTCCCGCGCCCGCCGAGCCGGAATAAGCCGCCGGTCGGGCGTGCCGGTGGTCAGGCGTTCCGGGGACGCTTGGCCGCCTCAGTGGGCGCGGCGCAGACGCTCCATCTCTTCCTTCAGGTGCAGCTTCTCCAGTTTCATCTTGACCAGCGCAGCGTCATCTGGCCGGGGCCGCGCGCCTTCATGGGCGATGCGGGTCTCGATCTCGGCGTGGCGGGTTTCCAAGGCGCGAATCCTGGGGGCATGCATCATGCTGGGGCATCCTCTTTCGATTTCGCCCGGGCGGGAACGCCCACCCGGGGCATCACCTTCGCGCGGCTCTGTTGCCACCGCGCCAAGCCATGCTATCCCCATTCTTCCGGTGAATGGAAAAGATTTCGTTTCCGTGGCCGGCCGATTTCCAAGCCCTCGCGATCAGGATGGCGGCACATACGGATGCTTGAAGACCGCGAAGCCCTGCTCCGCCGCCTGCATGAATTGCGCAGCGAGCACCGCGACCTCGACACGGTGATCGCGCGGCTCGAGACCGGCCTGGGCGACCAGTTGCAGATGCAGCGGCTGAAGAAGCGCAAGCTGAAGCTGAAGGACGAGATCGCCTGGCTCGAGAGCCAGCTCGTCCCCGACATCATCGCCTGACAGGACCAGAACCATGGCGGATAGCGCGCCCCAGGTGGGCGTCATCATGGGCAGCCGCTCCGACTGGGAGACGATGCGCCACGCGGATGAGACCCTGACGGCGCTCGGCATCCCGCATGAATGCCGCGTCGTCTCAGCCCACCGCACGCCCGCGCGGCTGTTCGACTATGCGAGCGCGGCGCGGGGCCGTGGCGTCAAGGTCATCATTGCCGGCGCAGGCGGCGCGGCGCACTTGCCGGGCATGGCGGCGAGCATGACGCCCCTGCCGGTGCTGGGCGTGCCGGTCGAGTCGCATGCGCTCAAGGGCATGGATTCCCTGCTCTCCATCGTGCAGATGCCGGGGGGCGTGCCGGTCGGCACCCTGGCCATCGGCAAGGCGGGGGCGATCAACGCAGCCCTGCTGGCCGCCTCCATCCTGGCCCTGTCCGACGCGGCCCTGGCCGGGCGACTCGATGCGTGGCGCCTGCAGCAGACGGAAGGCGTGCCGCATGACCCCGCCTGAGGCGGCCCTGCCCCCCGCCCTTCCCTTGGGTGCGACCATCGGCATCCTGGGCGGCGGGCAGCTGGGGCGGATGAGCGCCATGGCTGCGGCCCGCCTCGGCTTTCGCTGCCATATCTTCGCGCCCGAGGCCGATTCGCCCGCCATGCAGGTCGCGTCAGCCGCCACGGTGGCGGGCTATGAGGATGTGGAAGCCCTGCACCGCTTCGCCGCCGCGGTGGATGTCGTGACCTATGAATTCGAGAACGTGCCCGCCGCGACGCTGGCCGCACTGGAGGGCCGCGTCCCTTGCCGGCCCGGCCCCCGCGCCCTGGCCATCTGCCAGGATCGACTCGCCGAGAAGCACTTCCTCACCGAGGCTGGCGTGCCCGTCGCTCCCTGGCGCCCGGTGGCCAGCATGGCAGAGCTTACGGCAGCCATCGCCGAGATCGGCTTGCCGGCCGTGCTGAAGACCACGCGCCTTGGCTATGACGGCCGGGGCCAGGCGGTGCTGCGCCGGCCCGAGGATGCCGCGCCCGCCTTTGAGCGCCTGTCTCCCAAGCCGCTGGTCCTCGAAGCCTTCGTGCCCTTCGCGGCCGAGATCTCGGGAATCGCGGCAAGGGGCCTGGATGGCAACGTCGCGACCTATGACGCGGTGGAGAACCGGCACCACCACCACATCCTGGATATTTCCTTCGCCCCCGCGCGGTTGCCCGCCGGGGCCGCCCTGGCCGCACGCGAGAACGTGGCGAGGGTCGCCGTCGCGCTGGAACTCGTGGGGCTGGTGGCGTTGGAGATGTTCCTGCTGCCGGACGGTTCCCTATTGGGGAATGAGATTGCCCCCCGGCCACACAATTCGGGGCATTGGACGATGGATGCCTGTGTTTGCGGCCAGTTCGAGCAGCATGTCCGGGCGGTGGCCGGCCTGCCGCTCGGGCCCGTCACGCGGCATTCGGATGCGGTGATGCGCAACCTGGTGGGCCCTGAGGGGCTGGCCGCCTGGCCGGGCTTGCTGGGGCGCGGGGATGTGGTCGCGCATTGGTATGGCAAGGCCGAGGCCAAGCCGGGCCGCAAGCTGGGCCATGCCAATCGCCTGCTGCCGCATGGCGCCCTGGCGGCACTCGATGATGCGGCGGCCTGTGACGGAATCTGACCCTGTGGCTCAAAAGCCAAAGGGGGCTGTTGCCTTTGGGCCACAGATATCGGGAAATGCTCGCCAGGGTGGTGCATTCGCCGGAACTCTGGTGCTAAGGTGCAAACACGCAGCGAGGATTATCACCCGCCGGGTGTGCCACGTAGCGACCGAACAAACGTTTTTGATCTAAGGAGAACGAGGATGAGCCTCAAGAAGGCCCTTTTGGCCGCGACGGTCCTGTCGCTGCCCGTGGCCGCCCAGGCGCAACCGATCTCGGGCCTGTACTTGGGCGCGGGTGTGGGCGCGAACTACCGTGAGAACAACAACGTCAACCCGCGCCTGTCCCCGTCGGGCATCCTGACCGGTCAGGTCGGCTTCGACACCGACTGGGGTTGGGCCGGTGTGGCCAGCCTCGGCTGGGGCTTCGGCAACGGCCTGCGCGCCGAACTCGAAGTCAACATCCGCCAGAACTCGGTCAGCTCCGCTTCGATCGCGACGCCGACCGGCACGCGCGCCGCGACCAACACGGGCGGCCAGCTCTATCAGTACGGCCTGATGGGCAACGTCTTCTACGACATCCAGACCGGCTGGCGTCCGGGCGGCGTCGCCATCACCCCGTATGTCGGCGGTGGTATCGGCGTTGTGCAGAGCAACTGGCAGGGCGTTCGCGGCAGCGGTGGTGATGGCCGCATCACCCTCGAAGACACCTCGAACAACTTCGCCTACCAGGCCATCGGTGGCGTTGCCTTCGGCATCACCCCGGCGCTGGCTCTGACCCTCGAATACCGCTTCTTCGGCTCCACGCAGCCGAGCATGGGTATCCAGGGTCAGGCGACGTCCGGCCCGAACGCCGGCCGCACGCTGCAGGGCAACTATGACGGCAACAACTACAACCAGTCGGTCCTGGCTGGTATCCGTTATGCCTTCAACGTTCCGACCCCGGCCCCGGTTGCCGCTCCGGCTCCGGCCCCGGCTCCGGCCCGCACCTTCCTGGTCTTCTTCGACTGGGATCGCGCTGACCTGACCGACCGCGCCCGCCAGATCATCGCCGAGGCTGCGACGAACGCCCGTACGGTTCGTTCGACGCGCATCGAGGTGTCCGGCCACGCTGACCGCACCGGTTCCGCGGCCTACAACCAGCGCCTCTCCGTCCGCCGCGCCGAAGCGGTGGCCGCCGAGCTGGTTCGCCGTGGCATCGCTCGCAACGAGATGACGATCCAGGGCTTCGGCTTCGATCGTCCGCTGGTTCCGACCGCGATGGGCGTGCGCGAGCCGCAGAACCGCCGCGTCGAGATCGTCCTGCGCTAAGCCGGACGTCTCCTTCGCGAGACTTCGAAAGGGGTGGCCTCGGCCACCCCTTTTTTTGTCCAAAAGCAGTGGCCGAGGCCTCTCCTCCCTTGTGCCCTTTGCGCAGCCATATGTGATAAATCTGCATCAGATGTGGCAAATATGAATCCAATGCCGACGTGATCTGCCACCTGGCGTGCGTTGTGTAGGTTAACGGGTTATGCTGAGGCCTAACGTAGCGTTAGCCGCGCAAATAGCTTGTCATCTCAGGAGATCATCCATGCTTCGTACGTCGAAGTTTGCTCTCGGCCTGCTGGCCACTGGCCTCATCGCCCCCGGCATCGCCGCTGCCCAACCGACCTCCGGCCTCTACATCGCGGGCGGCGTCGGTGCGAGCTGGAAGGAATCGGTTTCATCCGGCTCCAACAACACCGACTGGAATGTCGGCTGGACCGGCGTCGGTAGCGTGGGCTGGGGTTTTGGCAACGGCATCCGCCTTGAGGGCGAGGTCAGCTACCGTGAGAACCAGTTCGACACCTTCACGCGCTCCAACGTGCTTTCGACCAGCGTCGGTGGTGTGAACCGCCAGGTGGGCCTGATGGCCAACGCCCTCTACGACATCCCGACGGGGTGGAGCGTGGCCGGCGTGGGCATCAACCCCTATTTCGGCGGCGGCGTCGGTGCCGGCTGGCTCCAGGGCAGCGGAATTCGCGCCGGTTTCCCGAATGGTGGCTCCTTCACGATCGACAACGGCTCGGGCTGGAACTTCGCTTATCAGGCCATCGGCGGCATCGCCTTCGGCCTCGGCCAGTTCGTCCCCGGCCTCTCGCTCACCGCCGAGTACCGGTACTACGCCACGCTGGACGCAGACTACAGCGCGAGCAACCGCAACACCTCCACCTCGGGCACGAGCCGGATTTCGGGTTCCGCCGCGAACCAGAACCAGTCGGTGCTGGTCGGCTTCCGCTATGCCTTCAACACGCCGCGCCCGGCCCCGGTTGTGGCCCCGGCTCCGGCCCCGGCTCCGGCCCGCACCTTCCTGGTCTTCTTCGACTGGGATCGCGCTGACCTGACCGACCGCGCCCGCCAGATCATCGCCGAGGCT
>JAIYCD010000134.1 GCA_027488195.1 Acetobacteraceae bacterium | reverse complement strand
GTCCGCGCGGTGAAGCATTCCGTGCCCAAGCCCACGGCGCTCATCGTGAACTTCCCCTCCAACCCGACGGCGCTGCTGGCGAGCCGGGAATTCTACAAGGATCTGGTGAAGATCGCGCGGGAGCATGAGCTCTTCATCCTGAGCGACCTCGCCTATGCCGAGCTCTATTTCAACGAGAACAACCCGCCGCCCTCCGTGCTGGAAATCCCGGGCGCGATGGACTGCACGGTGGAGTTCACCAGCCTGTCGAAGACCTACAACATGCCGGGCTGGCGCATGGGCTTCGCGGCCGGCAACCCGCGGCTGATCGGCGCGCTGGCGCGGGTGAAATCCTACCTGGATTACGGCGCCTTCGCGCCGATCCAGATCGCCGCCGCCGCCGCGCTGAATGGTCCGCAGGATTGCGTGGCCGAGATGCGTGCCCTCTACAAGGACCGGCGCGACGTGCTGGTGAAGGGGTTGCACCAGGCCGGCTGGGACGTGCCGCCGCCCGAGGGCTCGATGTTCCTCTGGGCGCCCATCCCCGAGAAGTTCCGCCACCTGGGCTCGGTCGGTTTTTCCAAGCTGTTGCTGGAGAAGGCGAAGGTCGCCGTCGCCCCCGGCATCGGCTTTGGCGAGCATGGCGATGGACATGTGCGCATCGCCCTTGTCGAGAACAACCACCGCATCCGCCAGGCGCTGCGCGGCATCCGCGGCTTCCTGCAAGGCGACAACGCGGCCCCCGTGGAAGAAGTGCAGTCGGCATGAGCAAGCCTTTGAAACTGGGTGTCGCCGGCCTCGGCACGGTGGGCGCCGGCGTGGTGAACCTGCTGCGCGCCAATGCCGATGTGATCGCGGCGCGCGCCGGCCGGCCGATCGAGGTGGTGGCCGTCTCGGCGCGGGACCGCACGCGGGATCGTGGCGTGGATGTGACCGGCCTCGCCTGGCACGAGGATGCGGTGGCGCTCGCCGCCGATCCTGATGTCGAGGTCGTGGTCGAGCTGATCGGCGGCTCGGAAGGGCCGGCGCGGGCGCTGGTGGAAGCGGCGCTGAACGCCGGCAAGCCGGTGGTCACCGCGAACAAGGCGCTGCTGGCCACCCATGGCGCGGCACTGGCGCTACTCTCCGAGGCGAAGGCCACGCCATTGGCCTATGAGGCGGCCGTCGCGGGCGGCATCCCGGCCATCAAGGCATTGCGCGAGGGGCTGGCGGGCAATCGCATCAGCCGCGTCGCCGGCATCCTCAACGGCACCTGCAACTACATCCTGACCGAAATGCGCGTGAAGGGCCTGCCCTTCGACGTCGTGCTGAAGACCGCGCAGGAGCTGGGCTATGCCGAGGCCGACCCGGCCTTCGACATTGATGGCGTGGATGCGGCGCACAAGCTCGCCATCCTGGCGGCCCTGGCCTTCGGCCAACAGGTGGATCTGAAGGCGCTACACATCGAGGGCATCCGCAACGTCTCGGCGCTGGACATCGCGCTGGCTGGCGAGCTTGGGTATCGCATCAAGCTGCTGGGCATCGCCTCGCGCGATGCGGCGGGTGTGACGGCCCGCGTGCATCCCTGCATGGTGCCGGAAGCCAGCCCCATCGCCAGCGTGGATGGCGTCTTCAACGCCGTGCTGGCGGAGGGCGATGCGGTGGGGCGCGTGGTGCTGCAAGGCCGCGGCGCCGGCGGCGGCCCGACCGCGAGTGCGGTGGTGGCCGACCTCGTGGATATCGCGCGCGGCCGCTTCGCGCCGGTCTGGGGTTCGGCCTCCGCCACGCTGGAAACCGCACCCGGCCTGCCGATGGAGCGCCATCGCGGCGCCTATTACCTGCGCCTGATGGTGCTGGATCAGCCCGGCGTCATCGCCGATGTGACGGGTGCCCTGCGCGACGCGAAGATCAGCCTGGAATCCATGCTCCAGCGCGGCCGCGCGCCGGGCGAGGCGGTGCCCGTCGTGCTCGTCACCCATGAATGCGAGGAGGCGCAGATGCAGTCCGCACTCGCCCGCATCGCGTCCCTGCCGAGCGTGGTGGAGCCCCCCGCCGTGATCCGCATCGAGGAGCTGTAGATGATCCGCCGCCTGCTTCTCGTCGCCGCGCTGCTGGCGCCGCTGCCCGCCATCGCGCAATCCGAGACGCGGCTGCGCCTCTCGGAATCCGCCAGCGCCACGGTGCAGCCGGATGAGGCCGTGGCGTCGCTGCGCATCGAGGCGCGCGCCGCGACCGCGGCCGAGGCGCAGGAGCAGGTGAACCGCCGGATGGCGGCGGCACTCGCCACCGCGCGCGGCGTGCAGGGCGTGCGCGCCACCACCGGCCATTACGCGGCACGCGCGGATCGCGACAAGCAGGAATTCGTGGCGCAGCAATCGCTCAACCTGCGCGGGCCGGAGGCGGTGGTCGCCCTGGTCGGCCAGTTGCAGGCGGCGGGGCTGCTGCTCGACAACATCTCCTGGCAGCTCACCGAAGCGGCGCAGCGCCAGGGCCGGGATGAGGCGACGCGCCTTGCCATCCGCGCCGTGCAGGAGCGCGGCGCCGCCATCGGGCGCGACCTCGGCCTGCGTGTCACGGCCCTGCGTGATCTCTACGTGGAGGCCGCCCCCGAGGCGCGCCCCATGATGGCGGCCCGCGCCATGGCTGCCCCCACGGCCCCCAGCGTGACGGCCGAGGAAATCACCGTCACCGCCCGCGTCACCGCCGACCTGCTCCTGCGCCGCTAAACCCGAGGAAACACCATGTCCGACACCAAAACGGTCGCCGACCGCAACCTGGCCCTCGAACTGGTCCGCGTGACCGAGGCGGCGGCGCTGGCCGCCAGCCTCTGGGTCGGCAAGGGCGACAAGAACGCGGCCGATGGCGCGGCCGTGGAAGCCATGCGCCGCGCCTTCGACAGCGTCGCCATCCAGGGCACCGTCGTGATCGGCGAGGGCGAAATGGATGAGGCGCCGATGCTCTTCATCGGCGAGAAGGTGGGCCTCTACGCCAAGACCGGCGGCGGCGTGCTGGCCGATATCGCGGTGGACCCGCTGGAGGGCACGACGCTCACCGCCAAGGGCGGCCCCAACGCCATGGCGGTGGTGGCGCTGGCCAATCGCGGCGGCTTCCTGCATGCGCCCGATTGCTACATGGACAAGATCGCGATCGGCCCGGGCTATCCGGAAGGCATCGTGGACCTGGACCGCACGCCGGCCGAGAACCTGGAAGCGCTGGCCAAGGCCAAGGGCGTGCCCGTCGGCGAACTCACCGTCTGCACGCTGGACCGCGACCGCCACAAGGACATCATCAAGGCCTGCCGCGCGGCCGGCGCGCGCCTGATGCTGATCCCCGATGGTGACGTGTTCGGCGTCGTCGCCTGCGCGCAGCCGGAGACGGGCGTGGACATGTATCTGGGCTGGGGCGGCGCGCCCGAGGGCGTGCTGGCTGCCGCCGCGCTGCGCTGCATCGGCGGGCAGATGCAGGGCCGGCTGATCTTCGAGGATGAGGGCCAGGTGATCCGCGCGAAGGAGATGGGCATCTCCGACCCGCAGCGCAAATACTCCATGACGGATATGGCGAGCGGCGAAGTGATGTTCGCCGCGACCGGCGTCACCAGCGGCCCCATGCTGCGCGGCGTGCGCCTCATCCCCGGCGGCGCCATCACGCATTCCATCGTGATGCGCAGCAAGTCCGGCACCGTCCGCTACGTCGAAGGCCGTCACAACTTCACGCTGAAGCCGATCTGATGCAGACGGCGCTCGGCGTCGAGCGCAGCCTCACCGGGCGCCGCTGGGTCTGGCGGCACAGCGAGCCGCGGATGGCGGCCGCGCTCTCACAGCAACTGGGCCTGCCGGAGATCGTCGGCCGACTGCTGGCGGCACGCGGCGTGGACCTCGACACCGCCGGGGTTTTCCTGGAGCCGACCCTGCGCGCCCTGCTGCCCGACCCCTCGGCGCTGCTGGAGATGGACGCGGCCAGCGCGCGCCTGGCCGATGCCGTGCAGCGCGGCGAGACCGTCGCCATCTTCGCCGATTACGATGTGGATGGCGCCTGCTCCGGCGCCATCATGGTGCAGGCGCTGCGTGTGCTGGGCTGCACCGTCCTGCCCTACGTGCCGGACCGCCTGGCCGAGGGCTATGGCCCGAACGGCCCTGCCATCGCAGGCCTCGTCGCGCGCGGCGCCACGCTCATCGTCTGCGTGGATTGCGGCATCGCGGCGCATGAGGCGCTGGCCGATGCGGGGGCGGACATCGTCGTGCTTGACCATCACAAGGCGGAGGGACCGCCGCCCAGCGTGGTGGCGGCGGTGAACCCGAACCGGCTGGATTGCCCCTCCGGCCTCAGGCAGCTTTGCGCGGCGGGCGTGGCCTTCCTCGCCGCCGTGGGCATGCAGCGCGAATTGCGCCGGCGCGGCTTCTTCGCCGCGCGCCCCGAGCCCGACCTGCGCGGATTGCTGGACATGGTGGCGCTGGCGACGATCTGCGACGTGGTTCCGCTGATCGGCGTGAACCGTGCCTTCGTGCAGCAGGGGCTGCGCATCCTCGCCAAGCGTGAGCGTGCGGGCCTCGCGGCGCTCATGGAACTGAACGCGGTGCGCGATGCGCCCTCGGCCCATACGCTGGGCTTCGTGCTCGGCCCGCGCATCAATGCGGGCGGGCGGATTTCCGTCCCCGATCTCGGCCTGCGGCTTCTGCTGGAGACCGACGCGATCGAGGCGCGCGGCATCGCGGAACGCCTCGATGCCGTGAACCGCAAGCGGCAGGAGGTGGAGGCCGGCGTGCTGCACGCCGCCATGCTCCAGGCCGAGGCGCAGCAGGCCGCCGGCCACGCCGTCTTCCTGCTGCAGGATGAGGGCTGGCACCCGGGCGTCGTCGGCATCGTCGCCAGCCGCGTGCGGGAGCGCTTCAACCGCCCGGCCTGCGTGGCCGGCGTCGAGGCCGGCAAGGCCAAGGGCTCGGGTCGCTCCGTCCCCGGGCTGGACCTGGGTTCGGCCGTGATCGCGGCACGGCAGGCGGGCATGCTGATCGCGGGCGGCGGCCACGCCATGGCGGCAGGCTTCACCATCGAGGCGCATCGCCTGCCCGAATTGCACGCGCATCTGAATGAGCGCCTCGCCGCCGCGCGGGACCTGCCGGGTGCGGCCGAGCAGGTGCTGGAAGGCGCGCTGACGGTGCGTGGTGCCACGGCGGAACTGGCGGAAAGCATTGGCCGCCTTGCCCCCTTCGGCGCCGGGAATGACGAACCCGCCTTCGGCATCGCCCGCGCCCGCGTGGTGAAGGCCGGGCGCGTGGGCAAGGAGGGGGCGACCATCCGCGCCTTCCTGGAGGGCGAGGATGGCGGGCGGCTCAAGGCCATCTGCTTCCGCGCCAAGGAAGGTCCGCTGGCCGAGGCGCTGATGGCGCAGGGGGGTGCCCCCCTCATGCTCGCCGGGCATTTGCGCGCCGAGACCTGGAATGAGCAGACCAGCGCCGGCTTCTTCGTGACGGATGCGGCGCGGCTCTAGAGCGGTCACGAAAGTTTCACGCCACAAGCCTTCTGCTTCGAATATTGTCGAAGTATGGAATTGAGCTCGACCGCCCTCGGTTTCGCTGCCCTGGGCCAGCCCACGCGCCTCGAACTCATGCGCGCGCTCCTGGCCGCCGGTCCCAATGGACTGGCGGCGGGTGAGGCGGCCCAGTGCCTGGGCGTGGCTCCCTCCACGCTCTCCTTCCATCTGCGCGCGCTGGAGCAGGCGGGGCTGATCGCGGCCCGCCGCCAGGGGCGCAGCCTGATCTATGCCGCGCAGATGCACGCGCTGCGCGGGATGATCGCCTTTCTGGCCGATGCCTGCTGCGCCGGGCGTCCCGAGCTCTGCGGTGACATGGCGCAACTCCTCAACCCTGGCGAGCGGGAACCCCCCATGCCCAGCTTCAACGTGCTGTTTCTTTGCACCCGCAACTCCGCCCGCTCCATCATGGCCGAGGCGGTGCTGAACAAGGTGGGCGAGGGGCGCTTCCAGGCCTTCTCCGCCGGCTCCGATCCATCGCCCGCGGGCCCGATGCCGGAGGTGATCGCGCAGCTCAGCGCCCTCGGTCATGACGTCTCCCTCCTGCGGAGCAAGGGGTGGGGCGAGTTCTCGGGGCCGGAGGCGCCGTCGCTCGACTTCGTGATCACCCTCTGCGACATCCTCTCGGGCCAGGCCTGCCCGGATTTCGGTGCGACGGTGACGACCGCCGCCTGGCCGCTGCCCGACCCCGCCAAGTTCACCGGCAATGCCGCCGAGCGCGCCTCCCTGCTGAATGAGCTGTATGCCGGGCTGCGGCGGCGCATCGAAATCTTCGTCAGCCTGCCGGTCGCGACGCTGGATCGCCTGGCGCTGAAGGCCCGGCTGGATGAGCTGGCATATCCCCGCGCGGCTCAACGCGCATGAAGGTCGGCATCAACGGGATGGGGCGCATCGGGCGGCTCGCGCTGCGGGCGGCACTCGGTGCGGCGGAGCGCCAGCCCGAGGATCCGCGCGCGGGAAACCGCCTCGAGGTCGCGCATCTGAACGAGATCAAGGGTGGCGCCGCCACCATCGCGCATCTGCTCGAGTTCGACAGCGTGCAGGGCCGCTGGCGCGCGCCGATCCAGGCCGAGGGCGAGGAGGCCATCACCATTGGCGCGCGTCGCCTCGGCTATTCCGGGCATGCAAGCCCGGGCGCGATCCCCTGGGGTGATCTGGGTGTGGATCTCGTGCTGGAATGCACCGGCAAGTTCCTGACGCCCGAGGCGCTGCAAGGCCATCTCGACCGGGGGGCGAGGCGCGTCATCGTCGCGGCACCCGTGAAGTTCGACAGCGTGCTGAACATCGTGGTCGGCGTGAACGAGCATCGCTACGACCCCGCGCGCCATCCCATCGTCACCGCCGCCTCCTGCACCACCAATTGCCTGGCCCCGGTGGTGAAGGTGGTGCACGAGGCGATCGGCATCCGGCATGGCCAGATCACCACCATCCACGATCCGACCAACACCAATGTCGTCGTGGATGCGCCGCACAAGGATCTGCGCCGCGCGCGCTCGGCCATGCTCTCGCTGCAGCCGACCACGACGGGCAGCGCGACCGCCATCGGGCTGATCTATCCGGAGCTGAAGGGCAAGCTGGATGGCCACGCGGTGCGGGCCCCGGTGCTCAACGCCTCGCTCACCGATTGCGTCTTCGAGATGCGGCGCGAGACGAGTGCGGAGGAGGTGAACGCCCTCTTCGCCGCGGCCGCCGCCGGCCCGCTCGCCGGCATCCTCGGCCATGAGAAGCGGGCCCTGGTCTCCGCCGATTATGCGCGGGACACACGCAGCGCCGTGGTGGATGCGCTCTCCACCCTCGTCACCGATGGCACATTGCTCAAGGTCTATGCCTGGTACGACAATGAGATGGGCTATGCCTGCCGGATGGTGGACCTCGCCTGTCATATGGAGCGCGTGGGGCTGTGAGGAACTACGGCATCGTCACCGCCGCCTATTGGGGCTTCACGCTGACCGATGGCGCGCTGCGCATGCTGGTGCTGCTGCATTTCTTCCGCCTCGGCTTCTCGCCCTTCACGCTGGCCTTCCTCTTTCTGCTCTATGAGGCGGCGGGGATCGTGGCGAACCTGATCGGCGGCTGGCTCGCCACGCGCTTCGGCATCGCGCGGATGCTGGCGGTCGGGCTTTCGACGCAGATCCTGGGCTTCATGCTGCTCTCCGCCGTCTCGCCCGATTGGGGCATGGCGCTCTCCGTCGCCTGGGTCGTGCTGGCGCAGGGGCTGTGCGGTGTCGCGAAGGATCTGACGAAGACCGCGAGCAAATCCGCCATCAAGCTCACCGCCCCCGATGCCACCGGCACGCTGTTCAAATGGGTCGCCTTCTTCACCGGCAGCAAGAACGCGATGAAGGGCCTGGGCTTCTTCCTGGGCGGTGCGCTGCTGGAGGCGCTGGGCTTCCAGGGCGCGCTCTGGCTGATGGCGGCGCTGCTGGGCCTCGTCCTCGCTGGGGTGATGCTCTCGCTGCCGCCGCTCATGGGCAAGGCGCGCGCCTCGGAATCCGCGCGGGAGCTGTTCGCGCGCAATCGCGCCGTCAACCTCCTGGCGGCGGCGCGCGTCTTTCTGTTTGGCGCGCGTGATGTCTGGTTCGTGGTCGGCCTGCCCGTCTTCCTCTACGCGGCCGGATGGAGTTTCGCGATGGTGGGCGGCTTCCTCGCCCTCTGGACGATTGGCTATGGCGTCATTCAGGCCGCGACGCCGGCGCTGGTCCGCCGCAGCGCCGATGGCCTCAGCACCGAGGTGCCGGCGGCGCGGCATTGGTCCCTGGCGCTGGCCCTCGTACCCGCCGGCCTGGCCTTGCTGCTCGCGGGCGGCGCGTCCCGCCCGGACCTCATCATCCCGCTCGGGCTTTGCCTGTTCGGCGTGGCCTTCGCCGTGAATTCCTCGATCCATTCCTACCTGGTGCTGGCCTATGCCGGCGGCGAGAAGGCGGCCGAGGATGTGGGCTTCTACTATGCGGCCAATGCGCTGGGCCGGTTTGGCGGCACCCTGCTTTCGGGGCTGCTCTATGGCTGGGGTGGCATTTCTGCCTGTCTGATCGGCTCCGCCCTCATGCTGGCTGCCTGTTGGTTCATCACCCTGGCCCTGCCGGAGCGAGGTTTGGCGCCCGGGCGCGCATAATCCCGCTGCGCTCAAGCTTCCTTCTCCGCTAGTCTGCTTCGCAACTGTCCAAGGAACACCCGCATGCATCGCCGCTTCCTCGCCACCGCCGCTGCCCTCCTGCTGGGCTGCGCCACCCTCCCGGCCGAAGCGCAGCAGCGCACGCGGCTCACCGTCTACACCGCGCTCGAAAATGAGCAGCTCGCCCCCTTCAAGGCCGCGGCCGAGGCGGCGGTGCGCGACATCGAGATCGCCTGGGTGCGGGACAGCACGGGTGTCATGACCGCCCGCCTGCTCGCCGAGCGCGCCAATCCCCGCGCCGATGTCGTCTGGGGCCTTTCCGCCTTCTCGCTCCTCCAGATGGAGGCGCTCGACATGCTCGAGCCCTATACGCCGCGCGGCGCCGAGGCGCTTCGCCCCAACATGCGCAGCGACCGCAGCCCGATGACCTGGACGGGGATGGACGCCTTCGTGGCCACGGTCTGCTACAACACGGCCATCGCCCGGCAGCGGAACCTGCCGCGCCCCACCACCTGGACCGACCTGCTGAACCCCGCCTTGCGCGGGCAGATCGCCATGCCCAACCCCTCTTCCTCGGGCACCGGCTTCCTCACGGTCGCGGGCTGGATCAACAGCATGGGCGAGGAGCGCGCCTGGCAGTTCATGAACAGCCTGCACGAGAACATCCAGGTCTATACCCATTCGGGCTCCGCCCCCTGCAACAACGCGGCGCGCGGCGAATACGGCATGGGCATCTCGCTCGACATGCGCGCCGTCACGCTGCGCAACCAGGGTGCGCCCATCGAGATCATCGTCCCCACAGATGGTGTCGGCTTCGACCTGGAGGCCACGGCCATCATGCGCGGCACGCGCAACCTGGCCGCCGCGCAGCGCCTCGCCGATTTCGCGGTGAGCCGGCAGGCGATGGAGGTCTATGGCCGCTTCTACGCGCTGCTGGCGCTGCCCGGCGTGACCGCCAGCGTGCAGGGCTACCCGGCCGATTTCGAGCAGCGCCTCGTCAATGTGAATTTCCGCGAGATGGGCGCGCAGCGCGAGCGCATCCTGGCCGAGTGGAACCGCCGCTTCGACAACAAATCCGCGCCGCGGAACTGACGCAGCATGTTGCAGGTGCCGGAGCCCTTCCTGCGGGTGGAGCGGCTCGGCCGGGATTTCGGCCGCTTCACCGCCATGGACGATGTGCGGCTGGACGTGGCCGAGGGCGAGTTCCTCTGCCTGCTCGGCCCGTCGGGCTGCGGCAAGACGACGCTGCTGCGCTCCATCGCGGGGCTGGACACGCCGACGCGCGGCAAGATCTTCCAGGCGGGGCGGGAGATCACCCGCCTGCCGCCCGCACAGCGCGACTTCGGCATCGTCTTCCAATCCTACGCGCTGTTCCCGAACATGAGTGTCGCGGCCAATGTCGGATACGGCTTGCGCGGCCCCGCCTGGCCGCGCGAGCGCGCCGCCCAGCGCGTGGCCGAATTGCTGGAGCTGGTGGGCCTCACCCCCCAGGCCGAGCGCTACCCCGCGCAGATCTCGGGCGGGCAGCAGCAGCGGGACGCACTCGCCCGCGCGCTGGCGAATGAGCCAGGCCTCTTGCTGCTGGATGAGCCGCTCTCGGCGCTCGATGCCATCGTCAGGCTGCATCTGCGGCAGGAATTGCGCGCGGTGCAGCGCCGCCTGGGTGTGACCACCATCATGGTGACGCATGACCAGGAGGAGGCGCTGAGCCTCGCCGACCGCGTGGCCGTGATGGATCGCGGCCGCGTCATGCAGGTGGGCACCCCGCAGGAGGTCTATGCGACCCCGGCCAACCCCTTTGTCGCCAGCTTCGTCGGTCGCAGCGCGAGCTTCGATGCCGTGGTGGCGGGCGATGGGGTGCGCCTGCCCGATGGCACGCGCCTGCCGGCCGAGGCCGCGCATCGCCACCCCGAGGGTTGCCAGGTGCGCGCGTTCATCCGCCCCGAGGATGTGGTGCTGGGGGGCGAGGGGCCGCTGACCGGCGAGGTGACCAGCATCGAATATCTCGGCTCCGTCTGCCGGCTGGAGTTGCGCGCGGCAGGGCTGAACCTCCAGGCCGAGATCGCGCCGCGCGACCTGGACGGCATGGCGCCGGGCGAACGCATCCCGCTCGCCCTGCCGCCCGGCAAGCTGATGCTCTTTGCCCAGGATGGCTGACATTTGAGTGAGGCCCGGCTCCTGCGCGCGAGCCTCTGGTTCGCGGCCCTGTTGCTCGCGATCGGGCTGGTGTTTCCGCTGGCCGCACTCTTTGCGCGCGCCTTCCTGGGCGCGGACGATGCCTTCGTGGGTCTTGCGCATTTCCGCGCCTATGTCGGCACGCCTTCGCTGCTGGTCTCGGCCTGGAACAGCGTCTGGACGGCGGCGCTGACGACCGTGATCGTCGTGCCCATCGCCTTCTTCTTCGCCTATGGCCTCACGCGCTCGCGCATGCCGGGGCGGCCCGCCTTCCGCGCGGTGATGCTGATCCCGATCCTCGCCCCCTCGCTGCTGCCCGCGCTCTCGCTGATCTATCTGTTTGGCAACCAGGGCCTGCTGCGTTTTCTGCTGCCCGAGGGAGCGAGCATCTACGGCCCCCTGGGCATCGTCATGGCGCAGGTGATCTACACCTTCCCCCATGCCGCGATCATCCTCTCGGTCGCCCTCGGCATGGCCGATGCGCGCCTGTTTGAGGCGGCGGAGGCGCTGAAGGCCAGCCGCGCGCGCATCTTCCGCGATGTCACGCTGCCCGCGGCCCGCTATGGCCTGGTCTCCGCCATCGTCGTCGTCTTCACCCTGGTGGTGACGGATTTCGGCATCCCCAAGGTGATCGGCGGGCAATTCCCGGTGCTCGCGACCGATGTCTACAAGCAGGTCATCGGCCAGCAGAATTTCTCGATGGGCGCCGTCGTCGCCATCGTGCTGCTGCTGCCCGCGCTCTTCTCCTTCCTCGCGGAGCGCTGGGCGCAGCGCCGGCAATCGGGCGCCATCTCGGGGCGCGCGGTGCTCTACGTGGCCAAGCCGCGCCTCATGCGCGATGCGCCGCTGTTCCTGCTCTGCCTTCTGGTGGCGGCGGTGCTGGTGGGCATCGTGGCCATGGCCTTCTGGGGCTCGCTGATCCGCTTCTGGCCCTACAACATGACGCTGACCTGGGCGAATTACGACTTCAACCGCTTCGATTCCGAAGGCTGGGGCTCGCTCTGGACCTCGCTCTCCATGGCGGGGCTCGCGGCCCTCTTCGGCACGCCGGTCGTCTTCATCACGGCCTATCTGCTGGAGCGCGGGGCGGCGGGCGGCGCCGTCTCGGGCTTCGTACGGATCGCGGCCATCGCGCCGCTGGCCGTGCCCGGCCTGGTGCTGGGCCTCGCCTATATCCTCTTCTTCAACCACCCCGCCAATCCGCTGGGCTTCCTCTACGGCACGCTCGCCATCCTCGTGCTGAACTGCGTGGTGCATTTCTACACCGTGGCGCACCTCACCGCCGTCACCGCCATCCGCCAGCTCGACCCGGAGTTCGAGGCGGTGGGGGCCAGCATGCGCGTCCCGCGCTGGGTGACCTTCGGCCGCGTCACCGTGCCGATCAGCCTGCCCGCCATCCTCGAGATCGCCGTCTATCTCTTCGTGAACGCGATGACGACGGTCTCGGCCGTCGTCTTCCTCTATGGCCCCGGCAGCAAGCCGGCCTCGGTCGCCGTGGTGCAGATGGACGAGGCAGGGCAGGTGGCCGCCGCCGCCGCCATGGCCTGCGTGATCCTCGCCATCACCGCGACCGTCAAAGTCATGCAGATCGGAGTTGTGCGGGCGATGACCCGCAAGGCAGGGTGGCGCGGCCGAGGCTGAGCCACCCGCGCCCATCAGAAGGTGATGCCCCGCGCCGCCAGCGCCTTGAGGAAATTCGGCTCCGGATTGGGCAGCGGCGGCAGATCCCAGCTCCCCGTTCCGATCGGCCGGATGTCCCGGTCCACCGGCACCTCCACCAGGTAGGGCACGTTGGCCTTCACCGCCATCGCGATCGCATCCTCCAACTCACCCGCATGGGTCACGCGGTGCGAGGCGACACCCATGCTCTTCGCCATCATCGCGAAATCGGGGCTGTAGCTCTCGCCTGTGCGCTGGATCTCGAAGGCGGTGGCCAGCTCGCGCCCGCCGAACATGCCGTGCTGGATGTCACGGATCGAGCAGAAGCCCGAATTGTTCCACACCACCCACACCACGGGGATGCCGTATTCCACCGCGGTCGCCAGCGCGTGCGGCGTCATCAGGAAGGAGCCATCGCCCACCACC
>JAIYCD010000177.1 GCA_027488195.1 Acetobacteraceae bacterium | reverse complement strand
CACCATCCAGGTCAGGCCGAAATCGATCAGCAGCCCCATGGGCACCGGCATCACCGCCGCGCCCAGCGGCAGGCCGGCGCTGACGAAGCCGAAGACCTTGCCGATCTCACCCGGCGGGCAGGCCTCCTTCAGCATCACGTCGCGCGGCGTGCGCGAGGAGCCGAGGCAAAGCCCCGCCACCAGCGCGACGGGCGCCAGCAGCCATTCGGCGTAGGGCACGAAGCCGAGCGAGAGGATCAGCCCCATGGCGCAGAGCGTCAGCACGGTGACGAAGCCCAGCAGGTTCCCGCCCTTCTTGTCGGCCCACCAGCCGCCCACCAGCGTGCCGGCCGTGGCCCCCACCATGTAGCCGGTGAGGGCCAGGGACGCGATGGCGATGGGCGTGCCCCAGAGCTTGCCCAGCACCGTGATGAGAAACGCCGTCAGGCCCGAACCCGCCATGGAGGAGAGCAGGAAGAAGGCGAAGAAGGCGAGGATGGGCTTGCTGGTGAGCAGCCGCACGCCGCCCTCTTTCTTCGCGCCGCGCGCCTTCGGCTGATCGCTCAGGATGCGCGATTGCCAGAGAATGAGGCCGACCACCGGCACGCCCAGCAGCCCCACCAGCAGCAAGGCGCCCCGCCAATCCATCACCAGCAGCAGGAGTGCCACGACGGGCGGCGCGAGCGCGAAGCCCAGATTGCCGGTGAAGGTGTGCAGCGCGAAGGCGCGGCCCACGAATTCCTTGCGGATGGAGCCGGCGAGGATGGCGTAGTCGGCCGGGTGGATCACCGAATTGCCGATCCCCGAGAGCACGGCCAGCGCCAGGATCAGCCGGAAATCCTGGACGAAGGCCATGGCGCTGATGGAAAGCGCCATCAGCAGCGTGCCGCCCACCAGGAAGCGCCGCGCGCCGTGCTTGTCCACGAGGAAGCCGACCGGCGTCTGCAGCAGCGCCGTGGTCCCGCTCATCAGCGCGAGCGAGGCGCCGAGCATGGCGAAGGAGACGTCGAACTCCGCCCGCCAGAGCAGGAAGATCGGCGGCAGGCAGAGCATGTAGAAATGGCTGAGGAAGTGGCCCGTGCCGATCAGGGCGCAGATCTGATAGTCGCGGCGGGCGGTCAGGGTGGCTTCGCTCATCGGCCGAAACTGAGCGCGGCGGGGGGCTGCGTCAATGCGAAAGGGCGCGGGCTTAACGCCATTTCATGCCGGTGGCGCAAGCTCGCCCAGCGGCCAGCGCGGGCGGGGGGCGAGGGCCATGGCGTCGTGCTGGCCCGCGCGCAGCCGCTCCAGCCCGGCCCAGGCGACCATCACCGCATTGTCGCCGCAGAGGCGCAGTGGGGGGGCGAGCAGGGGCAGGGGGGTGGCATCGGCCAGCGCCGCGCGCACCGCCTGGTTGGCGGCGACCCCACCGGCCACCACCAGCGCCGTCGCCTCCGGCAGCATCGCGGCCGCGTTCCGCGCGCGGTCGGCCAACACGGCGGCGACGGCGGCCTGGAAGCTCGCCGCGATATCCTCGCGCCGGAAACCTTTGCCCACCGCCTGGGCGACGGCGGTCTTGAGGCCACTGAAGGAAAAATCGCAGCCAGGCCGGCGCAGCAGCGGGCGCGGCAGGGGCACGGCCTTGGCATCGCCGCTGGCCGCCAGCCGCTCCAGATGCGCGCCGCCGGGCCAGGGCAGGCCCAGAAGCTTGGCCGCCTTGTCGAAGGCCTCGCCCACCGCGTCATCCAGCGTGGTGCCGAGGCGGCGGTAGCGGCCGAGCCCTTCGACGGCCACGCATTGGCAATGCCCGCCGGAGACCAGGATCAGCAGGAAGGGGTAGGCGGGCGGCGTCTCGAACAGGCCGGGCATGCGGGCCGTCAGCGCATGCGCCTCCAGGTGGTTCACGCCGATGAAGGGGATGCCCGCCCCCATCGCCAGGCCCTTGCCCAGGCTGGCGCCGACGATGAGGCCGCCGATCAGGCCCGGCCCCGCCGTCGCCGCCACGGCGCCAAGGTCGCGCGGGGTCAGGCCCGCCTGGTCCAGCACGCCGCGCACCATGCCTTCCAGCCTTTGCAGGTGGGCGCGGGCCGCGATCTCGGGCACCACGCCGCCGAAGCGCGCATGCTCGGCCGATTGGGTGAAGACCGCCTCGGCCATGATTTGTCCGGTCGCATCCAGGATGGCCGCGGCGGTCTCGTCGCAGCTGCTCTCGATTCCGAGGATCGGCAATGCATCCGGGCGGGTTTCGTTCATCACTCCCGCCCTATATGACGCGCCGATGTCTTCCGCCATGTCCGCCCCGCAGCCCGCCAAGCATTCGCGCATGCGCGCCCTCCCGCTGCGCGTGGGCACCCGCGCCTCGCCGCTCGCCTTGTGGCAGACGCGGCACTTCCTCGAGATCATCACCGGCTTCTGCCCGGTGCTGCGCGGCGTGAATGCCTTCGAGGAGCACGCGATCGCGACGACGGGCGACATCGTGCAGCATCGCCGCCTGGCCGAGATCGGCGGCAAGGGCCTGTTTGCCAAGGAAATCCATGAGGCGCTGCTGGATGGCCGCGTGGATTTCGCGGTGCATTCGCTGAAGGACCTGGAGACCGAGATGCCGCCCGGCATCGTGCTGGCCTGCACGCTGCGGCGCGAGGATGCGCGGGATGTGCTGGTGCTGGGCGCGGGCTGCGGCGTGCCCGACCCGGCCGACCCCTATGCCTGCCTGCCCAAGGGCGCCGTCATCGGCTCATCCTCGCTGCGGCGGCAATCGCAGCTTCTGGCGGCGCGGCCGGACCTCAAGGTCGTGACCTTGCGCGGCAATGTGCAGACGCGGCTCGACCGCGTGGCGCGGGGCGAGGTCGCGGCCACGCTGCTGGCGCTGGCCGGGCTGCGGCGCCTGGGCCTGGAGGATCACGCGGCCGTGACGCTGCCGCCCGAGGTGATGGTCCCCTCCGCCGGCCAGGGCATCGTCGGCATCACCACCCGCGCCGATGATGTGGAGCTGCGCGAGCTGCTCTCGGGCATCGAGGATCGCGAGGCGGCCGCCGTCTCCAAGGCGGAGCGCGCGCTGCTGGCCGCACTCGACGGTTCCTGCCGCACGCCGATCGGCGGCCATGCGCGGCTGCTGCCCGATGGCACGCTGCACCTCACCGGCCTGGTGGCGCGGGAGGATGGCAGCTTCCTCCTCAAGCGTGAGATCCAGGGCGCGGCCGAGGATGCCGCACGCCTCGGCGCCACGCTCGGCGAGGAATTGCGGGCGGACAGCCCGGCCGACATCTTCGGCTGAGATGCCGACTGGCGTCCTCGTCACCCGGCCGGAGCCGGGGGCGGCCGAGACCGCCACGAGGCTCGCCGCACTCGGCTGGATGCCCATCCTGGCGCCCGCGCTGCTGCTGGCGCCCCGCCCTTTGGCACCCCCCGCCCGCGCCCAGGCGCTTCTGCTGACCAGCCGCGCCGCCGCGCGCGCGCTGACCGCCTGGCCCATTCCGGTGCTGGCCGTCGGCGCTGCCACGGCCGAGGCTGCGCGGGCCGCGGGCTTCGCCGATGTGCGCGCGGCGGATGGCGATGCGGCGGCCCTGGCGGAACTCTGCACCGCCACGCTGCGCCCGGCGGATGGCCCGCTGCTGCTGGCGGTGGGCGCGGCCTATTCGCTCGACCTCACGGCCTTGCTGCGCGCGCGGGGTTTCCGTGTGATCCGCCGCGTCGTCTATGCGGCGCGCGAGGCGCCCGCCTTGCCGGAGGCGGCGCGGGCCGCCATCGCCGCCGGGGGAGTGTCCCACGCGATGTTCTTCTCGCCCCGCAGTGCGGCGTGTAGCGTGGCGCTGCTCTCCGGTGCCGGGCTTGGCGCGACGCTTGAGGGCATCGAGGCGCTGGCGATCAGCCCGCGCGTGGCGGCGGCGCTGGAGGCGGTCTCCTGGCGGCGCATCCGCGTGGCGCGGCGGCCGGACCAGGACCACCTCTTGGAGTTGCTTCCATGATCCGCAAGCTCGATCCCGCCTGGGTGGCGCTGCTGGGGGCGGTGCTGCTGCTGGTGCTGGCGATCCTCTGGCTGCTGGGCGGGCGGACGCCTCCCGCGCGGAATGATGCGCGCATGGCGGCGGCCGAGGCCGCGATCGCGCAGCTCGCCGCGCGGCCCGTGGTGGAGACCGCCGCGCTGGAAGCGGCGCTGGCGCGGCTCGCGGCCGCCGAGGCCACCATCCGCCTGCTGGGCGACCGCCCGGCCGGCGACCCCGTGGCGCTGGCCGCGCTGCAGCGGCAGGTGGCGGCGAACCGCGCCGCCAGCGAGGCGGCGTTGCAGGAACGGATCGCGGCGCTGGAGGCGGCCCTCGCGCCGCGCATCGCGCAGGCCGCGGCGGCGGTGGAGGCCGCGGCCGCCGCGCTTGCCGCCCGCATGGCCGAAGGCACGGCGCGGCGCGAGGCGGCGGAACAGGCGCTCGCTACGCGCGTGGCGCAGCTCGACCAGGCGCGGCTCTCGGGCGAGGCGAGCCTCGGCCAGCGCGTGACCAATCTCGAAACCGGGTTGTTGCAGCGCCTTGCCGCGCTGGAGGCGCTGGTCGCGCAGCGCGTGGCCGCGATGGAAGCGCTGGCGGCGCAGCGCCTCGCGCCGGTCGAGCAGGCCTTGCAGCGCCTCTCCGCCGCCGAGGCGCGGACGGAGCGGCTGGCGGGCATTGATGCGCTGCGTGCGTTGCTGGATGCCGGGCAGCCCCTCGCCCCGGCGCTGGCCCGGCTGGGGCGACCGGCACCGCCGGCGCTGGCGCGCTTCGCCACCACCGCCCCGCCGACCGAACCCGCGCTGCGCCTGGGTTTCGAGGAGGCGCTGCGCCAGGCGCGGGCCGCCACGCAGGAGGGCACGCTGCCCCGGCTGAACAGCCTGCTCACCATCCGCCGTGGCGAGGATGTGATCTGGGGCGATGCGACCGAGGCCAATGTGGAACGCGCCCGCCGCGCGCTGGAGGCCGGCGATGTCGAGGGCGCGCTGGGGCATCTGGGCCGCCTGCCCGAGCCGCTGCGCCAGGGCATGCGCGCCTGGCTGGAGGAGGCCCAGGCCCTGGCCCAGGCGCGCTTCGCCCTGCGCGCTTTGGCCGGCGGCTGATGCGGCTGGTCCTCAAGCTGCTGCTGGTCCTGCTGGCGGGCTTCGCCGGCGTGATGGGACTGATGGAACTGGGCGGCAGCGTCGAGATCCGCCATGCCGACCTCTGGATCGGGTTGCCGCTGGCGGCCGCCATCCTGCTGCTGGTGCTGGGTTTCCTGGCGCTGCACGGCCTGCTGCGCCTCTGGTCCTGGCTGCTGCGATGGCCTGCCCGGCGCCGCCTGCGGCTGGAGCGGCAGCACCGGAGCGAGGGCGATTTGGCGCTGACCCGCGCGCTGGTCGCGCTGGCCGCCGGGCGGGCCGAGACGGCGAGCCTGGAGGTGGCGCGCGCCCGCCGCCTGGTGGGCGATACCCCGCAATTGCTGCTGCTGGCCGCCGAGGCCGCCCGTGCCGAAGGCGATGAGCCCGCGGCGACCGAGGCCTTCGAGGCGCTGGCGGCGCTGCCGGAGGCGCGCTTCCTCGGCCTGCGCGGCCTGCTGCGCCAGGCCGAGGCGCGGGGCGACTGGGATGCCGCGCGCGAGATCGCGGCCGAGGCGCAATCGGCCGAGCCCAGCGCCGAGTGGCTGCGCGCCGAACGATCGGAAGTCGCGCGCCGCCGGCAGGATTGGGGCGAGGCGCTGGCACTCTCGGGCGCGGATGCGCCGCGCGCGGCACTCAGCCTCGCCGCCGCCTTGCAGGAGACGGATCCGCTCCGCGCGGCCGAGCTGGAGCGCCAGGCCTTCCTGGCCGAGCCCGGCTTCGCGCCCGGCGTGATCGCGCATGCGAATCGGCTGCTGGACACCGGCCATCCGCGCCGGGCGCGCGGTGTGCTGCAGCAGGGCTGGAACGCGGCGCCGCATCCGGGCATCGCGGAATTGCTGCTGGGCCTGGACACCGACCGCATCCGCCGGGTGCGGCTGGTGGAGGATCTGACGCGGCAGACGGCCGGCCACCCCGAGAGCCGGCTGTTGCGCGCGCGGATCGCGCTGGAGGCCGGGCTGACCGGCCGTGCCCGGCACGAACTGACCCTCTGGCGCGAGACCGGCCAGGCCGACCAGCGCTGCTACGCCCTGCTGGGCGAGGTGGAGCGCGCCGAGCACGGCCCGGACGCGGCGCGCGAGCGCGAGGCGGGCTGGCTGCGCGAGGCGGCGGCCGCGCCGGTCGAGCCGGTTTGGCGCTGCGGGCATTGCGGGGCGGAGCATTCCGAATGGAAGCCGCTATGTGGCGCCTGCGGCACGGCGGGGGCGATCACCTGGAGCGGGGCCGGGCGCTGAGCCCCCAAGCTCGCCGAACACATCAGGTCAGGCCGAACCCCAGCGAATCCGGCCGCAAGGCGGCCGGCGCCGCCCAACCGGACATGCCGCCGGGTGCGACCGTCGCGCGGCGAAGCCAAGCCGGCGGAGCCGGCGCCCGGCGCTTGAGGGCGCTTCGGATCAGGACCAACACCCAAGAATCCGGCCGCAAGGCGGCCGGCGCCGCCCAACCGGGCGAGCCGCCTGGTGCGACCGTCGCGCGGCGAAGCCAAGCCGGCGGAGCCGGCGCCCGGCGCTTGAGGGCGCTAATGAAGCATAAATACGCCGTTCGCGTATTTCAGGTCGGCCGGCTTGATCAGCGCCGCGCTGGCCACGCGAACGGAGTGGAGCGGTCCTTCGATCTCGCGCTTCCAGAAGTCCAGGAAGCGGGTGAGTTCGGGGAAGGCCGGGGCCAAATCGTGCTTCTGCCAGATGAAGCTCTGCAACAGCCCGGGATGGTCGGGCAGGTGGTAGAGGATTTCCGCCGTGGTGAGGCGCCAGTCCTTTTGGCGCACCATGGGGGAGAGAACATCCAGCATCAGGCAGCCTCCGTCAGGGTCGTACTCCAACCCGCGGGACCGGCTGATCCTCCTGCCGGCCCGTTGGCGGGCTGGTCACGTCATCAGGCTGACATGATCGGAAGCGGCTTCGCCAGAAAAATCTTCAACTGAATCAGATCATTAGCACTCGCACTCGGAGAGTGCTGCCATTTGGCTTGACTCTCATCCAGCGCGCGCCTAACTCCCTGGCACTCCTCGCCAGCGAGTGCCAACAGGCGCCGCGCGCGGGGAGGTTCCCATAGCCTGACTCATCAGGAGGAAAGAACCGACATGAAGTTTCGTCCCTTGCACGACCGCGTCCTCGTTCGCCGCATCACGGCTGAGGAAAAGACCGCGGGCGGCATCATCATTCCCGACACCGCCAAGGAGAAGCCGCAGGAAGGCGAAGTCCTCGCCGTCGGCGCCGGCACCGTGAATGAAGAGGGCAAGGTCCGCCCGCTCGACGTGAAGGCGGGCGACCGCATCCTGTTCGGCAAGTGGTCCGGCACCGAGGTCAAGGTCAACGGCGAAGAGCTGCTGATCATGAAGGAATCCGACGTGATGGGCATCGTCGAGGCCTGATCGGCCCGAACGACCATCGCTCACTCAACCAAATATGAGGTGATATAATGGCTGCCAAAGACGTTAAGTTCGGCGCTAGCGCCCGCGAGCGCATGATCCGTGGCGTGGACATCCTGGCCGACGCCGTGAAGGTGACGCTGGGCCCCAAGGGCCGCAATGTCGTGATCGACAAGTCCTTCGGTGCGCCCCGCATCACGAAGGACGGCGTGACCGTCGCCAAGGAAATCGAGCTCGCCGACAAGTTCGAGAACATGGGCGCCCAGATGGTGCGCGAAGTGGCCTCGAAGACCAACGACACCGCCGGTGACGGCACGACGACCGCGACGGTGCTGGCCCAGGCCATCGTCCGCGAGGGCGCCAAGGCCGTCGCCGCCGGCATGAACCCGATGGACCTCAAGCGCGGCATCGACAAGGCCGTGTCGCAGGTTGTGGCCGAGCTGGAAGCCAAGACGAAGAAGATCACGACTTCCGCCGAAGTCGCGCAGGTCGGCACGCTGTCCGCCAATGGCGAGAGCGAGATCGGCGAGATGATTGCGTCGGCCATGGAGCGCGTCGGCAATGAGGGCGTGATCACGGTCGAGGAAGCCAAGAGCATCCAGACCGAGCTCGACGTCGTCGAGGGCATGCAGTTCGACCGCGGCTATGTCTCCCCGTATTTCATCACGAATGCGGAGAAGATGATCGCGGAGATGGATCAGCCCTACATCCTGATCTTCGAGAAGAAGCTCTCCCAGCTCCAGCCGATGCTGCCGCTGCTTGAGGCCGTGGTGCAGAGCGGCCGTCCGCTCGTCATCATCGCCGAGGACGTGGAAGGCGAGGCGCTGGCCACGCTCGTGGTCAACAAGCTGCGTGGCGGCCTGAAGATCGCCGCCGTGAAGGCGCCGGGCTTCGGTGATCGCCGCAAGGCGATGCTGGAAGACATCGCGATCCTGACCGGCGGCCAGCTGATCAGCGAAGATCTCGGCATCAAGCTCGAGACCGTCACGCTGGCGATGCTGGGCAAGGCCAAGACGATCCGCATCGAGAAGGAGAACACCACGATCGTGGATGGCGCCGGCTCGAAGGACGAGATCAACGGCCGTTGCGAGCAGATCAAGGCGCAGATCGAGGAGACCACCTCGGACTACGACCGCGAGAAGCTGCAGGAGCGCCTGGCGAAGCTCGCCGGTGGCGTGGCCGTCATCCGCGTCGGTGGCAGCACCGAAGTGGAAGTGAAGGAGCGCAAGGACCGCGTGGACGACGCGCTGCACGCGACGCGCGCCGCCGTTCAGGAAGGCATCGTTCCCGGTGGTGGCACGGCGCTGCTGCGCGCCTCGACCAACCTCGGCACGCTCAAGGGCCTGAACAGCGACGAGCAGGTCGGCATCGAGATCGTCCGCAAGGCGATCCAGGCGCCGGTCAAGCAGATCGCCGCCAATGCCGGCAAGGATGGCGCGGTGATCGCGGGCGAAGTGCTGCGCTCGGGTGAGTGGACCTACGGCTACGACGCCCAGCTCGACGAGTACAAGGACCTGGTGGCCGCCGGCATCATCGACCCGACCAAGGTCGTGCGCACGGCGCTGCAGGATGCGGCCTCGGTCGCCTCGCTGCTGATCACCACGGAAGCCATGGTGGCCGAGCGTCCGGCGAAGGCCGCGGCTCCGGCCGGTGGCCCCGGCGGCGGCATGGGCGGCATGGGCGACATGGACTTCTAAGAAGTCCTTTCGCACCTGGCGAAATGGGAAGGGCGGCTCGCCAGGGCCGCCCTTTCTTTTTGCCGGTTGCATGCAGGGCCGCGCGTGCAGCGCATGGCAGGATGCCAGCCGGTTTAATTTGACTTTGCGCGGGCGATCTGCGCCTTTGCTTTCACCTTCGTCTTGCCGTGCCGACCCCAGAAGCTCTCTTCAGACCCGCTGGATGTGTACCCGCTGGACAACGCGTGCCCCCGCCGGGAAAGGTCGGGGCGTCAAGCGCGTGTTCCGCGAAGTCCGGCTGGAGTGGGTGAGATGC
Organism: Acetobacteraceae bacterium; assembly: GCA_027488195.1. GTDB lineage: Bacteria > Pseudomonadota > Alphaproteobacteria > Acetobacterales > Acetobacteraceae > Roseococcus. Next base: position 41,867 of record JAIYCD010000177.1, on the reverse strand, counting down.
GCCGGAGATTCCCGCGCGCATGGATATGGAGAATAAGCGGATGGCTTCTGGCACCGTGAAGTGGTTCAACGCGACCAAGGGTTATGGCTTCATCTCGCCGGCTGGCGGTGGTTCCGATGTGTTCGTGCACATCACCGCCGTGCAGGCCGCGGGCCTTCAGGGCCTCAAGGATGGTCAGCAGATTTCCTATGAACTGGCGGAAGAGCGCGGCAAGACGTCCGCGGTCAACCTCAAGGCCAGCTGAATTCGACGGTCCTTCGGGATCGTCGAACGAGAAGGGCGCCCCGCAAAGGGCGCCCTTTTTTGTTGTGCGCGCGCGGGCCAGACGAAGGTTTCGCCGCGATGGCGGGATGGGCTAGAACCCCCGCATGGACCAGCCCACCCCCCACCCCTATCGCGACGGATTACCGCCCGCACCGCCGGGGCCCCCGGAGGGCGAGCAGCATGCGCTGCTGAGCCGGTCCGAGGTGCCTTTCCTGACAGGTTTGGCGCAGGGGCCCGTGCTGCCGCTCGCCGTCCTGATCGGCCTGATGGCCGTGGGTGTGAACGGCCCGGCGCTGCTGGCCGGCGGGCTGGCCGCCCTCGCCGCCGGCGCCATCGTTGCCGCCCTCGCCCGCTACTTCGCCGTGCTGGGGGCCACCGAGCGCTACGCCGCCGAGCGCCGGCGTGAGGCAATCGAGACCGAGACCTATCCCGAGCGTGAGCGCTGGGAGGTGGCGGCCGTGCTGCACCGCTACGGCCTGCGCGGCGACACGCTGGCCCGCGCGGTGGAGGCGATCGCCGCCGACCGGCGCCGCTGGGTGGATTTCATGATGCGCTTCGAGCTCGACCTGATCGAGCCGCAGCCGGCCCGTGCGGCGCAAGAGGCGGCGGCGCTGGCCGTCGGCCAGGCGCTGGGCGGGCTTTTGCCCTTGCTGCCCTTCATGCTCCTGGCCGCCCCCGGTGCCTGGGCGCCCCTGCTGCTGACACTGGCCGGCGTGGTGCCGGCCGGCTGGCTGCTGGCGCGGGCCGAAGGGCAGATCGCGGCCGGGGGCGTGCTCAGGGCGGTGCTGCTGGGCGGTGCCGGGGTGCTCGCCGCACTGGCCCTTGTCGCGCTGATCTGAGTTGGGGCGCTGATCTCAATCGGGCTGTTGCCGGGCGGCGCAAGGAAGGTTTAACCGGCCTTGTGGATATCTTCGCGCGGAAGAGAGTCCCATGCCCCGTCCGCCGCGCCTCAACCTGCCGCTTCTCCGCCTCGGCGCCGCCCTGACCGGCGCCCTCACGCTGGTCTTGCTCTGGCTGCCGCTGCCCACCTGGGTCGCGCTGCTCGTCCCCCCCCTGGCGGTAGTGGGCTGGTGGGTCTGCCGGTTGTGGCGCGAAGCCTCGCTCTGGCGGCGATTGATGGCGGTGGCGCCCTATCGGACCTCCATCTACGGCCCGGACCAGCGCCTGGCCTGGCACAATGGCTGGCCGGGCCAGCCCTGGACCCGCCGGGTGGAGGCGCTCGGTCCCGAGCCGCATCTGGCCGACGTGTTGCAGGGGCTGGTCGCCCATCTCCCGCCGGCCGAGCGCGCCGCCGAGATGGCACGCCGCCTGGAGCGGCACGCCCGCGCCAATGGCGAACCCTTCGAGGTTGTGACCGCCGAGGGCGCCTGGGAGCGCGTGCGCCAGATGCGCCTGCCGGGCGGCGAGGTGGCGATCTTCGCGGTCGACATCTCCGCCGTGAAGCGCGGCGAGCTGGCGCTGGCGGAATCCGAGGGAAGGCTGCGCGCGCTGCTGGAGGTGGCGCCGGTCGGCATCTGGCAGCTGGACGAGCAGGGCCGCACCATCTTCGCCAATCGCCGCCTCATCGCGCTGTTCGGTGCGCAGGCGCCACCGGCATTGGCGCATTCCGGCCTCGTGCTCACCTCGGCGCCCGATCCGGAGGGGCCCTTCGGCTTCAGCACGGCGGCGGAGAGCGAGGCGCGCCTCACCTTGCCCGGGCCGACCGAGCGCCGGCTGCGGGTGACGGCCTCGCCCTGGATCTGCGCGGAGGGGGTGCGGGGCTGCGTCCTCTCCCTGCTCGACGTCACGCCGCTCAAGGCCGCGCAGGAGCGCATCGAGCACCTGGCCGAGCGTGACCCGCTGACCAACCTGGTCAATCGCGGCCATTTCCGAGCGGCGCTGGAGGGCATGCTCGCCGCCGGGCAGCCCGGGGTGCTGGCGCTGGTGGACCTCGACCGCTTCAAGGCGACCAATGACCGGCATGGCCAGGCGCTGGGCGATGAGCTGCTGATCGAGGCCGGGCGCCGGCTGCGTGACGCGGTCCGCCCCAGCGACCTGGTGAGCCGCCTGGGGGGCGACGAGTTCGCCATCCTGGCCTTAGGGGCCGGGCCGGAGAGTGCCGCGATGCTCGCCGAGCGGCTGCGGGCATCGCTGCGCTGGACCCTGGAGATCGGCGGGGTCGAGGTGCCGGTCTCGGCCAGTCTTGGCGTGGCCTGCGCGCCCGAGCATGGGCAGGAGGCGGACCAGCTCCTGCGCGCCGCCGACCTCGCCCTCTACGAGGCGCGCGGTGAGGGCGGCAACGCGGTGGCGCTGTTCCGGCCCGCGCTGCGCGAGCGTGCCGAGCATCGGGCCGAGCTGCGCGAGGCTTTCGCCGCGGCGCTGGCGGCGGGCGAGCTGGCGCTGCATGTCCAGCCGCAGCAGGATCTGGAGACGGGCCGCATGATCGGCGCCGAGGCGCTGATCCGCTGGCAGAGCGCGCGCCTGGGCCGTTGGGTGCCGCCCGATGAATTGCTGGCAGCGGCGGCGGAGGCCGGGCTGACGCTCCAGCTGGACCGCTTCGTGCTCAGCCGCGCCGTGGCACTTCTGGCGCAATGGGGCGGGCGGCCGGATGCGCCCGCGCATCTTGGCATCAACATCTCCATCGCCACGCTGCATGACCCGGGCTTCGCCCAGGAGGTGGCGGCGGCGTTGGAGGCGGCCGGGGTGGAGGCATCGCGGCTGGAGATCGAGATCCCGGAGGACCTTGCCATCCGCGACCTGCCGGCCGTTGCCCGCACGCTGGCCGCGCTGCGGGAGGTGGGAGTGCCGCTCTCGCTCGATGATTTCGGCGGCGGGCATTCGGGGCTGCCGCATGTGGTGCGCCTGCCGGTGCAACGGCTGAAGCTGGATCGTTCGATCACCGCGGGGCTGCCGGACGACCCGAAATCCTACGCTGTGCTGCGCGCCACCATGGCGCTGGCGCGTGGCATGGGGATCGAGGTGGTCGGCGAGGGTGTGGAAACCGAGGGCCAGGCCTTCGCGCTGCGCCGCGCGGGCTGCCATATCATCCAGGGCTGGCTGGTCGGCCGGCCGATGCGGCCCGAGGAACTGGTGCCGCCGGGGCCGAAGCGGCTGGCGCGGGCGTGACCAACCAGGCACGACCCTCCGAAAATCCGGCCGCGAAGCGGCCGGCGCCGCCCAACTGAGTGACCGGCCTGGCGCAGCCGTCGCGCGGCGAAGCCAAGCGGCCGGAGGCCGCGCCCGGCGCCTGAGGGCGCTAAAAACATGCGAGGCGAATAGCCGAGCCGGATCGCTTCAGCGATCCGAAGCCAAGCGCGCGGAGCGCGCGCCCGGCGACTGAGGGCACTAAATCAAGCCTGCTTCCGCTCGATCAGGCTGTGGCGGATCTTGCGGCCGCGCTTGATGCGGTCCTCGATGAAGCCCGCTTCGCCCCAGCGGATGGCGCGGCCGAAGGCCTGGGCGTCCTCGGTGAAGCGGGCCAGCATTTCCAGCACCGCCTCGCGGTTGTTGAGGAAGACGTCGCGCCACATGTTCACGTCGCTGCCCGCGATGCGCGTGAAGTCGCGGAAGCCGGAGGCGGCGAATTTCAGCACGCTCTCGCGGGTTTCCTCGCTGAGGTCATCGGCCGTGCCGCAGATGGTGAAGGCGATGAGGTGCGGCAAATGCGAGACGATGGCCACCACCTTGTCATGGGTGACGGGGTCCATGCTCTCGATCATGGAGCCGCAGCGGCGCCAGAATTCGCGGACCCGCTCCACCGCCGCCGGGTCCGTGCCCTCAGTCGGCGTGACGATGACGTAGCGCCCCTCGAAGAGCGTGGGGAAGCCGGAATCCGGGCCGGAATACTCGGTGCCGGCCATCGGGTGCGCGGGGACGAGATGCACGCCCGCGGGCAGCAGCGGCGTCAGGTCGCGGATGACGGAGCCCTTGGTGGAGCCGACATCGGTGAGGATGGCGCCGGGCTTCAGATGCGGCGCGATCTTCGCCATCACCTGCGCATAGACACCGACGGGCACGCAGAGGATGACGCAATCCGCCCCGGCGACGGCGGCGGAGAGATCATCCTCGACGCGGTCGGCGAAGCCCAGTTCGCGCACGCGGTCGCGCGTGGCCTGGCTGTGGGCGGTGACGACGACTTCGCGCGCCAGGGCACGGCCCTCGCGGTTGCGCCGCGCGACGGAGCCGCCGATGAGGCCGGCACCTATCAGGCAGAGGCGGTCGAAAAGGGGTTCTGCCTGATCGGCGCGGGGCTCAACCATTCCCGCTACGCATGAACTCTGTCAGCCCCTCGATCACCATCTGGCACTCCTCGGCCGTGCCGATGGTGATGCGCAGGCAGGTCGGCAGGCTGTAGCCGCCCACGCCGCGCACGATGATGCCGCGCGCGCGCAGGCTGGCATCGGCGGCCTTCGCGCGCGCGGCATCCTCGAAATCGGCCAGGATGAAGTTGCAGGCGCTGGGCCAGACCTTGATGCCCGCGGCCTGCAGGCCCGCCACGGTCTTGGCGCGCCACTCCGTGTTGTGCGCCACGCTGCGCTCGATCCAGTTGGGCTCGGCCAGCGCCGCGATGCCGGCGGCCATGGCCGTCGCATTCACGTTGAAGGGGCCGCGGATGCGGGCCAGCACATCGGCCACCACGGGCGGCATATAGGCCCAGCCGAGGCGCAGGCCGCCCAGGCCGAAGATCTTGCTGAAGGTCCGCGTCATGACGGTGTTGCCCGAGGCATCCACCAGCGCCTGGCCGGGGTCGTAATCGGGATCCGTCACGTATTCGGCATAGGCGGAATCGAGGATGAGCAGGATGTCGTCGCGCAGGCCCGCGCGCAGGCGCCGCACCTCGCTCTGCGGCAGCAGCGCGCCGGTCGGGTTGTTGGGGTTCACGAGGCAGACGAGCCTGGTGCGCGGGCCGACGGCTTCCAGCATGGCGTCCACATCGGCCAGCAGGTTCCGCTCCGGCACCTTGATGACGCGGCAGCCGGCATAGCGGCCGGTCAGGTCATACATGACGAAGCCGTGCGCCGGCATGATGAGCTCGGTCCCCTCGCCGCCATAGGCGAGGATCAGGTAGGCGATCAGTTCGTCCGAGCCATTGCCGCAGACGATCCGCGCGGGGTCGAGGCCGAATTTCGCACCGATCGCCTCGCGCAGCCTGGTGGCGCCGCCATCGGGGTAGCGGTGGGCGTCGCGCGCGGACGCGATGATCGCCTCCTGCGCCAGGGGCGGCGGGCCGAAGGCGCCCTCATTGGAGGAGAGCTTGATGATCCGGTTCACGCCGGGGATCTTCGATTCGCCGCCGACATAAGGCTCGATCGAGAGGATGGAGGGGCGGGGCAGCAGGGCGTTCATGGCGTTACTTGGTCCCTCGTTCGGGAATGGCATAGCGGCCAAGGATGGTGGCGCCGGCCGGCGGCGCTTCCAGCGTCTCGACCAAGGCGCGGGTGAAGCCCGCCTGGCGCCGCATGATGAGCACGCGGGCCGAACCGCAATGGGCGGCCAGCGCGGAGCGGCTGGGCTCGCCCGGCATCTCCACGCGCATCAGGGTCGCGTCGCGGCCCGAGGGGTCGGCCGGGTGCAGGCCGATCACGGCGGCCTCCAGCGGCGGCTCGCGCTCGGAGACGAAGGGCAGGCGGGCGATGACCGAGAGATGCGCGGCGTCGAAGCGCGTCCACCATTCCTCGGCCGCATTGTCGCTCTCGCGCGGCCAGGGGAGGACGGCGATGCTCGCCTCGCGCGTGCCGAGTGCGGCCAGCGCCGCGCCGAGGGAGGGGTGCTGGCGCTGCGGCGTCGCCACGCCGAAATGCTCGGCGGCCAGGCGGGCCAGCGCCGGGTCGGCCGGCAGGGCCACGCTGAAATTGCCCTGCTGCGCGATGGAGCTGGCAAACAGCTCGCGCCAGAAGCGCACCAGGGCGGCGCGGGGCAGGGGGCCGGAATGGCGCAGCAGCAGGCGGCGCAGGATCGCGGCTTCGCGCCCCGGGCGCAGCACGGTGCCCGGCGCCTTGGCCTGGCTGGCGCTCAGGCGGTGCACGACCTCGGCGCGGCGCATCAGCAGGTCATGCATCGCGTCGTCGAGGCTGTTGATCTCGGCGCGCAGCGCCTCCAGCGTGTCGGGGTCGGGTTTTGGTTCGGACATGGGTGCGGAAGCCATAGCGGTGCCGGGGCCGCGCGCCAAGTTGCCCCAGAGGGAGGCAGGGCTTATCTCTGGCCCTCCATGAATGAAATCGCCCCCTTCCCGGAGGTCCAGCACCAGCGCGCGGTCCTGCCCGAGGGCCTGACGCTGGATTGCGGCGCCGTGATCCGGCCGCTCGCCGTCGCCTATCGCAGCTATGGCCGGCTCAACGCCGCGCGCAGCAACGCGATCCTGGTCTGCCACGCCCTGACCGGGGACCAGTATGTGGCCGAGCGCCAGCCGGTGACCGGCAAGGATGGCTGGTGGGATGCGATCATCGGCCCGGGCAAGCCCGTGGATACCGACCGCTTCTTCGTCATCTGCGCCAATGTGCTGGGCGGCTGCATGGGCTCGACCGGGCCCCGCGAGGAGATGACGGATGAGCACGGGGCGCCGCAGGGCCGCCCCTGGGGCACGGATTTCCCGACCGTCACCATCCGCGACATGGTGCGCGCGCAGAAGCAGCTGACCGAGCATCTGGGCATCACGCGGCTGCTGGCGGTGATCGGCGGCTCGATGGGCGGCATGCAGGTGCTGGAATGGGCCGCGACCTATCCGGAGGCCGTCTTCGCCGCGGCGCCCATCGCGACCGCCGCGCATCACTCGGCCCAGAACATCGCCTTCCATGAGGTGGGGCGTGCCGCCATCCATTCCGACCCGGACTGGAAGGGCGGCCGCTACTGGGAGGATGGGCGCATCCCGGCGCAGGGCCTCTCGGTCGCGCGCATGGTGGCGCACATCACCTATCTGAGCGAGGCCGCGCTGACGCGCAAATTCGGCCGCCGCCTGCAAGGGGCGAGCGCGCTCACCTTCCTCGAGGATGTGTTCCAGGTGGAGAGCTATCTGCGCCACCAGGGCAGCACCTTCGTGCGCCGCTTCGATGCGAATTCCTACCTGACCATCACCCGCGCCATGGATTATTTCGACCTGGCGAATGAGCATGGCAGCGTGGCCAACGCCTTCCGGGGCACGCCCACGCGCTTCTTCGTGGCGAGCTTCTCCTCCGACTGGCTCTTCCCCACCAGCGAGAGCCGCGCCTTGGTGCGCGCGCTGAACGCGGCGGCGGCGCGGGTCAGCTTCGTCGAGATCACGACCGACAAGGGGCATGACGCCTTCCTGCTGGACGAGCCGGAATTTCATCGGGCACTCGGCGGATTTCTCGCGGGTGCGGCCGCCGCGCTCGGCGTATGAGCGCGGCACTCCTCATGCGCGCGCAGGCGCGGAACAATGCCTGGGCCAATCACCGGCTGCTGGGCTTCTGCGCGGGGCTGTCCCAGGCGGAATTCGAGGCGGAGCGCGTGGGCTTCTTCCCCTCGCTGCGCGCCACGCTGAACCACATCCTGATCGTGGACCACTTCTATGTGGATGCGCTGGAGGGCGGCAGCCTCGGCCCCGCCGCCTGGGCCGATCGCGAGCCCTGCCGGGACGTGGCGTCCCTCCAGGCCGCGCAATCCGCGGTGGACCGGCGCCTGATGGCCTGGTGCGAGGCGCTGCGCGACGAGGACCTCTCTCGCATCATCGAGGTGCAGCGCGGCCATCGCGTCCAGCGCGAGCGGGCGGACCGGCTGCTGCTGCACATGTTCCAGCACCAGATCCACCATCGCGGCCAGGCGCATGCCATGCTCGGCCGCGCGGCACCGCAGCTCGATGAATTCTACTGCCGGGGCGAGGCGGAGCTCCGGCGGGACGAGTTCGCCGCCCTCGGCTGGTCCGAGGATGATCTCTGGCAGGAGCGACGCTGATGCGCGACGGCACGATCCAGTATGTCGCGAAGAACATGCGCCTCGACCTGCGCCTCATCGCCGAGATGATCCCGCAAGGGGCGCGCATGCTCGATATCGGATGCGGCGATGGCGCGTTGATGGCGCATCTGGCGGCCGAGAAGAATGTGGATGCCCGCGGCATCGAGATCGACATGCGTGAGGCGACGGAAGCCGTGGCGCAGGGCCTCGCCGTCATCCATGGCGATGCCGATAACGACCTGGCTTTCTATCCGGATGGCGCCTTCGACTATGTGGTGCTGAGCCGCACCTTGCAGGCGGTCGAGAAGCCGCGCGAGGTGCTGCGGCAGATGCTGCGCATCGGCCATCACGCGATCGTGAGCTTCCCGAATTTCGGCCATTGGGAAGTGCGCTGGAAGCTGCTGCTGGGCGGCCGCATGCCGGACACCGAGACCTGGTCCCGCCCCTGGTACGAGACGCCCAACATCCATCCCTGCACCATCCTCGACTTCTTCGCCCTGGCCGAGATGGAGGGCTATGTGATCGAGCGCTGGCTCGCGGTGGATGAGCGCGGGCTGAAGGCGCCCTGGACGCGCTCGGTGCGGCTCGCGAATTTGTTCGGGCAACAGGCACTGTTCCAGCTCACGCGCAAATAGAGCCTGATCGTCCTTGGCGGATGCCAGGGGCATGAAACAGTCTCTCAGCTTCAGCCCGGCTTGTTTCTGTGGCGCCGGCGCGCGCCGCTTGTTACAGATCAAGGCGGGCGGCCCACTCTTCCGTCACAGCAAAAGACATCCCAGGGAGGGTTGCATATGGCGCGAGTTGCATTGGTGACGGGTGGTCAACGCGGCATTGGCGCTGCGATCAGCGAGGGGCTTAAGGCCGCCGGCCGAAAGGTCGTCGCCAGCTATGCCGGCAATGACGCCGCCGCCGCCGCCTTCACCGAGCGCACCGGCATTCCCTGCGTGAAGTTCGACGTGGGCGATTTCGAGGCCTGCGTGGCCGCCGTCGCCAAGGTCCAGGAAGAGCATGGCGCCATCGAGATCCTGGTGAACAATACCGGCATCACGCGCGATGCGATGATGCGCAAGCTGACGCGCCAGATGTGGGACGACGTGATCGATACCAACCTCGGCTCCTGCTACAACATGTGCAAGGCCGTGTGGGACGGGATGAGTGCGGCCAAGTTCGGCCGCATCGTGAATATCGGCTCGGTCAACGGCCAGGCGGGGCAGCTTGGCCAGGTGAACTACGCCGCCGCCAAATCCGGCATCCATGGCTTCACCAAGGCGCTCGCCCAGGAGGGTGCGCGCAACCAGATCACGGTGAACGCCATCGCGCCCGGCTATGTGGACACCGAGATGGTGCGCGCCGTGCCGCCCGACGTGCTGGAGAAGATCATCGCCCGCATCCCGCGCGGGCGCCTCGGCACCGCGCAGGACATCGCGCGCGGCGTGGTGTTCCTGACCGCGGACGAGGCCGATTTCATCACCGGCTCCACGCTGTCCATCAATGGCGGCCAGCACATGTACTGAGGAACTGCTGAGGGGCTGATTCACGTCATTGGCGAAGCCGCCAATGACGATCAGACCCTAGCCGTCGAGGCGGATGCCGAGCTCCCGGATCAGCGGGCGCCAGAGCGCATTCTCGGCCTGCACGAAGGCGTTGAACTGCGCTGGCGTCCAGGGCTGGTATTCGATCCCGAGCGTCGTCATCCGCGCGCTGATCTCGGGCGACTGGATGGCGGCGATCATCTCCGCCGAGAGGCGCTGGATGATCGGGGCCGGCGTGCCCGTCGGCACCGACATGCCCTGCCACCCATAGGCGATGGTGTTGGCGTGGCCGAGTTCGGCCATGGTCTGCACCTCCGGCGCCTGCGGGCTGCGCGCGTCGCTCAGCACGGCGAGTGCCCGCACGCGGCCGTCGCGCAGGAAGGGCAGGCCGGTCGCGGTGTCGATCACCACCGAATCCACATTCCCCGCCAGCAGGTCCTGCATCGCGGCGGGCCCGCCGCGATAGGGCACATGCGTCGCATCCAGCCCGGTGCGGCGCTTCACCAGCTCCATCGCCAGGTGATGCGGCGAAGCGACGGCGGGCGTGCCATAGGTCGGCGCGCGGGTGCGGGCGGCGGTGAGGTAATCGGCGAAGCTGCGCGGCGCGCCCTCGGGCCGTACCACGATGTAGAGCGGGAAGCGGCCGATGAAGCCGACCCCGGTGAAATCCGTGTCCGGGTTCATCGGCATGCGGGAAAACAGCGCCGGGTTGTAGGTCAGGATGCCGTTGTCCACATGCATCCAGGTGTGGCCATCGGCGGGGGAGCGGGCCACGACCTCGCTCGCCAGCAGGGCGCCGCCGCCCGGGCGGTTCTCCACCACCACATTCTGGCCAAGGCGGGCCGCCATCTGTGCGCCGATCAGCCGGGCGAAGGTGTCTGACGCGCCGCCGGGCGGATAGCCCACCACCCAGCGCAGCGGGCGGTCCGGGAAGGTCTGGGCCCCTGCGGCGGTGGGAACAAACGGCAGCGCCAGGCCCGCTTGGGCGAATTGGCGGCGAGTGAAGCGGGGCATGGCGGGCTCTCTCATGCGGCGGGCGACGGGGGCCGCATCATGCGTCCCGCCGCTGGCACTTCCAAGAGCGTTTCCGTCAGCTCCAGACGCTTTCGGCCTTGGGCAGCGGCGGATCGCTGCAGACGCGGTTGCGCCCGGCGCGCTTGGCATCGTAGAGCGCGGCATCGGCCCGGGCGATGAGCTGCTCCGGGCTCTCCCCCGGCGCGGCCATGGCCAGGCCGAGCGAGGCGGTGACGGCGATGCGCGGCCCCTCCTGGGGCAGCTGCACGGCGCATTGGCCGAGGCGGTTGCGGATGCGCTCCGCCACGGCCACGGCCTCGCGCAGGACGCCGCAGGGCAGCAGCAGGCTGAATTCCTCGCCCCCGAAGCGCGCGGCGAGCGCCCCCTCCGGCGCCGTCTCCCGCATGATCTCGGCCAGGTGGCACAGCACTTGGTCGCCCACCGGGTGGCCATGGGTGTCGTTCACCGCCTTGAAGTGATCGAGGTCCACCATGATCAGCGCCGAGGGGCGCCGCTCGGCCAGCTTGTCGCGCAGGGCGTCGTCGAATTGCCGGCGGTTGGCGAGGCCGGTCAGCGGGTCGGTGCTGGCGAGGCGGCGCGCCTCGGCCAGCTCATGGCGCAGCTCCTGCGTCTTGCGCGCGGTCTCGGCCAGCCTGGCGGCCGTCACCTCGCTCCGCCGGGAGACCTCGAGCGTCTCGGCGGCCAGGCGGCGCAGCAGGGCATTCAGCGATTCCGGCTCGGTCCCCATGCGGTCGGAGGCCTGGGCCAGCGTGCCGCCATAGCGCAGCGCATCGTCCCGCGTGTCCTGCACCAGCCCGATCGCTTCGGTCACCGCGCCCTCGAGCCGGGCCGCCACCTGCCGCAGGGCCAGCGCCTCGTGGTCGGCCATGAAGAACTGGAAGAGCAGCTCCTCCATCGTCTCCTCGGTCATGCGGGGCTGGACGGCGCGCCGGCGCTCGACTTCGGCGCGCAGGCCGTGGGCCGTATCGCCGTGGAAGCTGAACCAGACGAGGTAGTTGCCCGGCGTGGGCGAGAGGCCATGCTCCAGCATGGAGGCCATGGCGGCATGCGCATGGAGCAGGTTGGGATCCTTGCGCGCGGGCGGCGCGGGGCGGCTGGCGGCCGCATGAGCGGCCCCGGGGGCGGGGGCGGTTGCAGGGCTTTGCATGAGCGGCGGCGACGTCCTCTTCTCCGCAAGCTTCCTATCGGGGAAGGGGTGAAGATTGCGTTGCGCCGGAGGCGCACGCGATATGGCGCGCCGGAGGCGCACGCGATATGGCGTGCCGGAGGCGCACGCGATATGGCGTGCCGGAGGCGCACGCGATATGGCGCGCCGGAGGCGCACGCGATAGGGCCCGCCGGCCCGTCTCAGCCCAACCCGGTCAGGTGCTTCACCAGCAGCAGCCAGAGCGGCAGGCTCAGGACCGAGAGCACATGCTCGGTCGAGGTGATGGCGGCCATGAGCGGCGCATCGCCCCCCATGGCGCGCGCCATGACATAGGAGGTGGCGGCGGTGGGCAGCGCCATGAACAGCACCGCCATGGCGGTGGAGAGCGGATCAAGCCCGAGCCAGAGGCAGAAGAGCAGCGTCAGCCCCGGCATCACCACGAGCTTGAGCGCGGTGGTGACGAGCTGGAGCGGCAGCCGGTCCGCCATGGCGCCGACCGAAAGGGCGGCACCCACCGCCAGCAGCCCGAGCGCCACCGAGGCGCGGCCCAGCGCTTCCAGCAGCGGCTTCACCCCGGGCGGCAACCCGCCCAGCCAGGCCACCGCGAAGCCCACGACGCAGGCCAGCATCAGCGGGTTGAGCGCGATCTGCCGCAGCACGGGCCAGGGCTGGAAGCGGCGGCCGCCGCCGGTTGCGAAGGCCGTGTTGGTCACGAATTGCACGAAGGGCACGATCAGCCCGGTGGCGACGGCGCCGAGTGCCACGCCGGGTGCTCCGAACAGCGCGCCCGCCACCGCGAATCCGATCAGATTGTTGAAGCGGATGCCGCCCATCAGCACGCTGGTCATCGAGGCATGCGGCTGACGGAAGCCGCGCGCGATGGCGAGGGAGGCCGCGGTGCCGATGGCCAGCGCGGTCCAGATCGCCGCCATCATGCCGAGCACGGGCAATTCACCGAGCTTGACCGAGCCGATGGCGGCGACCAGCAGGGCCGGCAGCAGCACCCAGAAGATCAGCCGCTCGATCCCGGCCCAGACGGCGTCGTCACGCAGCAATCCGCGCTTGAGGAGCGCGCCCAGCGCCAGCAGGCCGAAGGCGGGGATGAAGGCATCGAGATAGGCGATCATCGCGCCTGATCCCCTCTCATTGGGTCCGGGTCAGGCGTCCGCCCCGGCCTCATCGGGCAGGGGAAGGCCTGGGGAGCCGGGCGTCGAAGCCGGCGGCGGGACCGGGCGGGGATGGGCCGCCTGGGCGGAGATGTCCCGCAGGCAGGAGGCCTCGCTGCGCTGCGCCAGCCCGCCGGCGCGGGCCTGGATATGCGCCACGCGCGGCCCCGCCTCGCCGGCATAGAGCACGATGTCGAGCTGACAGCCGCCGCCCGAATAGAGCCAGACCTGCGCCGGCCCCTCGGCGCGGCGCAGCATGGGTTCGCCGAGCGTGGCGCGCACCGCCTCGGGCGTGGCACCCAGCAGGGAGGCGGCGCTTTGGGGATGCCCGGGGGCGGCAGCGCGCTCGCGTGGCGCGGGGGGCGGCGTGCCGAGCGCCTGGAGGCTCGCCCGATGGGCGGCAAGCAGTGCCTCGGCGGCGTCGCGCTCAGCCTCCGGCCCGCCGGCACAGGCGGTGAGTCCCAGCAACAGGAGCATCAGGCAGCGCGCCATGCCGGGCCCGTCCCGCGGTCAGAGAGACCCGCCGGGGAAGCCGGCGGGACAGGGGGTGGATCAGCCCTCGCCCTGGAGCATTTCCATGGTGCCGACGATCTGGCCGCCTTCCTCGACGGAGAGCTTCTTGTAGCGCGCCATGCCCTTGATCTTGCCGGTGGAGCGGACGATCAGGTTGCCGCGCGCGGTGACCGTGCCGTCGAAGAGGCCGGCGATCTCGGCGTCCTCGACCTGGACTTCGCCGCGGAACACGCCGGTCTGCGCGACCGAGAGCTCGGCCGCCTGGATCATCTGGCTTTCCACCGTGCCCTCGACCACCAGGCGCTCGGCATCGGCGACGGTGCCCTGCAGGCTGATGCCACGGCCGACGATGAGCGTGCGGCGCTCCGTCCCCGCGGTGGTCACCGGGCCGCCACGGGCCGGCATGGCGGCGGGCGCGGGCACGCCCGCGCGGACCGGGGCATTGCCCGGCTTGGGCGGCATGCCCATGGGCGCGCTGTTGGCGGCGGGCGCGCGATAGCTCGGCATGGTCAGTTCCGCATCACGCGGCGCGGGCCCGTTGGTCCCTTCCGGGCTGGAATCGGCGTTCTCATCTTTTTTGCGACCGAAGATGGACATGCGGACAATCCTTCAAGATCCGAGCGAAGACGCCGTGTATAACGCCCCGCCGCGCCCGGGCAACGTCCGAGTGTGAAGAATTCGTCGCCGCTTTGCATTTCGCGCTCCGGGAGGGTACCGGGGTGCTTCGCCCAACTCTATCCGGGGGCCTTCGCCTCCACCCGGGGGCCTTCGCCTCCACCTGGAAGAAACCCTCGCATGAGCCTCACCTCCCTCGACATCCTCGGCATCGGCAACGCCATCGTGGATGTTCTGGCCCCCACCGATGACGCCTTCCTCGCTGGCCGCGGCCTGCCCAAGGGCGGCATGCAGCTGATCGACACGACCCAGGCCGAGGCGCTTTATGCCGCCATGCCGGCCGGCGTGGAGAGCTCGGGCGGCTCGGCCGCCAATACCTGCGCGGTGGCGGCGGCACTCGGCGCCAAGGTCGGTTTCCTCGGCAAGGTCGCGGCCGACCAGCTGGGCACGGTCTTCGCCCATGACATCAAGGCGGCGGGGGTGCATTTCCCGACGGCGCCGCTCGCTTCCGGCGCGCCCACGGCCCGCTGCCTGATCCTGGTGACGCCGGATGGCCAGCGCACCATGAACACCTTCCTCGGCGCCTGCGTGACCTTCGGGCCGGAAGATGTGGACGCGGCCGAGGTGGCGCGGGCCAAGGTGGTCTATCTGGAGGGCTACCTCTTCGATCCGCCGGCCGCCCAGGCCGCCTTCCGCGCCGCCGCCAGCGCCGCCCATGCCGCCGGCCGCAAGGTGGCGCTGACCCTGTCCGACCCCTTCTGCGTCGGCCGCCACCGCGACGCCTTCCGCGCCTTCGTGGCGGAGGAATGCGACATCCTCTTCGCCAATGAGGCCGAGATCCTGGCGCTCTACGAGACGGACGACTTCGAGGTGGCCGCCGCCCGCGTCGCCCAGGATGTCGAGATCGCGGCGCTGACGCGCAGCGAGCATGGCTCGGTGATCCTCTCGGGCGGGCAGCGCCATGTGGTGGCCGCCCAGCCGACCAAGGTGGTGGACACGACCGGCGCGGGCGATGCCTATGCCGCCGGCTTCCTCGCCGCCTGGACGATGGGCCGGCCCTTGGCCGAGGCCGGGCGTTGGGGCAGCATCGCCGCCGCCGAGGTGATCAGCCATTACGGGGCGCGGCCCCAGGCGGATCTCAAGGCGCTGGTCGGATAGGAATTCCACGCATGCGTCATCTGTCACTCGCCGCCGCCGCCCTGCTGCTGGCCGCGCCCGCTTTCGCCCATCATGACGAGCCGCACCCCGCCTCCAACCTGATGGCGCAGGCGAGCACGCCCGATTCGATCCAGGAATTGCAGCGCCAGCGCCGCAATCCGGACGTGCCCCCGGGCGTGCAGGCACAGCGGCGCGATGCGGCGGATGCGGATGCGGCGAGCCTGGATGACGCGGCGGCGCAGATCCGTGCCGCCACCACCGCGCTGCGCGCCGGCCGCGCCGGCCAGGCCAATGAATTCCTGGAGCGCGCCGAGTCGCGCCTGCTGACGCGCAGCACCATCCCGGTCCAGGCCGGGCAGCCGGTGACAAGCGGGCCGGTCGGCCATATCGCGGCCGCCCGCGCGGCGCTCTTCGCCAATGACCGCGCCAAGGCCCAGGCCGAGATGGAAGCCGCGCTGACCGCGCTGAACCGCCCCGCCCCGGCCCGGCGGGCGCGTCCGTGACGCCGGCGCTCCCGGAAGCGCCGCCCGCCATCCGCGACGCCATCCTGGATTGGCTGGCCCGCTTCTCGGCCACGGTGCGGGAGGTGGATTACGCCGCGGCCTACCCCTTCTGGCACCCGCGCATCATCGCCTTCGGCACGGTGCAGCCCATCGTGGAGGGGCTGGAGCTGTTCCGGGACCGGCAATGGGAATCGGTCTGGCCCAGGACCACCGACTTCACCTTCCGGCTGGATGTGAGCCGCGTGCTGGCGAGCCCGGATGGCAGGATGGCCGTCGCCATCGCGCCCTTCACCTCGACCGGCTACGCGCCCGATGGCGCGCGCTTCGACCGGCCTGGCCGCACCACGCTGATCCTGGTGCCGGGCGAGGGCGCCGAGCCCTGGATCGCGGTGCACAGCCACATGTCGCTGGCGCGCGGCGTGCCGGCCGACAGCCACGCGAGCCGGCCCGTGAAAGCGCGGTAGAAGGCGCGGTCGCTACCCGAACCGCGTCGCCTGCCGGGCGAGCGTCACGAGCAATTCGAACATCGGTGTCGCCACCCCCGCCTCGCGCGCCAATTGCAGCGGGACGCTGAGCAGCGCCTCGAATTCCAGGCTCCGTCCGGCCTCCAGATCCTGGAGGATGGAGGGTTTGTGCGCGATCACCACCGACCGCAGGATCTGCGCCTCGGGGTCGCCCGGCACGGGGTGGCCGAGGGCGGCGGCGATGGCGAGCCCCTCATGCATCACGGCGCGGGCGGCGGCGAGCACGGCCGGGTCGCTGAAGGTCGTTTTCATGTCGTTGCGCGTCAGCAGGCAGATCGGCCCGTTGGTCAGGTTGTTGAGCAGCTTGGTCCAGATCGCCGTGCGGATGTCGGTGGTGGCCACACCGCCCATGCCGGGGCCGTCCAGGGCCGCGGCCAGCGCCTGGATGCGCGGGCTCATCTCGTTGTCGAGTTCGCCGAAGATCACGCGGCTGCTGGCGCTCTGCACCTTCACCACGCCGGGCTCGGTGACGGTGCAGGCGGACCAGACGACGCCGCCGATGCTGCGCGGCAGGCCCACGCGCGCGCGCACCACGCCGCCGGGGTCGAGGCTGGGCAGGTTCTCGCCCCACCACCAGGGGATGCCGTTGATGACGAAGACGACGGGGGTGTCCGGGCGCAGCAGCGGGCCGATCGCTTCCGCCACGCTGGTCACGGCCGGCGCCTTCACGGTGACGATCACCGCATCCTGCGGACCGAGGGCGCTGGCCTCCTGCTCGGCGCGGGGATGCACGGTGAAGCCGCCATCCGGTGCCTCGACCGTGATGCCGCGGGCCTGGATCGCGGCCAGCTGCGGGCCGCGTGCGATGACGCTGACCTCGGCGCGGCCCTGCTGCGCGAGCCGGGCGGCGACATGGCTGCCGATGGCGCCGGCGCCGAAGACGGTGATCTTCATGCGGGGTTCTTCATGGCTGCCAGCAGCGCGGTGGCAGCAGCGACATGGCGCGCCACAATGCGCGCGCCGAGTTCCGGATTGGCGCCGGAGGGATCCTTCGCCTGCACGCCGCCGGGCGCGATTTCCGGCAATTCGATGGGCATGCCGAAATCCACGCCTTCCGCCTGGACCGTGCCGAAGCCGCTGACCGGCAGGCCGAGAAAAGGCGAAGGGGCCGCGCGCATCCGCAGCAGGGCCGGCTGGCAAAGCTCGGGATGGAGATGCAGCGCCACCGAGGCCACAGGGTCACCGCCATGGCCCAGCGCGTCGGCCGAGCCGCCCAGCTCCACCTGCCAGGCGCCCGCTGTCTTCCAGAGGTGCAGCACGGGGATGATGATGCCGTGGCTGCGGCGCAGCGTGCGCTGCGCATCCTCGATGGCCGGGATGTTCCCGCCATGGCCGTTGACGATGAGGATGCGGCGCGCGCCGCCATCATGCAGCGCCACCAGGATTTCCGTGACCAGGGCCGTCAGCGTGGGCGTGCTGAGCGCCACGCCGCCCGGCACGCCGCGAAAGAAATCCGCGCCGCCGAAGGGGATGGGTGGCGCCACCAGCGCCTCCCCCGCGGAGCGCGCGATGCGCATCGCGATCCCCTCGGCCAGCAGGTAGTCGCCCATCGGAAGCGCAGGGCCATGCGTCTCGGTGCTGCCCATCGGCAGCAGCACGGCATGGCCCTCGGCGAGGCGTGCCGCGACCTCGGGCGCCGGAAGCTCCGCGATCCTCATGCCAGCATGTCCACGGCGATGCGGGAGAGCGCCTGCACGCCGAGCGCGATGCACCGCTCATCCGGCTGGTAGTTGGCATTGTGCAGCTTGTCGTCGCGCCCCGGCGCGCCGGCGCCGACGCCGAGGTGGAAGGCCGGAACCCGCTCGGCGAACGCAGAAAAATCCTCAGCGCCCATGGAGGGCGTGCCCTCATGCACCACCTCGCCGAAATGGGCGCGGACGGCCGCGATGGCGGGTTCCAGCACGCGGTCGTCATTCACCAGGCTCGCCACCATGCGGCGATAGGTGATGGTGGCCTCCATGCGCATCGCGGCGGCGGTGTGCTCGACCAGGCGGCGGATGGCATTTTCCGCCACGTCCCGCGCCTCGGCGTGCAGGGTGCGGACAGTGCCCTTCAGGTGAACGCGCTCGGGGATGATGTTGTAGGTCGTGCCGGCCTGGAACATGCCGACCGTGACGACGCAGGGATGCAGCGGCTTCTGCTCGCGGCTCACCACCGTCTGCAACTGGGTGATGAGGTGGGCCGCGCCCACGATCGGGTCCACCGCCGCGTAGGGATGCGCCGCATGGCCCGACTTGCCGCGCAGGATGATGTCGAAGCGGTCGGAGGCGGCCAGCGAGGGGCCGCGCACGAAGCCGAAGGTGCCGACCGGCTTGTCCGGGTGGTTGTGGAAGCCGATCGCCATGTCGATGCCATCCGCGGCACCATCGGCGATCATGGCCGGCGCACCTTCCAGCACCTCCTCCGCCGGCTGGAAGATCAGGACGATGCGGCCGGCGAGGTTCTCGCGCAGGCCGTTCAGGATCTCGGCCGCGCCCAGCAGGGTGACGGTGTGGATGTCATGCCCGCAGGCGTGCATCTTGCCATCCAGCCTGCTCGCGAAGGGCTGGCCGGTTTCCTCATGGATGGGCAGGGCGTCCATGTCGGCGCGCAGCGCCAGCGTGGGGCCGGGGCGCGCGCCCTCGATCACGCCGACGACGCCGGTGCGGCCCACGCCGGTGCGGTGCGAGATGCCCATGCGCGTGAGTTCGGCGGCGACGATGCCGGCGGTGCGCACCTCCTCGAAGGCGAGTTCGGGATGGCTGTGGATGTCGCGCCTGAGCTCGATCAGGCGGGGCTCGAGCGCGGCGGCCTGTTCGCGGATGCGGGTTTCGGGATCGTTGGTGAGCATGTGCCTCGCCTTGCTGCGGTGCCGCATCCTCCATCCCGCCTCATGGGCTGTCCAGCCATGCGACTTGCGAGGGGCCGGGCCGCATGCCATAGCGCCGTCAACGATGTGCCTTGATCAGGCCACAAAGCGGGGGTGCAGGATGTTCGGGAAGCTGTCGCGCCGCCATGCGTTCATGGCCGTGGGCCTGTCGCCGATGGCGACGCCCGCGCTCGCGCAGGCCTGGCCGGCGCAGCCCATCCGCCTCATCGTTCCCTTCGCGCCCGGCGGCACGACCGACCTCATCGCGCGGCTGGTGGCGACACCCCTGCAGGAGCGGCTGGGCCAGCCCATCATCATCGAGAACCGGCCCGGCGCGGGTGCGACGGTGGGCAGCCTGATGGCGGCGCAGGCGGCACCCGATGGCTATACCCTCGTGCTCTCGAACATAGCGAGCCATGGCATCTCGCCCTCGCTCTACACGAATGTGCGCTATGACGCGGTGCGCGATTTCAGCCATGTCGCGCTGCTGACGCTGAACCCCTCGGTGTTTGTCGCGAACCCGCGCTCGGGCATTTCCAGCATGGCGGATTTCGCGCGCATCCATCGCCAGAGCCCGCGCGGGCTGGACATGGCGAGCAGCGGCGCCGGCAGCTCGAACCACCTGCTGATCGTTCGCATGGGGCAGATCCTGGGGCGCGAGATCAACCACATTCCCTTCCGTGGCGCGGGGCCTGCGATGACGGCCGTGATCGGCGGCCAGGTGCCGCTGATGAGCGACAGCCTTCCCTCCGCCGCCTCGCATATCCGCCAGGGCAGCGTGCGCGCGGTGGCGATGAGCAGTGCCGAGCGCCACCCCTCCTTCCCCGATGTGCCGACGCTGCGCGAGCAGGGTTACGACCTCGTCACCAGCTCCTGGTTCGGGCTTTCCGGCCCGGCGCGGATGCCGCAACCCGTGGTTGAGCGCCTCTCGCGCGAGGTGCGGGCCATTCTGGCCTCGGCGGAGATCCGTGCGCGCTTTGCTGAAATCGGCGGCACGCCGGGCGAGTTTTCGCCCGAGGAATATGCGGCTTTTGTCATGGCGGAGGTTTCCAGCTGGGCTGCGCTGGTTCGCGAAAGTGGCGCACAACCTGACTGATTCGTAAGACTATGATCTCGGGCGCGCTTGGCGCTTGGCAGTTTGTTCGAAATGCCGGAAGGTCCGGGCAGACGATGGGGAGTTCGACTTTATGCAGGTGAAGATCAACGCCAAAGACTTGGCTTCCGGCATCTTCCTGGTGCTGGTGGCGCTTGTCGGGCTGTATCTCAACCAGGATCACAGCCTCGGCTCGGCGCGGCGCATGGGCCCGGGCTACATGCCGATGATGGTCTTCTACATCCAGGGGGGCCTTGGCGCGCTCGTGGTCTTCTTCAGCCTGTTCAGCGGGCCGGACCCGCTCGAGAAATGGACCGGCATGGATGTCGGCGCGCTGGTGCTGGGCATCGCGGCCGGCACGCTCGCCTGGAAGTTCTCCCCGCTCGTCTGGGGCTTCTTCGGCCAGACCTATAACGCCGTTGGCATCGGCATCACCGTGGGCTTCCTCGTGATGGCGATCTCGGCCGGGTGGAAGCTGCTGGCGATCATCTGCGCGGCCGTCGCGCTCTTTGGCCTCATCCTGGAGAAGGGCGGCTTCTTCGCCGCGCTCACCGCGGTGATCCTCGTCTCCTGCGCGGCCGAACACACCCACACCAAGAAGGGCGTGGCGGGGCTCTTGGTCTTCCTGCTGGTGCTGTGCTGGTGGGTCTTCATCTACGAATTGGATATCCGCGTGAATCTGTGGCCGCAGAGCTGAGAACGGGATAGGGAATAGCGACCATGGAACTTCTTCTCACCAACCTCGCGCATGGCTTCGGCGTTGCGCTCTCCCTGCAGAACATCAGCTTCGCGCTGCTGGGCGCGCTGATCGGCACCGCCATCGGCGTGCTGCCGGGCATCGGCCCGGTGGCGACGATCTCGCTGCTGCTGCCGATCACCTTCGGCCTGCCGGCCACCACCGCCATCATCATGCTGGCGGGCATCTTCTACGGCGCGCAGTATGGTGGCTCGACCACGGCCATCCTGCTGAACCTGCCGGGTGAGGTGTCATCGGTCGTCACCACGCTCGAAGGCTACAAGATGGCGCGCAATGGGCGCGCGGGGGCGGCACTCGCCACCGCGGCACTCGGCTCCTTCTTCGCGGGCTCGATCGCCACCATCCTGGTCGCCGCCTCGGGCCCGCTGCTGACGCAGGTGGCGTTGAGTTTCGGTCCGGCGGATTACTTCTCACTCATGCTACTAGGCCTGATCATCGCCTGCGTGCTCGCGCAGGGCTCGATCATCAAGGCGGTCGGCATGGTGGTGCTGGGCGTGGCGCTGGGTCTCGTCGGCACCGACGTGCAGACCGGCCAGCAGCGCTTCACCTTCGGCATTCCTGAACTGTCGGACGGCATCGGCTTCGTGCCCATCGCCATGGGCATGTTCGGCATCGCCGAGATCATCCTGAACCTGGAGCGCCCGGAATCGCGCTCGGTGCTCAGCTCCAAGGTGGGCTCGCTCTGGCTGACCAAGGAGGAGTTCAAGCGGGCCACGCCCGCCGTGCTCCGCGGCACCGTCGTCGGCTCCTTCCTCGGCATCCTGCCGGGTGGTGGCGCCTCGCTCGCGGCCTTCGGCTCCTACATGATGGAGCGGAAGATGTCGAAGGGCAGGCACCTGTTCGGCACCGGCGCCATCGAAGGCGTGGCCGGCCCCGAGGCCGCCAACAACGCCGCGGCGCAGACCAGCTTCATCCCGCTGCTGACGCTGGGCATCCCCTCCAACGCCGTGATGGCGCTGATGGTGGGCGCGCTGATCATCCAGGGCATCCAGCCCGGCCCGCGCATGGTGGAAGCGCAGCCCGACCTGTTCTGGGGCCTCATCGCCTCGATGTGGATCGGCAACCTCATGCTGCTCGTCATCAACCTGCCGATGATCGGCATGTGGGTGAAGCTGCTGCAGGTGCCCTACCGCTTCCTGTATCCGTCGATCCTGGTGTTCTGCTGCATCGGCGTCTACTCGCTGAACAACAACGTGTTCGACGTGTACATGACCGTGCTGTTCACCGTGTTCGGCTACATGTGCTCGAAGCTGAAGCTGGAGCCGGCGCCGCTGCTGATCGGCTTCGTGCTTGGCCCGATGATGGAGGAGCACCTGCGCCGCGCCATGCTGCTTTCGCGCGGCGACTGGGCGGTGTTCATCCAGCGGCCGATCTCGGCGACCATGCTGGGAATCGCGGTCGTCGCGCTGGCGCTGATGCTTCTGCCGAACGTCCGCAAGGGCAAGGACAAGGCTCTCGCAGAGTAGGGCCTCTGGCCGAGTAAGGCGGGACGCACTTCCCGAAACGCGCCGCGGAGGGCAACCTCCGCGGCGTTTTTTCGTTTTGGGAGTTCGTCCGGATGGATCTTCAATTGCAGGGCAAGGTGGCGCTGGTCACCGGCGCTTCCGCGGGCCTCGGCCGCGCCATCGCGAAGGAATTGGCGGCCGAGGGCTGCCGCCTCGCCATCCTCGCGCGCCGCCGCCCGCTGCTGGAGAGCCTCGCCGCCGAGCTGCCGGCGAGTGCGGAGCCGCTCATCATCGAGCAGGACTTCACGGCGAAGGATGCGGGCGAGCGCATCCGGGACGCCATGCAGGCCCGCTTCGGCCGCTGCGACATCCTGGTGAACAATGCCGGCTCCTCACGCCCGCAGGAGGGGCTGGGCTCGGACGAGGCCTGGATGGACGCGATGGAGATCAATTTCCACGCCGGCCGCCGCATCACCCACGCATTGGTGCCGATGATGCAGGCCGAGAAATTCGGCCGCATCATCAACCTGACCGGCCAGGACGAGGCCTGGATGATCAATGCCGCCAATGCCCCCAATGGCGCCGTGCATATCTGGGCCAAGGCGCTGAGCCGGACGCTCGGGCGGGACGGCATCACGGTCAATTCCATCCCGCCCGGGCGCATCCGCTCCGAGCAGATCGACCAGCGGATCCTGCCCAATGAGGAGGCGCGCCGCGCCTGGGCGGAGGCCCAGGTGCCCGTCGGCTATATCGGAGAGGCGCGGGACCTGGCGGTGCTGGCGACCTTCCTGGCCTCACCGCTCGCGCATTACATCACGGGCCAGGTGATCCATGTGGATGGCGGGACCAGGCGCTTCCCCCACTGATTCCGACGGCACGAAGGAAGCGCCTTCGTGCCCCTCAGATGCCGGGCGGGCCGCCTTGGCTTCGCGGCATGCGCCGCGGCGCGCGGTCGCGCGCTCGGCCCTTTGGGCCGCGACGACGGGGCCGATATCCGTTCCGTTACAATTGGCGACGGACTGATACGGGGGCGGCTGTTACAATCTCTGCCATGGAACCCGCACCACATATCCTTATCCTCGATGATGACCGTGAGATCCGGGAGCTTCTCGGGAAATTCCTGGAGAAGCAGGGCCTGCGCGTCACGCTCGCCCGGGACGCGCGCGAATTGCGCAAGGTCTGGCCGCTCGCGCGCTACAGCCTGGTGGTGCTGGACCTGATGCTGCCGGGGGAATCGGGGCTCGATGTCGCGCGCTGGCTGCGCGGGCAGTCGAACATCCCGATCGTCATGCTGACGGCGATGGGCGAGGAGACGGACCGCATCGTGGGCCTGGAGCTGGGCGCCGATGACTACATGGCCAAGCCCTTCAACCCCCGCGAATTGCTGGCCCGCATCCGCGCCGTGCTGCGCCGCGCCGAAGGCGCGCAGGCGGCGGCCCAGACCAGCGAGGATGCGAGTGCCCAGATCAGCTTCGCCGGCTGGCTCCTGGAGCCCGCCCGCCGCCGCCTGGTGAACCCGCAAGGGGCCGAGGTGCCGCTCACCGGCGGCGAATACGAGTTGCTGACCACGCTGCTGGAGCGCCCGAACCGCGTGCTGACGCGCGACATGCTGATGGACCTGCTGCACAACCGCCAGCCCGGCCCCTTCGACCGCGCGATCGACGTCGCGGTCTCACGCCTCCGGCGCAAGCTGGAGGATGACGGGCGCAACCCCTCGGTCATCAAGACGGTGCGCGGCGGCGGCTATGTGCTCTCCGCCACGGTGGAACGGGGCGCGACCCCGTCCGAGCGCGCCGCCGAATGAGGCGGCTCTGGCCGTGCAGCCTCGCCGGCCGCACCGCGCTGGTCCTGATCCTCGGGCTGATGGTGGTGCAGGCGGTGGGGCTGACCATCCATGCCTTCGACCGCGTGGAATTGCAGCGCGCGGCGGAGGCGCGGGAGACGGCGCTGCGCGTCTTCAGCCTGTGGCGCGCGCTGGTGACGGCCCCGCCCGAGCGCCGGGCCGCCATCCTGGCCGAGGCTGAACTGCCCTCCACGCTCGGCGCCACCTATGACGCGCATTCGACCCTGCCGCCTGGGCTGCCGCTTGTGCCGCTGCCGCTGGCGAATTGGTTCCGGCTGGACGCCGCCCCGCCCCCGCCGCCCCCGCCGCCACGGCCCCGGCCGGATGGCGACGGGCCGCCGCGCCCCCCGCCAGGGGCCTTCCGCCTGGATGGCGGTGGCCTGCCCCCGCCGCCCCGCCGCTTCCGGCCGATCGAGGTGCATTCGGGCGCGCTCAATCGCAGCAGCTTCGCCGTCTCGATGCGCTTCCCGGACCAGGGCTGGCTGAACCTGACCATCCGCATGCCGGCCCCCCGGCCCTGGCATTCCGACAATTTCCTGGTCGCCTTCCTCGCCATGTCGCTCGCCGCGGCCCTGATGACCTGGTGGGCGGTGCGGCGGCTGACGCGGCCTGTGACGGACCTCGCCGCCGCCGCCGAGCGGCTGGGCCGCGGCGTGAATGCGCCGCCTTTGCCCGAGAACGGCCCGCGCGAGGTCGCGACCGCGGCGGCGGCCTTCAACACCATGGCCAGCAACATCCGCCGCTTCGTGGCCGACCGGACGCAGATGCTGGCGGCCATCAGCCACGACCTGCGCACGCCCATCACGCGGCTGCGCCTGCGCGCCGAATTCCTCGACGATGACGAGCAGCGCGCGAAGATGCTGGCGGACCTCGCCGAGATGGAGGCGATGATCGCCGCCACGCTGACCTTCGCGCGCGACGATGCGGCGAATGAGCCGGCGGGTGCGGTGGATCTGGCCAGCCTCGTGCGCACCGTGCTGGATGAGGCGGGGGATGCGGCGCCAGAGCGCGCCTCCAGCATCGCCTATGCGGGGCCGGAGCACCTGGTGCTGCAATTGCGCCCCGTGGCCATGAAGCGGGCGCTGGCAAACCTTGTCGGCAATGCGCTGAAGTACGGGGATGCGGCGCGGCTCACGCTGGAGCAGCGCGACCGTGGCGCGGTGCTGACCGTGGATGATGACGGGCCCGGCATCCCCGAGACGGAGCAGGAGGCGGTGTTCCAGCCCTTCCATCGCGTCGAGGGCAGCCGCAACCGCGAGACGGGCGGTACCGGCCTCGGCCTCACCATCGCGCGCAGCATCCTGCGCGCGCATGGCGGCGAGGTGACGCTCTCGAACCGCGAGGGCGGCGGGTTGAGGGTGGTGGCTCGGCTGCCCGGATAGGGTGGTGGCTCGGCTGCCCGGATAGGGTGGTGGCTCGGCTGCCCGGATAGGGTGGTCGCGCGTCTGCCCGGGTGATACAGCCCGCCCCAGCAAGGAGCCCCGCCATGCCGCTCAAGGCCAGCATCATTCCCGTGACGCCCTTCCAGCAGAATTGCGTGCTGGTCTGGGACGACCAGACCATGCAGGGCACGGTGATCGACCCCGGCGGCGATGTCGCGCGGATCGAGGCGGAGATCGCGGCCCGCGGCGTGACCCTCACGCAGATCCTGCTCACGCATGGCCATATCGACCACGCCGGCGGCGCGGATGAGCTGCGCGAGAAGACCGGCATTCCCGTCACCGGCCCGCACCGGGCGGATGCCATCCTGCTCGACCACCTGGAGCAGCAGGGCCGCGCCTATGACATCGCGGGTGCGCGCAACCTCGTGCCCGACCGCTGGCTCGATGAGGGCGAGAGCGTGACCCTGGGCGGCGAGGTCTTCGACGTGCTGCATTGCCCGGGCCATTCGCCGGGCAGCCTCGTTTATGTGAGCAAGGAGTTGCGCGTGGCCTTCGTGGGCGATGTGCTGTTCCAGGGCTCGATCGGCCGGACCGACTTCCCCTATGGCGACCATGCCGCGCTGATCAACGCCATCACCACGAAGCTGCTGCCGCTGGGCGATGACATCGCCTTCGTCTGCGGCCATGGGCCGGGCTCGGATTTCGGGACGGAGCGGCGCTCCAATCCCTTTCTTCAAGGCTAAACCGCCGCGCTGTGGCGCCCCTTGCCCTGGCCCAGATAGGCGTCGAAGCAGGCGGCCACGTGCCGCAGGAAGGGGCGTGATTCCTCCGGCACCGTCAGCCAGGCGCGGCTGAGGCGCAGCATTCCCTGCGCTTCCAGCGCCTCCAGCCCCGGCCGGGCGGTGGCGAGCACCTCGGGCGGCAGCGCGTCGAGGTCGAGCGCCAGGTCGCACATCACGCGCTCGATGGCCGCACGGCGGGTGATGTCCTCGGGCGTGAGCGTCAGGCCGCGGGCGATGGGCAGGCGGCCCGCTTCCACCGCCGCCAGATAGCCGCGCTCATCGGGAATGTTCTGGGCATAGCCGTGCGGTGTCGCACCGATGGAGGAGGCGCCGATGCCCAGCAGGTATTCGGCCTGGTCGGTGGTGTAGCCCTGGAAGTTGCGGCGCAGCCGGCCATCCTTGCTGGCGCGCGCCATGGAGTCGCCCGGCCGTGCGAAATGGTCCAGGCCGATGCTGACCAAGCCCGCCGCGCGCAGTGCCTGGGCCGCCGCCTCCGCCTGCTCCAGCCGGGCCTCGGCGCCGGGCAGATCTTCCAGGCGGATCGCCTTTTGCGAGGGCTTCATCCAGGGCACATGGGCATAGCCGAAGACGGCCACACGGTCGGCGCCCAGTTCGGCCGCCAGCGCCGCGGTGGCGCGGACATGGTCGCAATCCTGGCCGGGCAGGCCGTACATCATGTCGAGGTTGATGCGGCGGATGCCGGCGGCGCGCAGACGTGTCACGGCGGCGGCCACCATCTCGGCCGGCTGGATGCGGCCCATGCGCTCCTGCACCTCGGGGTTCGCGTCCTGCAGGCCGAGCGAGGCGCGGTTGAAGCCGGCCGTGGCCAGCGCATCCACCACCTCCTGCGTGAGGGTGCGCGGGTCGAGCTCGACCGAGAGCTCGGCCTCCCGCGCGAAGGGAAAGAGGGCGCGCAGCCGGGCCATGAGGCGCGTGAGGCGCGCGCCCCCCAGCGCGCTCGGCGTGCCGCCGCCCAGATGCAGGTGCTGCACCAGGCCATCGGCCGGCAGCGCGCGGGCCAGCGTGCCGGCCTCCTGCTCCAGGGCGGCGGCGTAGCGGGCGATGCGGGCATCGTTGCGCGTCACCGAGGTGTGGCAGCCGCAATACCAGCAGAGCTCGTGGCAGAAGGGGATATGCACATAGAGCGAGAGCGCTGAGCGCGGCGGCATGGCGGTGAGCCATTCGCGGTAGAGCCCCTCCTCCATCGGGCCGAAATGCGGTGCGGTGGGGTAGCTCGTGTACCGCGGCAGGTTGGCGGAGAGGGCGGCAGGCGGGGCGGGGCGGGCGAGGGTGTCCATGCCTGGGAGGGTGGCGCGCGGCGCACCCGCCTGTCCTTGCGCCGGATCAACCCTCCGCGCCATGCTGTTTGCGCAAAAGGAGAGACGGCTTCATGGCGGATTACGACCTGGTGGTGCGCAACGGCGCGGTGGCGACGGGCTTCGGCACGACCCGCTGCGACATCGGGGTGAAGGGCGGGCGCATCGTGGCGCTGGCGGAACAACTGCCAGCGGGCGGCGCCAGCGTGGATGCGTCGGGGCTGCTGGTGCTGCCCGGCGGCGTGGACAGCCATTGCCACATCGAGGAGCCCTCGCCCTCCGGCGTGAACGAGGAAAGCTTCGAGAGCGCCAGCCGCGCGGCCTTCGCCGGCGGCACCACCTCCGTCGTCTGCTTCGTGCCGCAATGGAAGGGGGGTGGCGTGCTGGAGCGCTTCGCCGACAGCTCCGCCCGCGCGAAAAAGGGCATGGTGGACTACGCCTTCCACCAGATCATCAGCGACGCGACGGAAGAGGTGCTGGAGCGCGAGATCCCGCAACTCGTGGCCCAGGGCGTGCGCAGCCTGAAGGTGTTCCTCACCTATGAGCCGCTGCATGTCAGCGACACGGATTTCATCAAGGTGCTGGTCACCGCGCGCAAGCATGGCTGCCTGGTCACCGTGCATTGCGAGAATTACGCCGCCATCAACTGGCGCACCGAGGCGCTGCTGGCGGCCGGCCTGACCGCGCCGAAATACCACGCCTGGTCCCGCCCGCCGGTGGTGGAGCGCGAGGCCACGCACCGCGCCATCGCACTCGCCGAACTGGTGGACCAGCCGATCCAGGTGTTCCATGTCAGCTGCGCGGAAGCGGCGGAGGAGATCGCCCGCGCGCAGCGCCGCGGCGTGAAGGTCTGGGGAGAGACCTGCCCGCAATACATCGCGCTGACCGCCGACCAGATGGACCAGCCCGGTTTCGAGGGCGCGAAATTCATGTGCAGCCCCGCCCCGCGCGACCAGGATGAGCACGCCCGCATCTGGGACCTGATCCGGCGCGGCGTACTCGACGTCGTCTCCTCCGACCATTGCGCCTTCAGCTTCGCGGGCGACAAGGGCAAGGCGCAGAACGGGCGCGACGCGAGCTTCCGCGACATCCCGAACGGCATCCCTGGCCTCACCGCCCGCCTGCCCATCCTGTTCAGCGAGGGCGTCTCCAAGGGCCGCATTTCGCTCGATGAATTCGTGCGGCTGACGGCGACCAACCCGGCGCGGCTGATGGGCCTGGCCCCGCGCAAGGGCAGCATTTCCATCGGCGCCGATGCCGACCTGGCGCTCTGGGATCCGAAGGCCAAGCGTACCATCACCAATGCGCTGATGCAGCACGCGATCGACTACACGCCCTATGAGGGGATGGAGGTGACGGGCTGGCCGGTCATGACCATCCGCCGTGGCGAGGTGGTGATGCGCGACGGCGTGGTGCAGGCCGAGCCGGGGACGGCGCAATACCTGCCGCGCGGGCCCTATGACATGGTGAAGCCGCGCGGCGTTCTGGCGAATGGCTTCGACGCGGCGCCGCCACTGTGAGGGGCGGCTCCGCCGCTGTGAGGCGCGGCTGGACCCTGATGCGCGCAGATAGAAGCGCGGATCAGCGTCCAGCTATTGGTTGAGAGGATGATTCACCGCTTCGGTGATTTCACCTCAGCGGATCATGCTCTAACCCAACCCCGCCAGCCGCGCCGGAAGTTCCGCCAGGCGCTCGGCTTCCGCATTGGCGAAGGCGAGGCGCAGGTGGCGCTCCTGGCCGGGGCCGAAGAAGGGGCCGGGCAGGGTCATCAAGCCCTGTTCGGCGGCCAGGTATTCGGCGGCCGCCATCGCATCCGGCGCGCCATTGGGCAGGCGCAGATAGGCGAAGTAGCTGCCCATCGCGTCTATCCAGTCGCTGTTGAGCGCGGCGCGGCAGGCGCTCGCGCGGGCCTGCATGATCTTCCGGTTGTCCGAGCGCCAGTCGCGCAGCGCGGGGATCGCCCAGGCCACCACCTGCTGCGCCGGCCGCGCCGGGCAGATCTGCAAGGTGTCCAGCGCCTTGGCCAATTGGTGCTGGAAAGCCTCGCCCGCGATGACGGCGCCGAGCCGGTGGCCCGGAATGCAATAGGCCTTCGAGAAGCTGTAGAGATGCACCAGCACATCGCCCCAATCCGGGTCGCTGAACAGGCGATGCGGCACGCTGTTGGGCAGGAAGTCGCGATAGGTCTCGTCCAGCACCAGCGCGATGCCGCGGCTGCGGGCGAGTTCGGCGAAATCAGCGATCACCTCGGCCGGATAGACCGCGCCGGTCGGGTTGTTGGGGCTGACGAGGAGGATGGCGCGGGTGCGCGCGTCGATCAGCGTGGCGGCACGCGCCACATCGGGCACGAAGCCCTGCGCGGCCTCGCAGGGCAGGGGGCGGGCTTCGACGCCGGCCATGGTCAGCGCCATCTCGTGGTTGAAATACCAGGGGGTGGGGACCAGCACATTGTCGCCGGGGGCGGCCAGCACCTTCATCGCCATGGCGAAGGCCAGGTTGCAGCCGGCGGTGATGGCGACATGCTCTGGGCCGATGGCGGCGCCGTAGAAGCCGCTCGCATCCAGGGCCAGGGCCGCGCGCAGCGCCTCGTCGCCGGCGATGGGGCCGTAGCTGGCCGCGGCCCGTTGCCCCGCCGCCTCGCCCAGGCGCGCCAGCAATTCCGGATGCGGCGGATAGCCCGGCACCGCCTGTGTGAGGTCGAGCGCCGGGCCGCGCTGGCCCTGGTAGCGCGCCGCCCAGGCGCGGGCGGCGGGGATGGCGGGGTCGGCCGTCGCCAGGATGGTGGGGGAGAAGCGCATCAGGGATCCTCGATCAGCGGGCGGCCGGTCTCATGCCGCCAATGATGCCAGAGCAGGCGGGCCGCGAGCGAACGCGCGGGCGACCACGCCTCGGCCATGCGGGCCAGGAGTTTCGGCGTGGGCCGTGCCTCCAGCGCGAGGAGATGACGCGCGGAATTCGCCAGCGCGATGTCGCCCGAAGGGAAGATGTCGCGCCGGCCCTCGGCGAAGAGCAGATGCACCTCTGAGGTCCAGGGGCCGAGGCCCTTCACGCCGCTCAGCATCCCGACCGCTTCCGCATCGGGCAGCGTCGCCAGGCGGTCGAAATCCAGCGTGCCGTCGAGGCAGGCGGTGGCGAGGCTGCGCGCATGCGCGGCCTTGGGGCGCGAGAGGCCGGCGATGCCACAGAGCGTCGCGTCATCCATGCCGAGCAGCCCATCCGGCGTCAGCGCGCCGGGCAGCGCCGAGAGGCGCCGCCAGATGGCGCCCGCCGCCTGGTTGCTGATCTGCTGGCCGCAGATGGTCCGCAGGAGGCCCGCGAAGCCGCGCGGGCGCGTGCGCCAGGGCAGTTCCCCCGCGCGCGCCTCGATGGCCCCGAAGCGTGGCTCGGCCGCGAAAAGGGCCGCGCGGTCAGAAGGCGACGCGCATCCGGGCGGTGAAGATGGAGACGGGACCACGATCGGCATTGTAGGCCGGGTTCACCACCAGGGCATAGCCGAGCGCCCCATGCAGGCCGGGGGCGAGGCGCGCGTCGTAATAGGCCTCCGTCACCCATTCCGGGCTGTAGTTCAGCCGCCCATCGCCGGTGATGAAGCCGATGCCGCCATCCTCCAGGTAGCGCCGCCGCCCGCCGCTGATGAAGCCGATATTGGTGCCAAGCCCGATCGTGTCGGCGGGCCTGCCCCAGCGGTTGCCGGTGAGCGCGCCGCCCAGGCTGATGGCGCGGTCCATCTCGGTGAACATCCAGTTCTGCGTCTGCCCGTCATTCCAGGAGAGGCGCGCGAAGACGCCGAAATCCTCCGTCACCTGCTGGTCGAAGGAGAGGGTCGCGTTGTTCTTCGCGCGGTAGCCATGGGGGTTGATGTCGAAGGTCTGGAAGCCGTTGCTGAACAGCTCGTTCCAGCGCGATTGCCGCGCGCGGGAATAGCCATAGATCAGCCGCAGCGCGCCCTCGCGCTCACCCCATTTCCAGAAGCGTTCGAGCGAGGCGATGAGCTGGAAGCCGCGCGTGATCGAGGGGTCGAGGTAGAGGCCATTCACCTGGCGCGCCACGCGGAAGGCGCCGCCGCGCACGGCCCAGCTTCCGTTCTCCCACTCCACGGCCAGGCCTTCCGTGTAGCCGCGCGCATCGGCCGCGTAGTCGAAGGCGCCGCCGCCCACGAGTGCCCAGGCCATGAACTGCGTGCGCGGATCATGCGCGTAGCGGTTGTCGTCGAAGATGTCCCAGACGGAGAATTTGCCGAGGGTGATGGTGATGCGCTCGCGCGGCAGGCGCTCGGTGAAGCGCAGCGGGTCATTGTCGGGCGGGACCGTGTCTTCCGAAAGCGCGATGGTCTGGCGGACGAAGATGCGCGGAAAGAACAGCACGGGATCGCTGCTGCCCAGGCGAAACGCCTCGCCATTCGGGAAACTCGCGACACCCGTGGAGTTGGAGAGGCCGAAGCCGCGCGTGACCGAGGGGTTCACGATCACCTCCGCCCCATGCCAGAGCCGGCGGCCGAGGATCAGGTCCGTCGAGAGCGTGTTGCGCGCCTGGGGCGCGGGCAGCAGGCTGGCCGCGCCCTGGTAGGGCGAGCGGAAGCCCGCATTGCCCTGCAGGATGAAGGTGGCCTGGCCGCGGATCAGCCAGCCCTGCTCCTCCAGCCGGTCCTGCTTGGCGGCCAGTTCGGGGATCATCGCCTCTTCCGGCGGGCCGAGATTGGGCGTGCCGGCCGAGTTGAAGCGGCCGGTCTGCGCGGCGGCGAGGCCGGGCAGCACCAGCAGCAGGAGGAGAAGGGCGCGCATGCGGGGATGCTGTAGCGGCCCCGCGCGCCCTGTCCACCGCATCATGAAACTGTCACCCCGGTGGTTTGACGCGCGCGCCAGAGCGCCCGACACTGCGCCCAACGCCAGGAGGAACACATGGTCACGCGCCCCTATACCCAAGCCGATCTCGACGCGCTCTGCGCCTGGGACACCCCCACCATCTGCAACGCGCTGGAACTCGTCGTCCCCGCCCGCCGCGGCCATGGCTTCACCGTCCGCACCTTTGATTGCGCCCACCCCACGATGAAGCCGATCTGCGGGCCCGCCCGCGTCGGCACCATCCGCGCGCAATTCCCCTCGGGCCGCACGAAGGAGGCCGACCGCGCCTCGCGCATCGGCTGGTACGAGTACGTCGCGAATGCCGACATGCCGACCGTGGTCGTCCTGCAGGACCTGGATGACGTGCCCGGCACCGGCGCCTTCTGGGGCGAGGTGAACACCAATGTCCACAAGGGGCTGAAGGCGCTGGGCTGCGTCACCAACGGCTCGATCCGCGATCTCGACATGGTGGCGCCCGGCTTCCAGCTGCTCGGCATCATCAACCCGAGCCATGCCTATGTGCATGTGGTGGATTGGGGCCGGCCGGTCACGGTGCATGGCATGCAGGTGCAGCATGACGAGGTGGTCCATGCCGACCGCCACGGCGCCGTCACCATCCCGGCCGAGGCGGTGAAGGGCCTGCTGGAGGCGATCGACCTCTTGAGCCGCAAGGAGGCCGTGATCCTGGAGATGGCGAAGCGCCCCGATTTCGACATCGGCAAGCTGCGCGAGGCGCTGAGCAAGTCTGACGATATTCACTGATTTTGGTGCCCTCAGACGCCGGGCGCGCGCGTCCGCGCGCTTGGCTTCTGGATGCTGAAGCATCCCGCCGGGCCTATTCGGCCCGGATTCTCGGAGGGCGGTCCTGATTCTGCTCTTCTGGTCTGGTTGGAGGCTGAATGCCCTTTGTCGAGGATGGTCCGGCGCCGCGCATCGAGGGTGGCTGGTTCCGGTGGGACACGCCGCTCGTCGCGGTGAAGCGCGAATGGGTGGATGGGTATCGCCATCTCAACATGGGCTACTACCTCGTCGCCTATGACCTCCAGACGGACCGGCTCTGGCCGCATCTGGGGCTGGGCACCGCGCTGAAGCAGGCCGGCCTCGGCACTTTCGCGGCCGAGGCCTGGCTCGACTACCAGCGCGAAATGACCGAGGCGATGCCGATCGGCGCGGAAAGCACCGTGCTGGCCGCCGATGAGAAGCGCCTGCTGGTGAAGCACCGCATGTTCCACTTCACCGAAGGCTGGACCGCCTCGGAGCATGAGGTGCTGTATCTCTGCGTGGACCTCGGCATTCGGCGGGTCACGCCCTGGCCGGAATCGGTGCGCGACATCCTGGCCGGCCGCGCGACGGGCGAGCCGGCCAAGCGGCTCGCGCTTCGGCGCAGGAACACCTAGAGCCTGCTGCGTTCACATGCGTTCACTTCGCAAGCTCTAGCCTTTGCTGAGAGGATGATTCAGCGTTTCGGCGATTCCGCCTCAACGCATCATGCTCTGGTCCAGCAAGTCGCGATACAGCGCCACGAGCTTCTCGGCTTCCGCGGGCCAGCCCCAGGGGCCGCGCGCGGCCTGCCAGCCGCCCTCGCCCAGGAAAGCGCGGCGCGCGGGGTCTTCCAATTCCCGCACGGCGGCGGCGATGGCGTGGGCGTTCGTCACGTCCACCAGCACGCCGCAGCCGCTCTCTTCCACGATCGCGGCGACACCGGTCGCGAAATGCGGCGCGATGACGGGAAGGCCGAGCGCCATGCCGTCGAAGAGCTTGTGCGGCAAGGCAAGGCGGTGGTTTTCCTCGCCCGGCTGGAAGAGCACCAGGTTGATATCGGCCATCGCCGCGCGGGCCATCGCCGCCTCCGCCGGCAGCCAGCCGGTGCAGGTGATGCGCCCCGACAGGCCGCGCGCCTCGGCCGCCGCGTGGAAGGCGGCCTCGCTGCCATCGGTGAAGCCGCCGATCACCAGCAGCCGCGTCCCCTCCGGGCAGAGCGCCAGCGCCTCCAGCAGCACGGGCCAGCCACGCGCAACGCCGATGGCGCCCAGATGCAGCAGCGTGACCGGGCCCGGTCCATGGCGGCGGCGGGGCAGGCGCGCGGGCACCAGCGCGTGGTTGCGGACCGCCACGCAGCGGGCGCCGGGGAAGTCCTCCGCCAGGCCGTCCTTCGCCAGCACCACGGCATCGGCGCGGCGGCCCAGCGCCCGCATCACGCGGCGGATCGCGCCCTGCGCCAGGGGGCGCAGCCAGGGTGGCAGCCGCGCATCGAGCCGCGAGGGATAATGCTCATGCACATCCAGCACGAGCCTGGCGCCGGTGCGGCGGGCGGCGAGCCAGCCGATGATCCAGGCATCGGGCTCGGAGGCGTGGATCACGCGGGGGCTGAGCGCCACGGCGCGCGCATAGAGCGCCCACCAGCGGCGCCGGCGGGCCGCGCCGGGCACCGTCTCCACCGCGACGGCGCCGATGGGGCGTGCCGGCGCGGGCGAGAGATGCGTGACCGCCCAGCCCGCCGCGGCGAGGCTTTCGCCCTCCTTGCGGACCACGCGCATGTCGTCGCTCGTATGCGCGGCGGAGAGGAGGAGGATCATGCCAACATGCCCTCCACGGTGGCGACGAAGCGCGCCGCCAGCAGGCGCCGGTCATGCCGCCGCTCGGCCAGACGCCGGGCGGCCAGGCCCATCGCCTCGCGTTGCGTGGGCTGGGCCGAGAGGCGGCTGAGTGCATCCGCCATGGCCTGCGCCGCCGCATGCGTTTCGCCGCAGCCGCCCGCCGCCAGCAGCCGCGCCGCCTCGCCCGGCACGTTGGAGAGCACGGGCCGCCCGGCCGCGAGATAATCCATCAGCTTGTTCGGCGCGGTCCATTCCGCGAATTCGGGCACGGGGGCGAGGCAGAGCAGCCCCACCTGGCTGCCGGCCAGCAGCCGCGCGAGTTCGGGCTTCGGCATGGGGTCGAGGAAGGTGAGGTTGCGCAACCCGCGCGCCGCCGCTTCCGCCATCAGGGCCGGCTTCTCGCTGCCCTCGCCCACCAGCAGCAGGCGGATGCGGCGCTCGGCCTGGAGCAGGCTCGCCACCTCCAGGAGGTGATGCAGGCCATTGGCGCGGCCATGCGCGCCGGCATAGACGGCCAGCATCTCGCCGGGGCCGGCCGCATCGGGCCGGAAGGCGCGGATCTGCGGGCCGAAGAGGTCGAGGTCGCAGCCCTGGCCGATGATGTGCAGCCGTGCGGCGGGCGTGCCGCGCTTGAGCGCCGTCTCGCCCATGCCCTCGGTCAGGGCCACCACGGCGGCGGCGTCACGGCAGGCGGCGCGGGCCAGGCGTTCCATGCCCCGCAGCATGAGCGGCCGGCGCAGCCCCATCGCGGCCGGCAATTCGGGCCAGGGGTCGCGGATCTCGAAGAGGAAGGGCGTGCCGCGCGCCAGCAGGGCCGGCAGCGCCACGGTGAGCGGCGTGGAGCTGGCGATGATGAGGTCCCACCCCGGGCGGCGGGCCAGCCGCGTGGCGCGGATGGCATAGCGCAGGAAGGCCGCGATGCGCGCCGCCTCGCCCATCGCATTGCCGCAGGGGATGGCCCATTCCACCACCTCGAAGCCGGCCACGCGGCCCTGGCGCGCGCCGCGCCGGAAGGGGCCGGAGAGGCCCGTCACCGCGCCCTGCCATTGCCCGCAGGCCAGCGTCACCGCATGCCCGGCCTGGGCGAGGGCGCGCGCGAAGGCGTGGCTGCGCGTGGCGGTGGCGCCGGCGGGGGTGGAGAAATGCTGGTGGAGGTAGAGAATCCGCGACAAGCCGTGGCGTCACCGCTGGTGCAGGGCGTGGATGATGCCGATGACGCGCGCCTGGTCGGCCGGGCTCATGCCGCTGCCGGAGGGGAGGCAGAGCCCCTGCTCGAACAGCGCCGCCGCCACCGTGCCACCCACCACCGGCGCGTCGCGGAAGGCGGGCTGGAGGTGCAGCGGCTTCCAGACCGGGCGGCTCTCGATGCCTTCCTCGGCCAGCGCGCGGCGCAGCGCCTCGCGATCCGTGCCGAAGGCGCGGGGGTCCACCAGGATGGCCGTCAGCCAGCGGGAGGAATGCGCCCAGGCGGGCTCGGGCATGAAACTCAGGCCGGGCAGCGGGCCGAGCGCCTTGGCGTAGCGCGCGAAGTTGGCGCGGCGGGCCGTCACGCGCTCGGCCAGGCTCGGCAATTGCGCGCGGCCGACGGCGGCCAGCAGCGAGCTCATGGCGTAGTTGAAGCCCGTCGTCTCGTGCTGGTAATGGACCGTCGGCTCCTTCGCCTGGGTGGCGAGCGCGCGCGCCTGGGCGATCAACCCGGCATCCGCCGAGAGCAGCGCGCCGCCGCCGCCGGCGGTCACGATCTTGTTTCCGTTGAAGCTGAGCGCCATCAGCTTCGCCCCATGCCCGGCCGGGTGGCCATGCTGCATGGCGCCGAGCGAGCAGGCGCTGTCCGAGAGAATCGGCACGCCCCAGGCGTCGCAGGCCTCGCGGATGGCGGGCATGTTGGCCGGCTGGCCGTAGAGGTCGGCCGGCACCACGCAGCGGGGCAGGCGGCCGCGCCGGGCGGCGGCGGCCAGCTCCTCGCGCAGCATATGGGGGTCGAGCGTCCAGGAGGTGGAATCCACGTCGAGGAAGCGGGGCGTGGCACCCATCTGCACGGCCGGCGCGACGGTGGCGACGAAGGTCAGGCTGGGCGCCCAGATCTCATCGCCCGGCTGCACGCCGAGCAGGCGGTAGCCCAGATGCAGCGCCGCCGTGCCTGAGCTGGTGGCGAGCGCATGCGGCAGGCGCGCCACGGCGGCGATCTCGCCCTCGAAAGCCAGGAGATCGGGGCCTGCGGGGGCGAGCCAGCCGGATTCGAGGGAGAGACGCAACATGTCCAGCTCACTCCCCGCCAGATGCGGTGGGGAGAGCGGAAGTGCGACTGCCGCGCCCGTCGGCGAAGGCCGGACCGGTAGAGCCGGCGAAGCGAGGCGCATCGGAGCCATTCGGTAACCCTGGTGACCGTTGGCTGAATTAGAGCGAGTGAATTTACCTGAGTGCAAGTCTTGCGTGTATTTTTTTTATAAATTTATGATTGCGAAGGCAGACCAAATTCATAAATCCAGTTTTCCCGGCGGGCCGGCCCGCCGGGACAGAATTCACGCCGTGCAACCTCGTTGGGCGTCACGCCGTGCAACCTCGTTAGGCGTCACGCCGTGCAACCTTTTTGGGCGTCACGCCGTGCCGACGGGCTGGGCGCGGCGATTCTGCCAAAGCTGCACGAAATCGATCGGGTTCAGCATCACCGGCGGGAAGCCACCCTCGCGCGTCACATCGGCCAGGATGTTGCGGGCGAAGGGGAAGAGCAGGCGCGGGCATTCCACCAGGAGGACCGGCTCCAGATGCTCCTGCGGGACGTTGATGGTGAAGATGCCGCAATAGGTGAGCTCCGCGATGAAGCAGGGCGTCTCGCCCACCTTCGCGTCGGCGCGGATCATCAGCGAGACCTCGAAGACATTCTCGCCCTCCTGGATCGGGCGGGCCTGGACGTCCAGCGCCAGGTCCACGCGCGGCTGCTCGCGCAGCGTCGCGAAGATGCCCGGCGCGCCGGGCACTTCGAAGGAGAGGTCCTTGGTGAACTGGATGTTGAGCACGATCGGCATCTGCTCCTGGCCGGTGCTGCCATTCGCGGAGGGGAGGGGCTGGTCGGACATGGGATCGCCTTTGGTCAATGCGGATGGGGGGCGCTACCACGGGGAGGCGGGTGCCGCCAGACGTGCAAGGCAGCCCGCCCTTTCCGCGCGCGCATCAAGCGCCTATCTCTGGCCGATGCCCCTTTCCGCCCCCGCTCCCCGCAAGCTCGAACATCTGCGCGACATCCAGCTGCGCGGCTATGTGCGCGAGGACGGTCTCGTGGACATCGAGGCCCATCTGACCGACACCAAGACTTATGGCTTCCCCTCCGAGCATCGCGGCCAGGTCGGCCCGGGCGACCCGATCCACGGCATGTGGATCCGCATGACCATCAACCAGGACATGCTGATCATCGCCTGCGAGGCCGCCTCGGACCACACGCCCTTCGCCGTCTGCACAGGGGCCACGCCGGCCTTCGCCAATCTCGCGGGGCTGTCCATCGGCCCCGGCTTCAACCGCGCGGTGAATGAGCGCGTGGGCGGCGTGCTGGGCTGCACCCATCTGCGCGAGGTGCTGGCGCAGATGGGCACCGTCGCCTTCCAGACCATGTGGCCGCTGCGCAGCCGCCGCCAGGCCGCCCAGCGCCAGGCCGAGGCCACGGGCGCGCCGCGCAAGCGCCCCGCGCTGCTCGGCACCTGCCACGCCTATGCGCCGGACAGCCCGGTGGTGCGCAAGAAATGGCCGGAATGGAGCGACCTCGCCGAAAAGCGCGAAGAGAGCCAGATTTAACGCCCTCAGACGCCGGGCGGCGGTTGCGCTGGGTGAGACGTCCGGCTGGGCGGCGCCGGCCGCCTTGCGGCCGGGTGGTTCTGAGAAGCATGCGCGGGCGGCGGAGTTGGGGCCGCCCTTCCCCTCAATGCGCCTTCGCGTCCTCCGTCTTGCCCACGCCGAGCCAGCCCTTCACCCGCTCGCGCAGCGACTGGAACACCACATAGAGCATCGGGATCATGAAGATGCCGATGATGGAGGCGGCCAGCATGCCGCCGAACACCGGCAGCCCCACCGCCTGGCGTGAGAGGGCGGCCGCACCCGTCGCCGTGATCAGCGGCACCAGGCCCAGGATGAAGGCGAAGCTCGTCATCATCACCGCGCGGAACCGCATCTTCGAGCCGAGCACCGCGGCCTCGCGGATGGAAAGCCCCTTCTCGCGCTGCTCCTTCGCGAATTCGATGATCAGGATGCCGTTCTTGGCCGCCAGCGCGATGAGCACGACCAGCCCGATCTGCGCATAGACGTTCAGCGGCAGCCCCGCGATGACCAGCGCCCCGAAGGATCCCAAGCCCCCCACCGCGACCGAGAGCAGCACCGGCACCGGGATCGTCCAGCTCTCATAGAGCGCGACCAGGAAGAGATAGGCGAAGAGCAGCGCGAGCGCGATCAGCGCCCCGGTCTGCCCCGCCGCCTGCTTCTCCTGATAGGCGGTGCCCGTCCAGTCGAAGCTGTAGCCGGTGGGCAGCACGCGGCCGGAGATCTCCTCCATCGCCGCCATGGCATCGCCTGAGGAAATGCCCGGCCTTCCCTGGCCGTTCAGCGTCACGCTGCGGACGTTGTTGTAGCGCTGGATGGTCTGCGGCCCGAGGATGACGCGCACATCGGCCACGGCCCGCAGCGGCACCATCTGCCCGCGCGAATTGCGGATCTGCAGGCGCCAGATGTCGGGGATGTCGTCGCGGTCCACCGCCTCGGCCTGGATGTTCACCTGCCAGGTGCGGCCGAACAGGTTGAAGTCATTCACGTAGAAGCCGCCGAGCGAGGCCTGGAGCGTCGTGAAGATGTCGCTGATGCGCACCCCCAGCGCCTGCGCCTTGTCGCGATCCACATCGAGATAGAGCGAGGGCGTGGTGGGCGAGAAGGTGGAGAAGACGCTGACCAGCCGCGGGTCCTGGTTGGCCGCGATCATCATGCCCATCATGGCGCCGCCCAGTTGCACGGGGTCGCGCCCCTCGAAATCCTGCAGCTGGTATTCGAAGCCGCCGCCGGTGCCGAGGCCCAGGATGGGCGGCACGTTGAAGGCAAACACATTCGCCACCCGGAAGCCCGCCGCGAAGCCGAAGATGGAGCGGATGCCGGTGAAGACGCTGGCCTCCACCGTCTTGCGATCCTCGAAGGGCTTCATGCGCGCGACCAGGAAGGCCGAGTTGGACTGCGCGCCGCCATCGATGAAGGAGAAGCCGATGATGGCGAGGATGTTCTCGATCGCCGGGTTCTGGCGGAGGAACGCCTCGACCTGGATCGCCGCCTCGCGCGTGCGGGCGACCGAGGAACCTTGCGGCAGCTGGAGCTGCACGAAGAAGGCGCCCTGGTCCTCATTCGGCAGGAAGCCCTGCGGCGTGCGGCTGCCGAGCGAGAAGATGCCCCAGGCGAAGACGCCGGTCAGGATGATGGAGAGGAAGGCGACGCGCACCAGCCGGCCCACGATCCAGGCATAGCCGTCGCGCACCTTGTCGATGGCGCGCAGCACATACTTGATGGGGCCGCGCTTCTCCCCCTCATGCCGCAGCACGATGGCGCAGAGCGCGGGCGACAAGGTCAGCGCATTGATCGCCGAGATGATCATGGCGACGCTGATCGTCACCGCGAATTGTTGGAAGAGCACGCCCGAGACGCCGGAGATGAGGCCGATTGGCACGAAGACCGAGAGCAGCACCAGCGTGATGGCGATGATCGGCGCCGTGATCTCGCCCATCGCCTTGTTGGTGGCCTCGGCCGGCGTGAGGTCGGGCTCCTCCTCCATCACGCGCTCGACGTTTTCCACCACCACGATCGCGTCATCCACCACGATGCCGATGGCCAGCACCATGGCGAGCAGCGAGATGGTGTTGGCCGAATAGCCCAGGGCGAAGAGCACCGCGAAGGTGCCGATCAGCGAGACCGGGACGGCGATGGTGGGAATGATGGTGGCCCGCAGCGAACCCAGGAACAGGTAGACCACGATGACGACGAGGATGAAGGCCTCGATCAGCGTCTTGATCACCTCATAAATCGTATCGGTCACGAAGGTGGAGGTGTCGTAGATGACGGTGCTCGACATCCCCTCGGGGAAGCGCTGGCCCATGGTCGCCAGCGTGCGGGTGACAAGCTGCGCCACCTGCACCGCATTGGCGCCGGGCGAGAGGTAGATGCCCATCGTGATGCTGGCACGCCCGTTCAGCCGCGCCTCCACATCCATGCTGGCCGCACCCAGCTCCACCCGCGCCACATCGCGCACGCGCAGCACCGAGCCGTCCGGATTGGCGCGGATGACGATGGCGCCGAATTCCTCGGGCGTGATCAGCCGGCCCTGGGTCTGGATGTTGAACTGGAATTGCTGGTCATCGCCAATGGGCCGGGCGCCGATGCGCCCCGCCGCCGCCTGGATGTTCTGCGCCTGGATCGCGGCGATGATCTCGGAAGGCGAGACGTTGAGGTTGTTCAGCCGGTCCACCTCGAACCAGACGCGCATCGAGTAGTCCTGCGCGCCGAACATCTGCACATCGCCTACGCCGGGCAGGCGGCGCAGAGTGTCGAGCATGTTGATGGTGACGTAGTTCGAGAGAAACAGAGGCGGATGCTCGGGGTTGGT